>CANMML010000003.1 GCA_947499005.1 uncultured Aquimarina sp.
AACTGACGTATCGAATGTACACTAGAACTAAATAAGCGATTGAGAATAGAATTACCTCTATTCAACAATCGCTTATCCTTTAAATCTTCAAAATATCTCGTCTGCAATTTTTAACTGAAAGTTAAAAAAATATTTGTGTCCAGACGGTAGCATCATTAAGAGTAGTTTTAATATTTTTATACTAATAACGCTATGCCTATATTTACTTAAAAAATGTCAACAAAATATAAAGCAAAAGACAATCAATGTTACTTTATTACAATTACAACTGTTGGTTGGGTAGACTTATTTACACGTCTTAGCCAAAAGAACATAATTATGAATGCCCTCAAATATTGTCAAGAAAACAAAGGATTAAAAATTTATGCATATTGTTTGATGCCCAGTCACCAGCTCCGCAAAGAGTAACTAAAATCTAAAAAGAAAGCTGCGCGAATGTCTCACGACTTCGCGCTTTTTCATGTCAACAAAACGCTTCACTCATAGATAAATTATTATCTAGATGAAAGAAGGCTATATTACAAGAGTTGAGCTAGTAGACAATCCAATGGTTAATGTATTAGGTGAAATTGAAATTGACAACTACTTAGCGAAGAAGTAGCTTAAAGTCAAAAGACTTATCACAGCGTGATGACAAATACCCTCTATATATCGACAAAAAATCAGAAAGTCTTAAGGTCATTCAACATATGCGTAATGAAGCGCATCGTTTTGGGATTACGTTCCACCGTCAAAAACGCAGCAAAGCTGCGATCGAAACCGAATTAGAGAACATCCCAGGTATTGGTCAAAAGACTAGTGTTGAACTTTTAAAGCACTTCCGCTCTGTTGCACGTATTAAAAAAGCCACTAAACAAGAACTAACTGAAGTAGTGGGTAATGCTAAGGCTGTTAAAATTTTAGAATTTTATAACAGTCAACCTTAGTATAAAAAGAGTACATTTACTATTAAGAATCTCGTATTTTTTAGGTTGCAGCAATATTTAAAAATAAGCGTACTTGGACTTATATTTCTTTTCTTTTCAGGAAAGCAACCTCTTTATTCTCAAAAAACTACAAAAACCGAAGATATAAAAGTAGGTTTGGTACTTAGTGGTGGAGGTGCCAAGGGATTAGCGCATATAGGCGTTCTTAAAATGATAGATGAAGCTGGGGTGCGACTTGACTATATAGCTGGTTCTAGTATGGGAGCTGTAATTGGAGGCCTCTATGCTTCTGGTTACACTGGGCAACAAATCGATTCGCTATTCTACACGGTCAATTTTGATGACCTCATCCAAGATAAGCTCTCTAGAAGACGCAAATCATTTTACGAAAAAGAAGATTCAGAAAAATATGCCCTTACACTTCCTATAATTGATGGAAAGCCAAGTTTGCCTAAAGGGATTTCTAACGGACAAAATTTCTATAATTTCTATTCTCGAGTTACCGCTCATGTAAAAGACATTCGAGACTTTTCGAAACTCCCTGTTCCTTTCTTTTGTACCGCTACCAATATAGAAACGGGTGAAGGTGTCATTTTCGATAAGGGATTGCTACCTGACGTGATTGCAGCAAGTGGAGCTTTACCAACAGTATATAGCCCTGTTTTGTATGATAATAAATTAATTACGGACGGAGGTGTTACAGACAACTACCCTGTAGATGAAATTCGAAAAAGAGGCGCCGAATTTATTATAGGAGTTGATGTACAAGATACGCTTATGGATCGTTCTCAACTAAAATCTGTTACTGATATCATGCTACAGATCAATAATTTTAGGACGATAAATGCAATGAAGACCAAAGCTCCTAAAACGGATATGTACATTCGACCCGACATCAAAAGGTTTAGTGTGGTAAGCTTCGATAAAGGAAAAGAAATTATAACTGAAGGTGAAAATACTGCTGCTAAGTACTTCGAGACGTTACAACAAATAGCGAAAAAGCAAGGGAACGTTCCATCCAAAACGAAAGTGGTTTCAATCAAAGATATACACCTAGATGATTTAATTATTGACAATACCGATTCGCATACCCGAAGTTATATTAAAGGAAAAGCAAGAATCAATACTCCGTCAACAATTTCTCTAGAAAAATTAAATGACGGATTAAATAATTTGTACAGCACCAAAAACTTTGAAAACATTCGATATTATATCAACTCGGATACGCTAACAAATAAGAATACACTGCACTTAAAACTAAATCCTACCAAGACAAAAGGCTATTTGCGATTTGGCTTACACTACGATGATTTATATAAAACTGCCGCTTTAGTCAATTACACTCGAAAAAAATTACTTACCAAAAATGATGTAATCTCCGTAGATGCTATCCTAGGAGATAACCCAAGATATAACATTGATTATTACATCGATGACAGTCATAATTGGAGTACCGGAATCAGTCATAGACTTTATCGCTATGAACGTGATATCGATTTTCAATCCGCTCAGTCTAGACGTAATTTACCCAATTCTAATATTAATCTTTTCGAGCTTGAATATTTAGATATAACAACGCAACTCTATTTTGAAACCATACTAAACAATGCTTTTTCATTTAGAATTGGAGCAGAACAGAAGTATCTTAATATTCAAACTCCAACTTTTGGTGTTGACGAAAATAATGTACCTGGTACTCTTTTAGATAAGGTAAATTATCTTGGACTTTTTAGCACAATCAAATTTGATAGCCTAGATGACAAGTACTTCCCTACAAAAGGAGTGTTTTTTAATACTTCACTAAATGGATATCCAATATCTACAAATTTCGGAAGTGGCTTTAAAGAATTTGCTATCCTAAAAGGAAAACTAATGTGGGCGAAATCTGCAGGAAAGCACTTTTCATTTTTAGGGGATATTAGTGGTGGTCTTCGAATAGGTAATACTGATGGAATTAACCCGCTTGACTTCTTTGTAGGAGGATAT
This sequence comes from uncultured Aquimarina sp., assembly GCA_947499005.1. GTDB lineage: Bacteria > Bacteroidota > Bacteroidia > Flavobacteriales > Flavobacteriaceae > Aquimarina. Next base: position 2,913 of record CANMML010000003.1, read on the forward strand.
GGTTCAAAACAAATAAACAACCAAGTTGCCTTTTTTGGACGAGACTTTTTCGATCTAAGTGGTAGTGAATATTTAAAAGGAAGTTTAACCATTGATTTTAAATTTTCAGAAAAGCATCACTTTAACACCACAGCCAACTACGCTACTGTTAGTGATAATATATTCAGGATTAATGATATTATAAAATTTCGAGGAGCTTCGGGTTATGCTATTGGATATGGGTACGAATCTATATTAGGCCCAGTGAATATTAAGTATAGTTTTTCTCCTGATGGTGGCCAAGAAGGAAGACTTCACATTAGTGTTGGTTATTGGTTTTAACACACAATTATTTCTTGTTTTTTTTAACTTTGGAATAGAAATTGGACTTCAATAAACACTCAAACTATTTGTTATGAAAAAAATCATCACATTGTTAGCTTTATTTTGTAGTGTTCTTGTTATAGTAGCACAAGATCAAGAAAGTGCTTTTTCAGAAAATGAATTCATACGATTTAAAATAAAATACCTTGGTTTCAAAACCAGTGAAGCTACTCTAGAAACCAAAAAAGAGACCTTTAATGGTAAAGAAGTTATTCATGCTACAGGAAGAGGAGAATCTTCAAAATTCCTGAGCTTATTTTTTAAAGTACGTGATCGCTTCGAAACTTATTTTGATCATAAAACCCATATGCCGTATCGTTTCATAAGAAACACTTATGAAGGTGGATATACAAAAGACATTGTCATCGATTTTGACCGAGAAAAAAACAAGGCAACTGTTAATGATAAAAAACGTAAAACCACGAATAGTTTTAGTACTCCAACAGACGTACAAGATATGATATCGGCCTTTTACTATTTACGTAATAATGTTAACGTAGAAGCATTAAAAGTCAACGAAGAGGCAAACATGAATTTATTTTTTGATAGTGAAAATTTTAAGTTCAAATTAAAATATTTGGGTACACAAACTCTAAAGACTAAATTTGGCATGATAAATTGCTTGAAGTTTCGACCTTTAGTGGTAGCTGATCGTATTTTTGATGAACAAGATGGTCTTACTATTTGGGTTAGTAACGACAAAAACAAGGTTCCTGTAAAGATAACGGCAGATATTAAAGTCGGTAGTATCACTGCAAACTTAAGCGAATACAAAGGATTGAAATACCCACTTTCAAAAGTGAATTAATACCCATGAATGAACCATTAGCCCCAGAAATTGTAGCACGAATTAAATCTCTTGAAGAAAAGTATAAAAATTCGGGTCAAGATTTAGGCGCTTTTTTAGACGGACTACTCCACGATAGGTATTTAACATATTGGGATTATATTCATCTAGATACCTTACTAAGTCTTCAGATACCTTATACGCATTTCCCTGATGAAACCATTTTCATCACGTATCACCAGATTACAGAATTATACTTTAAACTGGTACTACATGAAATCACACAAATCATTAATCATTCGAATTTGACTGTAAGGTTTTTCACGGAACGTATTAAACGTATCAACCGTTATTTTGAAATCTTAGAAAATTCGTTTGATGTAATGGCTAAAGGAATGGAGAAAGAACAATTTCTTCAATTTCGTTTATCCTTAATCCCTGCAAGCGGATTTCAATCGGTACAATACCGCATGATCGAAGTATATACGACTGGTCTAGAAAACCTTGTACACGAAGATCGTAGGCATATGATCAATGATTGGAGTAGCATTGAAGATAAATATCAATATTTGTACTGGAAATACGGAGCGACTGAAAAAGAAACAGGAGAAAAAACCTTAACGCTAAAGCAATTTGAAAAGCGTTACAATCCAAGGCTATTGCGTATTGCTAATCAAATTGAACACAGTACGATCTATGATTGCTATCGTAGGTTAAGTGTTTCGGATCAAAAGAATATCGAATTGATAGAAGCGTTACGTGATTTTGACGTCAAAGTAAATGTCAATTGGGGGCTAGCACATTTAAAAGCTGCATTATATCACTTAAGCAAGAATAAAGAACAAGCCGTAGGTACTGGAGGTACAAATTGGAGGCAATTTCTCCCTCCCAGCTTCCAGCGCATTAGTTTTTTTCCAACATTATGGACCGAAGAGGAACACAACGAATGGGGAAAATCATGGATAGAAGAATTATTTAATAACGATAAGTAACAATGAAAAAATTCCTATTTTTTGGATTATGTAGTTTGATAGGGTTGTTTTCTGCTTGCAAAGAAAAAGAAGCTCCAAAAGTTGTGGAGTGTATCGAATACCCCGAAATCATTAAAAAATTTGGTTTCGTTCTAGACGATTATGAAGTTGTCAACGACACGATCAAAAATGGAGACAGTTTCGGAACCATAATGGACAATAATGGGGTAACTCGCTCGAAAGTATTCGAAATCTCGAATAAAGTAAAAGATAGCTTTAATGTCGCCCGTATTAACGCAGGTAAGCCATACACAATACTAAAGTCCAAAGACAGTCTTCATAAAGTAGAAGCCTTTATTTACCACCAAAATAAAGTAGACTATACGATTATCAACCTTACTGATAGCATTTATGCTCAAAACAAGCATAAAAAAGTCATTGTCAAACGCAAGGTGTTAAATGGAATCATTGAATCTTCATTATCCGAAGCCATTCAAAAAGATCATGGATCTGCTTATTTGACACACTTAATTGCGGGTATTTACCAATGGAATATTGATTTTTTCAGAATTCAAAAAGGAGACCGCTTTAAAGTAATTTACTATGATAAATACCTAGAAGACGGCACTTATGTTGGTGTCAAAAGCGTTGAAGCCTCTGTCTTCGAACACAATGGCACTCCTTTCTATGGGTTTGAATATGAAATCCCTGAAGATAAGAAAGAATTAACGTCCTACTACGACGAAAAAGCCAAGTCTTTACAAAGTTTCTTCCTAAAAGCACCATTGCAATTTAGCAGGATATCTTCACGTTTTTCACCTAGAAGATTTCATCCTGTACAAAAAAGATGGAAGGCTCATAAAGGAACAGATTACGCTGCTCCACATGGAACACCTATTTGGTCTACAGCTAATGGAACTGTTGTAAAAGCTGGATATACCCGTGGAAATGGGAAGTATGTAAAAGTAAGACACAATAAAAAATACAGTACTCAGTATTTACACATGTCTAAGATTTTGGTTAAAAAAGGACAGGTTGTAAAACAAGGACAAGTTATTGGGCGTGTTGGTAGTACTGGTCTAGCTACAGGACCACATGTATGTTATCGTTTCTGGGTAAATGGTAGACAAACAGACCCTTATAGACATAAATTACCAAGTGCAAAAGACTTGCCAGAAACCTATAAAGAAGCCTATTTTACATACATCAATCCTTTGAAAAAAGAATTGGACGATATTCCATTTAAAGAACTAAAAATAAATAAAGAAACAGATGAAATTACCATCACAGAACCCAACAGCAACAAAAGCTTGGCAGGCGCTACAACATCACTTTAGCAAAATAGAAGGCCAAAGCTTAAAAAGCTTATTTGCTGGTGATGAAAATCGTGGAGAAAATTTTTCTATCAAATGGGAAGATTTCTATGTAGATTATTCTAAAAACAGAATGGATGCAACCACAAAAAAACTATTATTAGATTTAGCAGAAGAAGTAGGATTACCTCAAGCAATGAACAGCTATTTTGGAGGAGAAACTATTAATGCTACCGAGGGAAGAGCAGTACAACATGTCGCTTTAAGAGCACCTAAAGGTTTTGAAATACAAGTTGATGGTGTAAACATCGTTGATGAAGTAGCCGAAGTAAAATCTAAAATAAAAGAATTTACTGAAAAAGTAATTTCTGGAGAACATAAAGGGTACACTGGAAAGGCAATTACAGATATCGTAAATATTGGTATTGGAGGTTCGGATCTTGGGCCTGTAATGATTACCGAAGCTTTAGAGCATTATAAAAATCATTTAAATGTACACTTCATTTCTAATGTAGATGGAGATCACGTACACCAAAATTTAAAAAAGTTTGATGCAGAAACAACACTTTTTGTGGTAGTTTCTAAATCTTTTGGTACTCAAGAGACCCTTTCAAATGCGATAACAGCACGTAAGTGGTTTATTGAAAAAGCTGGAGGAAACGAAGGCGTTAGCAAGCACTTTGTTGCCGTTTCTTCGAACGTTAAAAAAGTTACGGAATTTGGAATCGATCCTAATAACATTTTCCCGCTTTGGGACTGGGTTGGAGGTCGTTTTTCTCTATGGAGTGCCGTTGGTTTATCTGTAGCACTTTCTATTGGATTTGATCAATTCGATGAATTATTAGCTGGTGCTCACGCAATGGACGAACATTTTAAAAACACTCCTTTCGAAGAAAACATCCCTGTATTATTAGGCTTGTTAAGCGTATGGTACAACAATTTCTTTGAGGCTGAAACAGAGGCATTAATTCCATTTAATCAATACTTACACCGTTTACCTGCTTATTTGCAACAAGGTATTATGGAAAGTAATGGTAAAGGGGTAGATCGTAATGGAGATGTAATCGATTATCAAACGGGAACTATAATTTGGGGAGAACCAGGAACAAATTCTCAACATGCATTTTTTCAATTGATTCACCAAGGAACAAAGATTATTCCAACGGAATTTATTGGATTCAAAAAATCTTTATTTGGAGATAAAGATCACCATGATAAATTAATGGCCAACTATTTTGCACAGACAGAGGCTTTAATGAATGGAAAAACAAAAGAAGAGGTATTAGCCGAATTAAATGAGAAAGGCTTATCACAAGCAGAAATTGATGCTTTAGCGCCATTTAAAGTGTTTACTGGTAATAGACCAACAACTTCTTTATTGATCGAAAAATTAACACCTAAGTCATTAGGAAAACTGGTAGCAATGTACGAGCATAGAATCTTTGTACAGGGTATCGTTTGGAATATTTATAGCTATGATCAATGGGGCGTAGAACTCGGAAAGCAATTAGCGTCTAATATTCTTTCAGAGATTACAGCGAATGCACCAGCAAATCATGATAGTTCGACAACAAATTTATTAAACGAATTTTTAAACTAATATATAAACCAAAGGGTGCCTAATTTTTAGACACCCTTTTTCACTAAATAACACTAAACCTTAAAACAAATGGCATTTATTCACTCTTATTGGGCATACTTAGTTTTAGCCGTAATTATCGTTGCAACCGTAAATTCTATTATTGGTTTTGTTACTAAAAGAGAATTCGGAGCTAAAGACTTTCGCTTAGCCCTTTTTGCATTAATCGTAACTCACTTACAGTTTGTTATCGGACTGATTACTTATTTCGTTTCTGACAAAGTACAATGGACTAATGAAGACTTGGGCATGAAGGATATCATGGGAAATCCCGATCTACGTTTAATTCATATAGAGCATCCTTTAATGATGATTATTGCTATTGCATTCTTAACTATCGGATACTCAAAACACAAGAAACAATTGGTTTCTACACCCAAATTTAAAACCCTTTCTATCTTTTATTCAATCGCATTATTAGCAGTATTATCAAGAATTCCTTGGAAATTATGGTTTTAAATTATTAAATTGATAACCCCAAAGCCCCCTGAATGAGAAGTTTATCTGTAATATTAATTGTTGGAATGATAGGATCTGGCACTGCTAATGCGCAGGAAGCCAATATCTATCTAGACTTAGGAATTAAAAAATTCGTTGGAAAAGAAAGCACTTTACAGCATCATAAATATTTTGGTGTTAAAACAGATGCTTCGAATACTGCATTTATTAATTCAATCAGTTTATTTTCTGATAGACCAGAAATGAAGCCTGCTTACGTTTCTATTTCTAAACAATTTACAGGAAATTTTTCTGGAGGAGATCAATTCATTAATAATTCATTGCTAGCTACGGTAGAAGGAATAGATTTAGATACAAACCCTAATTCATCTATCATATCTAAAGGTGCTTCCAATTATTTCGAAAAACAATTGAGTACTCACAATGTATTTCTTGATGTACATAACCATAGCCTAAATGCTATTACCCCTAGCACTGTTTCTAAATATGCTTTGTTTTACAAAAACTTAGGGAACAAAATCGATGAGCAACGCTCTGCTATTTTGCTTAGTAGTCCTTTGTTAGAAACCAGTCAACTAGAGCAAAGAAGCTTTGGTACATTTAAAACTATTTTAAAGCCATTTATTGATATTTCTGGTAAAGAAATAGATCAATACACCTTAGATATTACCGATGGCGTAGATACCGAAACCCAATCGATTGCCTATCGATCTGGATCCAATATCGAAGCAACAATCGATTTAATTAATACTTATAATTTTTCTAAATACAACAAGGTAAAACCTATGTTGATTGAATCTTATGGGTTGAAATTTGACAATTGGTTAAGCCAAGAGCATTCTAATTACAATGATGCGCTTATTATTGAGTCGTTAAACAATCAAGTAATGTCATTATTGGATAAGCCCGATAATATTGCAAAGGCATTACCTAATATCTATGCTAATAAAAGAAATACACCTAATCCGTACACACTAATTACCACCACCAATGAAGGTGAGTATGTAACAACAGATCTTATTAAATTTTACGATTTCTGGAAAGATGTCGCAGGAGATCGCACCTACATTACTAGTGACAATCCAGACATTCAGGTAAATGCCTTTAAAAATGGAGAAAAATGGATTAATGTATTCAACAATTTATCTGATAAAACCCAAACTCTAAATCTTAAGTTTAGTGAGTACGATGCTGACCGCATTTCTAAATACAACCTGCGTCGTATATATACCAATGCCGAAGGAATAGCAGAAATTACAGAAGCATATACCGATATTCATATCGACCAATTAGATATAGAGCCTTATGAAACTTTTATGCTCATCTTAGATGTGCCTGCTGATTCAGAATTTGCCACTTCGATTGTCGAATACAACAATTATTCTAAATCGTATTTAAAAGACATAACGGCTAACGAAACAGTAACTTTTGCAATCAATAATACCGTAACTGGAAAAGGCCGCGCGAATATTCGCTTAAGCTTTGGTAGAAATAAAAAACTAAGCCGCTACCCTATTGTCAAACTTAACGATAATGTAGTACTTACCCCTGATAATTGGGCTGGTTACGATCAAGCCAATAGAGATGCATTCTTCGGAACTCTGGTCATTCCAGTTCCGCTATCGTATGTAAAATCTACAAACAAAGTAGCTGTTACCTTCCCTGATTCTGGAGGACATATTAGTTCTGTAGTAATCAATACCGAAATTTTTTCTAATGATGTAGAAAACAAAAATTATGTAGAAAAGAATGCTCCTATTTTTGTGAGCCATGGAGGAATTCTATTAAATGTGTCTAAAAAACTAGAATGTGTTAGTCCAAGAATACTAGATCTTAACGGGAATACCATTAAAAAAATTAAAGGATATCATCCTGGAAGTACTGTTGATATTTCTACATTAAGAAGTGGAGAATACATTTTTAAATTAAAAAATGGTTCGGAATATCCATTTAAAAAATAGCACAAACTAGAAGTAATTTATTTTTACACCAATTAAGTTTTAAAACTTAATTGGTATTAGACCGAGCACTTCGATAAACGTAACTAGTCTCAGCAGAAGACTTCCACATTTTATTCCAACTTAAAAATCGACTGCTCACAATGTCACATATTCACTACATTTATTAAAAAATAAATATTAAGTTCTGTTTCAAATCAACTTTTGGGTACATATACATAAGGAAATAGAACTGAAGGGTATAAATATCTGGTAATTCGGCCCACAATAGGGGATTAAATATTAATAAGCACTGAACATTCACAACAAGTAATTATGCGTTTTCATTCCATTTTATGGCCTTTATTATTGGTTCTAATTACTTCCTGCAAAGAAAAAAAAGTAACTACTCCCGAAAAAATCGAACAACCGCTTTCATTTCATGAACGCATGATGCAAGAAATTGAAGGTATTCCAAAAAAGGCTACACCTTCGAAAGATGATATGATCCTAGTAGAAGGAGGTTCTTTTTTAATGGGAGCTACATCCGATCAAGCACGAGCAGATGAATACCCTGTTCACCAAGAAAACGTCGATAGTTTTTACATAGATGCTACAGAAGTTACGAATGCGGCATTTGCTAAGTTCGTTAAATCGACAGGTTATAAAACCTTAGCCGAGCGCCCAATCGACCCAAATCATATTGCCCAACTTACAGGGATGTCAAAAGAAGAAATCGATACAGCCCCTGTTGGACTAGTCTTTAATGGAAACCCTAATATGTGGTGGATTTCTAAAAAAGGAGCCGATTGGAAGCACCCGAAAGGCCCCGAAAGTTCTATTGAAGGAAAGGAAAATTATCCTGTAGTACAAGTTTCTTGGTACGATGCTTTAGCCTACTGCAAATGGGCTGGAAAACGACTTCCAACGGAAGAAGAATTTGAATATACTGCTCGAAATAAAGGAAAACGCATTAAATACTTCTGGGGGAATGATTTCGAAAAAGCGACAAAAAACACCAATTTTCACCAAGGTACTTTTCCGACTAACAACCTATTGAAAGATGGTTTTGAAGGCTTAGCTGCAGTAAAATCTTTTGCTCCAAATGCATTAGGTATTTATGACATTGGTGGTAATGTTTGGGAATGGACTAGAAACAGTTACTTTGAAGACGCTTACCAACGTAAACTAAACTTCGAAAAACCTATTTACGAAGAAGACAATAATATACATCAACGAAAGGTCATTCGTGGAGGCTCTTTTTTATGTAACGAAAGTTATTGTTCGGGCTATAGAGTTTCGGCTCGAATGAGCTCTTCTCCAGATACTGGATTGGAACATACTGGCTTTAGATGTGTAAGAGATATCGTGCACTGATCTATATAAACCATGCGTTAATCGAAATAGCAACAACACACACTTCTCTTTTGTACACTTTTTGATATCTTGACGGTTATAACCTAAATTCAATCAAATGAAAAAAATCATTTTTATCGCAGTACTATTATTAGGAACAATCGCGAGTCAAGCTCAAGTAAAACTAGGAGGTAAAATAGCTTACGGATCAGAAATCGAAAGTATTGGACTTGGTGCCAAAGGAGTCTATGAGCTTAATGATCAATGGGATCTTTCTGGAGAATTGGTATACTTCTTTGGAGACGATGAGACTATCGGCGGTGTTGAAGTAGAAACAAGTCTATTTACAGTAAATGCAGATGCTCATTATAATTTTGACATCAGTTCAGATCAATTTGGCGTTTATGCTTTAGCAGGTCTTAATATTTCTTTTGTTGAAGCATCTACTAACTTTTTAGGTGTTGAAACTGAAGTGAGTGATAGTGAAGTTGGTTTGAATATTGGTGGTGGTGCTACCTACGAGCTGCAAGATAATATCTCTCTATTTTCTGAATTAAAATTTATCGCTGGAGACTTTGACCAAGTAGTTTTTAGCGTTGGGGTATTATTCGATTTATAATTTATAAAATGTAATCTTTTGTCTGGACTTCGACTGCGCTCAGCCTGACAAAAGATTACATTTCAACTCGATAGCAACGATCTCATTCGTCACTAACAAACTACTATTCTTTATGATTATCTATAGAGGATCGATGTTCATTTTATATTACGCCTTATAAACAATGGCTCGAGATTAGTCATTTACTTTGAAAAAAATGAGAAAGCTTGTATTATGCTAAACTCACAGAACCTCTAGGAAAATAAGGCCTTTAATTCTGTTGCATCATTGGGCTTCATTCTTCCCGCTAATACTAGGCTAAGTTGTTTTCTCCTTAAAGCAGCATTGTAATATGATTTTTCTTCTTTTGTTTCAGGAATCAGTTCTGTCACAGGAACAGGCTTTTTATCTTCATCTACCGCCACAAAAGTGTAAATGGCTTCATTTGCCTTGTATTTTTCGCCTTTTTTAGGATGCTCTACCCAAACTTGTATCACAACCTCCATAGACGTTCTAAAAGCTCGGGAAACTTTAGCAGAAACACTTACCACGCTATCTAACGGAATGGGTTTATCAAAAGAAACATGATTTACCGAAGCTGTCACGACAATTTCGTTACAATGCCTACGTGCAGCAATACTTGCCGCTCTATCCATACGAGCTAACAACTCGCCACCAAACATATGATTAAGAGAATTCGTTTCACTAGGCAGTACAATGTCTGTTAAAAGCGTGTAGGATTCACTGGGTGTTTTAGACATCTTATTGTGTTAAAATCCAAGCAGATTTATTCTCTTCTCGCTTAATCTTACTTAGAAAACGAACCGCTTCTACCTTACCGGAAAAGCTTTGATAAGCAACTTGATGTAAACCAAACTTATTTGTTCCAAGATAAGTAGCTTCAAATCCTTTATTCGTCAAATTCGAAATGAGTTTTGTTGCATTCGCTTTTTCTCTAAATGCTCCTGCTATTACATGGAAAGGCTTTTCTAAGGCTTTAGGCGATTCCTTAGCCACATTCAAAGTAATGCTTGGTAGTGGATTCTTAATATCAATGGCAAAAGAAGCCTCTTGTATACGCTCTTGTACCAAACGACTTGTTTCTGTATACTGATCTGCTTTGGCTGTTTTATATTGATTCCAAAATAAATAGCCTCCAATACCTATAAAAAGAGCCACCGAAGCTGCATATTTAGCTCCTTTGGAATAATCAAATCCTTTCGTTTCCGTAAGCACCATAGAAGTTGGTACTACTTCGTCAACATCTGAAACAACAACTGCTTCCTCCTCTTCTCTTACAACCTCTTTTGTCTCAACGATTCCAAGACCAAAAGCTTCTTTTAAATAGTTGACCTCCTCATTAGGGTTAAAAACAAGGCTCCCTTCAGGGTTAGAACTAAAACTCCCAATCTTAGGAAATGTGAAAGAACTACGCTCTGAAATTTCTTTTTTAAGATCAAACACAAACGCTTGCAATGACTTATTAGCACTATCAAAATCAATTTCTTCTTTTGAGGCTATATAATTTGTAAGCAGACCGTCATTATTTGTAATTTGCTCGTTAAATGAAAGTTGCTTTCTAGGTGGTACGATAACTTGTTTTTCATTATCGATTTGGGCAGGAATACGTTTACTAATAAATGCTCCAAAATCAGGAATGATCACACAATCGTAACGATATAATAGGTCAGTTATGTAGTTTGAAATTTGCATAATCACAAAAATAAAACAAAAGTCATTTTGTTTTTTCAGTTTATCAAATAGTTATCAACACCCTCGATCAACCCAACGATAAGTAGCAGTTAATAAGATACATATGAATACAACAGAAGCTCTTTTAACATTAAAAAAAATGCCTAATCTAGGTGATATATCTATAAAAAAGCTTGTTCAAACCATTGGTAGCGCCGAAGGAGTACTTAAAGAGAAAAAAGAACATTTACTTACTATTCCCGGAATCGGCGCACATAAAATTAAAGGCTTTGATGATACTAATATCTTAAAAGCTGTAGCACATGAAATGGAATTCATAGAAAAAGAACAAATCAAGTGCCTTCACTTTGACAGCGAGGATTATCCTTTCTTATTAAAACAATGTATTGATAGTCCTGTACTACTTTTTACAGCTGGAAATTACGACTTACACGATCGAAAAATCATAAGCATTGTAGGTACTCGAAAAGTATCAAAGCATGGTATTGAGTTTTGTGAAACCCTCATTGCACAACTGAAGTCTTATAACCCTATTATTGTTTCTGGATTTGCCTACGGAACCGATATCACATCGCATAAAGCAGCGATGGATCAAAATTTACAAACCATTGCTTGTTTGGGGCACGGACTCAACCAGATATATCCTAAATCTCATAAACGTTATATGGCATCACTTGAATCTAATGGTGGTTTCTTTACCGATTTTACAAGTACAGATAAATTTGTGCCTCAAAATTTCTTAAGGCGGAATCGAATTATCGCTGGAATGTCAGAAGCGACCATCGTGATTGAAAGTGCCGATAAAGGAGGTTCTTTGGCTACCGCACAAATGGCGCATTCCTATGATCGAGAAGTATTTGCTGTGCCTGGGCGCTACTCCGATTCACTAAGTACTGGATGCAATCAACTCATCAAAAATCATCAAGCGCATTTGTTGACGAATGTTGATGATATCATCACCAATCTTAATTGGGATTGTGATCACAATAATCCACCTCCGCAATTGGACTTATTCCCTACTTTAACTAAGGATGAAGAGAAAGTATATCAATTTTTAAAAGAAAATCGTAGCGAACATATTGATAGCATTGCGATCGATTGTGATCTACCGATGTACATGCTATCCTCCCTCCTTTTAAATTTAGAATTGAAAAATGTGATACGCCCGTTGCCTGGGAAGTTTTTTGAATTAATCCAACTGATCCGATAATTTTCTAAACGTTTTTTTAGCACTCTTACCTTGATACAATACATTATATACTGCTTCAATAATCGGTACTCTGGCACCACCATCGTTTAACAAAAAAGCGCTTTTAGTAGCATAGTACCCTTCAGCTACCATATTCATTTCCATCATAGCACTTTTAACAGTATACCCCTTCCCTAGCATATTTCCAAACATTCTATTTCTAGAAAATGTAGAATATCCTGTTACTAATAAGTCTCCCAAATAGGCCGAATTATTAATGTTCCGCTTCATTTTGTGACGTTTCTTGATAAAACGCTTCATCTCACGAATCGCATTACTCATCAATACACTTTGGAAATTATCTCCATAACCTAAACCATGTGCAATTCCAGCGGCAATGGCATAAATATTTTTTAATACCGCGGCATACTCGGTTCCGATAATATCGTCACTGGTTTTACAAGTGATGTAGTGGGATCTTAAATGACTCGCTAAAAACTCGGCTTTTACAGTATCACTACAAGCAATAGTTAAATATGAAAGTTTTTCTAGAGCTACCTCTTCTGCGTGACAAGGCCCTGTTATAACGCCTATATTTTCTATAGGAATTTCATAAATATTATTGAAATGCTCTCCAACAATCAAGCTAGTTTCTGGTACAATCCCCTTAATAGCAGAAAAAATAACACGATTACTAATATCTATATTAAGCTTTGCCAATTCATCATTTAAAAAAGCAGAAGGAATTGCAAAAATGATATAGTCAACATTTTCTACCGCTTCGTTAATGTCTGCACTAATTGACAATTTGTTCATGTTAAATTCAACAGAACTTAAGTAGCGAGGGTTGTGCTTGTGTTCGTAAAGGTATTCTACCGTTTCTTCTCCACGGACATACCAATTAAGATGAGCTACATTTTCACATAACATCTTTACCAAGGCGGTACCCCAGCTTCCACCACCAATAACTGCAAAACGTGCACTATTTTCCATTGGAAATTCAATTTCCTCAAAAATACACAATCCTACTCAGCTGTTAAAACTTCGTGTTTTATTGTCATTTATTTCAGTAAAATAATTTTTGGCACAGTTTTAGATTATTACTTTTCAGAATCATTTAGTTTAGTTAGTTGTTATTTTTTAAAGAAGTCGTCTCGTTATCTCGAGGCGACTTTTTTGCTTAAAAAGGGTAGCATCGAATAGGTGTAATTTTGTAACTTCCACATCGTTTAACTATAAATCACACAAAATCATGGGATTATTATCTTTTATTAAAAATGCAGGTGCAAAATTAGGTATCGGAAAGTCAGTTGCAGAAGAGGCAGCTGAAGCAGCAGCGGCAACTGCAGCAGCTAACGAAGTAGCAGCTTCAAAAATGATCGAAACAGTTTCAGCTTTAGGTATTGAAATAGAAAACATGAATGTCGTAATTGATGGAGAATTGGCTACGGTAACTGGAGTTTCTAAAGATCAATCTTCTAAAGAAAAAGCAGTATTAGTTGTTGGTAACACTGAAGGAATTGCTCAAGTTGATGACCAAATCATCGTTGATAATCCAGAACCAGAAGCGACTTATTACACTGTTGAAAAAGGAGATTACTTAAGCAAGATTGCTAAAAAAGTATATGGTGACGCTATGAAATACCCTGTAATTTTTGAAGCAAACAAACCAATGTTATCTGATCCTGACAAAATCTATCCAGGTCAAGTTTTACGTATTCCACCATTGGCTTAATCAAAAGTTATATAGTTAGCAACTCCATTTTGCTAACAGATACGAAGCGAAAGGGACAGATTCTATAGAGTCTGTCCCTTTGTGTGTTAAAAACAAGCCAAAGAAAAGATTGGACAATACAAAAATTATTGCTATTAGCAAATAAAGTCTTAATTTTGCACTCCTTATTAAAATTAATAATTCATAGTAATGAAAGTAGCTGTAGTAGGTGCTACCGGAATGGTAGGTACCGTAATGTTAAAAGTATTGGAAGAGCGTAATTTCCCCGTAACAGAATTAATTCCTGTTGCTTCTAAAAAATCGGAAGGGAAGAAACTTGCTTTCAAGGGCAAAGAGTATGCTTGTGTAACATTGCCAACTGCAGTTGAAATGAAACCTGATGTTGCTTTATTTTCAGCTGGTGGTGATACATCTTTGGACTGGGCTCCAAAATTTGCTGAAGTAGGAACAACAGTAATCGATAATTCTTCTGCATGGAGAATGGATCCTACTAAAAAATTAGTAGTTCCTGAAATCAATGGAGATGTGTTAACTTCCGAAGATAAAATTATTGCAAACCCTAACTGTTCTACGATCCAAATGGTAATGGCGTTAGGTCCTTTGCATAAAAAATATAATATGAAACGTGTAATCGTTTCTACTTACCAATCCGTTTCTGGTACTGGTGTAAAAGCCGTTCAACAATTAGAGAACGAAATTGCTGGTATCGATGGTGAAATGGCTTACCCATACCCTATCGGTAGAAATGCATTACCTCATTGTGATGTTTTCTTAGAGAACGGATACACTAAAGAAGAAATGAAATTGGTGAAAGAGCCTAAGAAAATCTTAGGGGACGAATCTTTCGATATTACTGCTACAGCTGTTCGTATACCTACAGCAGGTGGACATTCGGAAGCTGTTAACGTAGAATTCGAAAATGACTTCGAGTTGGCTGAAGTTCGCGAAATATTAAGCAATACTCCAGGTGTTATCGTTCAAGATAACCCTAATGCTAATGAGTATCCAATGCCAATGTTTGCACATGAAAAAGATGAAGTTTTTGTTGGTCGTATTCGTCGTGATGAGTCTAAACCAAATACTTTAAATATGTGGATTGTAGCTGATAACTTACGTAAAGGAGCAGCAACGAATACCATTCAAATTGCAGAATATTTAGTAGAAAAAGGAATCTTAGCTTAAGATTTTTTTATTTACTCCAATTACAAAAGCCTGATATCAAAATTGATATCAGGCTTTTGTAATTTAATAATTCTAATTAAACTAGTATACTTCGAAACGCAAGATCAAGCTGAAAGCTTATGGGATATTACGCTCATTTTGTATGTCATTCCACGTCCCGATGGCTATCGGGATTGAAAAAATTATAGTGGAGTCTCCTTCACTAGGAATTGTAAATCATTATTTTAAATTGAAAATTGTGTCTTTTGAGTAGGAGATTCCTGTCATTCACAGGAATGACGCTAGTATTGCTTGTCCATAACTTTTCGGGTTGACCCGATACCCATGGTACATTTAGAAAGATAAAATAGCATCATGCTAAACTTATTCAGAATAATACCAATTAAGCATTAAAAACGATATTTTAAAATGACATGATATTTTTCTAAGTACAAGACACTAAATTTTTGCATAGCAGAAGCTACGGAAACATTTCGTAACGCAGTAATTGGGAAAATAGCACTTATTTTTATGTCGTTTTTAATGCTTAATTGGTATAACTACTACTTATGTTATTTTGATTGTAACAACAATCACATCGCTTATATTGAACGCTATCTTTATCATAAAAAGTAAGGCGCACTTCCCCCAAAGTGCGCCGAAAATCAATATGGAATCGTTTAAAAATTCTTTTTTCAAGAACTTTTAAAAAATAACTCACTGGAAATGAGTAATCAGTAAAAAAAATCTACTGCGATTGATATCATGTAATTTAAGAATATTCTGTAAAAATGTAATTAATTACTACTTTTTTATTAATAAATTAATGTTGCCGATCCATTAATACATTCTATTCTGGTAGGTGCAGCGGCTATATCACAAGTACTTACAAAGCCAAATTTCGTATTACCTGCAGCTTCAAAAGAATTATAATTGTCTACTAGATTTATAAAATTTGTTGCTGCTAAAGCCTTTGGATATGCCATAAAACCCCAAGGACCTCCACAGGGTTTACTTCCGATCGCAATCCATTTCCAATCATCTGCATTATTGCAAGCCACGTTTACTAATGCATCGATTTCATCTCGCTTTTGTTGCAACTGTTCCAGAAATGCTTCTTTAGTATCTGGTATACTGAATCCCGAATAGAAGACCCTATATTGTCCTATACTTATATATCTTGGAGCGGTATAAAAATCACTAATATCAAAACCAACGGTGTACTCCTTTAATGAGGTATCTGTAAAAAAACCAGCAGAAAAAACAGGGACACTCGTAGGTGGTATTGCTTTTGTTTCTATTCCTCCATCAATTAATACAACATCGTTAAGATCAATAAATTTTGGAGCCTCGAAAGAAATATAAAGACACTGATCTATAATTTCCACTTTAGTCGGCTCTGTAGGCGCAATATCAATGAGTGTTAGGTCATCTAGGATTGGTTTTTTTGTGCAATCACCAGGGTTGGGATTGTTTGAAATTCCTTTTTCTATAAGAACCTGTTTATTATAACCTTCAATATTCAAGTAGATTTTGTCATTTTGTGCTAAAATGGGACTCATATCAAAAGAATGTTCTTGTACTGGTAAAGCATCACACAATTCTTCATTCTCTAAAATCATTTTTACATTTCGTTGTACTGGAAATGATTCCATCACAACACCTTGGTCAATTAATCTAGTTACCCA
Organism: uncultured Aquimarina sp.; assembly: GCA_947499005.1. Lineage (GTDB taxonomy): Bacteria > Bacteroidota > Bacteroidia > Flavobacteriales > Flavobacteriaceae > Aquimarina. Next base: position 19,822 of record CANMML010000003.1, read on the forward strand.
AGTACTTCCATCGCAACCACCAGAACTAAAGTTAATCTTCAAACAAGTACCGTCCCAAGACACATCTAGTATAGTATAATTTCTTTCTGTTGAGTTATCATATAAGTCTCCATTAATTTCTACTAGATTATCGCATGTATTAGTGATGATTCGATTGGTATATACAACTCTAGGGTTTGCTGCTTCTTTTAAAATATTTTCGCATTGTTCTGCTTCGGTACTATTCCCAAGATTACTTGAACAAATTCTTTCTCCTTGACAATTTAAAATTTCATATTCAGGAACAAAGCATTCTACATTAATACAATGATCGATTAAGAAAACTTGCCCCTCTTTATAATCATATAAAGTGATTTCTACTCCTGTCGTATTGGCCTTTGGGTCATTATACCCTTTAATAAGTGACTGTAACCAATCCAATTGGGAGATTGGGGTTTCGTTACAACTTAATGAGGATTCACAAAGGACAGCAGGTGAAAGAATCCATTTACCTTCTTCACATTTAAACGGTAAACTATTCACACAATTAGGAGCATCTATATCAGGATCACAGTCGCATCCCATATCACTGTCAAACTTCGCTAGTTCAATATTTTGTGTAGGGGAAAAACAAGCATCACCACTATCATCATCGTTACATGCTATGAGCGTTGCAAAAAGAAGGTACAAAGCCAACCAAAAAGAAGTTTTCATGATCTAAAAATTAAGAGTTTATACCTTTAAGAGTAAAATTTCACAAAAAGGTTGCTTTATTTTTTAAAAATTTACGCAACCTTTCTGTAATAAATACATCTTGACTTTGAACTTTAACCAAAGTCACTTACTTAAACCAAGTGTATTTTTGGAATTAGACCAACTGATACGTGAATGTCAACAAAAGGAACGTAGAGCTCAAAAAAGCCTCTACAAGATTCTTGCGCCAAAACTTTTCGGTGTTTGTTTCAAATATTGCAAAGAAAAAGCACTAGCCGAAGATTTGTTTCAAGAAGCCATCATTACCATTTTTAACAAAATAGATCAATATAAATTTAAGGGTTCATTTGAAGGTTGGGCTAGAAGAATAACGGTAAATACCATATTAAGTTATTATAGAAAACATCAATTTTTTGAAGAACTCGATGAAAATCAAAATATAATACACGATGACGTAAGCGATACAAACGCTCAATTTACATTAAACGAACTTTTAGAAATGATACACCATCTATCCCCCAAATACCGTATCGTATTCAGTATGTATGTCCTTGATGATTATAGCCACCAAGAAATTGCTAAATCATTAGGTATATCTGTTGGCACTTCCAAATCGAACCTGTCTAGGGCTAGAGTTTTATTACAAAATGAAATTCTAAAAAGACAAAAAATCCTAAACCGTGGATAAAGAGAACCGACATATCGACCACATTTTTAAGGAAGGACTCCATGATTTTGAAATGCAGCCTACAGATAGTCTATGGGATAATATTGCTGATCAATTACCTAAAAAGAAGAAAAAACGTAGAATCATTGTATTATTTCCTTTAGGAATAGCTGCTTCTTTGGCATTATTGTTTAGTATTTTTTACATCAATAAAAATGCTACAATTACCGATATTCAACATCAATGGACATTTGAAGAAGATACTCCTTGCCCTCTAATCATTAAAGAAAAGATTCTAGAAGAAGCCGTCGTAATTGTAGATAAATCGGCAAATGAAACTACTCGTAAAGTTCCGCTTTACACTAATCCATCTAAAAATAGCATCAAAAAACAGGAACGCTTTGCTAGCTACAAAAAATCTGCATCGAATTCAAAAAACATTGCATACGTTCATCCAAAAGAGAACGAAACACCTGTTGCAATTACTCCATCCGAAAAGAAACTACATCCTCTTAATGATATTGCACAAGAACCTGAAAAAATAATTGAACAACCATTCAACAATAAGCTTGTAGAAAACCCCTCTTTGCCCCCTCTTGATACACTACCTAAGATCAAAGAATCTTTAGAAAAAGAAAACATAAAGAAATGGAGTATTCAACCTCAACTAGCACAACTTAACTATGAAAGCCTTTCAGGGAATTCGACGTTCGGTGATAATATTTCTACTCAAGAATTCAATACCTCATTAAGCTATGGAGTAAAGGTAGCTTATCACCCTACAGATCGACTGGCTATTCGAGGAGGATTAAGTAGCACTCAAATAACTATTAACACCCCTTTACAGTCCTCTTTTGATTTCAGTTCGGTACAAGGATTTATAGACAACCCTACTATTCCCGATGCTTCGGAATCTCCCACTCCTGTAGCAGAACCAGATCCTGACCCATTAAACCAGAATGATAATGATAACCCCGATACACCTATTGATAGAGAAGATAGTCCATCTACACCAACTTTTGTACAGGGAGAATTCGAGCAACAAATTAGTTATCTAGAGATTCCTTTGGAGGTTTCTTATAAACTAATAGATAAACGCTTTGGCCTTTCTATCATTGGTGGGGTAAGTACTTTTGTACTGGTCGAAAATAAAAGTAATGCGTCTTTCTTAAATGGATCGACTCAGGAATTTGATAATATGATTGATAATCTTAATCCAACGGTTTTTTCTAATAACTTCGGAATTGGATTGCACTACAACATCAACAAAACCATAAAATTTAATGTAGAACCTACTGTTAAAGTTCAATGGAATGCCTTCAATAGCGAAACTAATTTTAGGCCTTATATTTTTGGTATCTATTCTGGAATTAGTTTTCAGCTTTAAGCCTATTTTTGTTAAAAATACAGAACTATGCTGGTCGTAGAAGAAATTTCCTTCGCCTATCTAAATAATGTAACGTTAAATAAAATTTCTTTTAACCTTGAAAGAGGTCAACATTTAGCTGTTATGGGAGAAAGTGGATGTGGAAAAAGTACACTACTAAAAGCCATCTATGGATTATTAGATCTTAGCGATGGATCTATATTCTGTAACGACGAACAATTATTGGGTCCCGAGCATCACTTAGTCCCTGGACATCCTTTCATGAAATTTCTGACTCAAGAACTAAATATAATGCCCTACACAACAGTTTTCGAAAATGTTGCAGAGCATTTATCTCGATTCTACATGCAAGAGCGAGAAGAAAGAGCTTTAGAATTGATAGAAGTAGTCGATTTAACAGCTTTTAAAGATGTAAAAGTCATAAATCTTAGTGGAGGACAAAAGCAACGTGTCGCTTTGGCAAAAGTATTAGCAAAAGAGCCCGAAATACTCCTTTTAGACGAACCTTTTAGTCAGATAGACCACTTCCGTAAGAATGAACTGCGTTATCGCTTATTTGGCTATTTAAAATCTAAAAACATCAGCTGTATTACAGCAACACATGATCGAAATGATGTGCTTCCTTTCGCTGATGAAGTAATCATTATGAGAGATGGGAAAATTATATCTAAAAATACTCCTTTGGAAATCTTTAATACCCCCAAAGATATCTATACGGCCTCTTTATTTTCTGAAGTAAATGAAATACCGGCTAATTTATTTGATGAACGCTTACCTAACACCAAAGTAATTTTATACCCTAATGAAATTATTATCAACGACAACAGTGATGGAATTGATGGGATTGTTTCGAAATGCTATTACTTTGGAGACTCTTACGTTTTAAAAGTTGCTATTAAAGATCAAGAATTAACAATAAAAAACACTGTACCTATTACTGTCAATACAACAATCAAGATACAGTGTTCTTTAGATATTTTAAAAAGTCGTTTGTAAAAATAGTTCCCTCTTCACAACTTCTTCGGGATAGACTTTCAAAGTAAAAACTACTTAATAATAATGTTTTTGACGACATTTTTATATCCTGTAGAAATTTTAAGAAAATACATCCCAGAATTAAGGTTTCCTAAGTCTATCCCATTTTCAGGAAACACTTCATTGTTCTCATATACCAAACTTCCTCTTGTTTCAAAAACTTGAACGGTAAAACTTGAAGAAAAGTTACTCATGCTAAAATTTATAATCCCTTCAGAAGGATTTGGGTAAATAGAAATATCATTCTCAATCTCGATATTATCATCTAAACTACTTAATGTAGGGCCATCTAATAAATCAATTCCTAATGTTCTAGTAGTCGGACAACAGGTTCCATTTATTCCTCCATTAGCAACAATCAATTCAGTTCCTATAACTTTTGCTACCGGTGCAAGTACTTTATCTGGAAGTGTACATAATTCTGTCCATTCATCATTAATAGGATCATACTCCGTGATTTCTTTAAAAAATTGCCCTCCATTTCTTCCTCCTACAATAATAATTTTACCTTCATGAACTATAGTTCCAGGCTCAAAATGTGATCGATCTCCTACTAAATCTGCTTTTCTCGTCCAGGTATCATTGCCAGGATCATACTCATGTAAAAATTTTTGATCATCAGTCCCCATATCATGTCCTCGTTGACCTCCAATAGCATAAATCTTTCCTCCTACAGCAGCTGCGCTATGGTGATTTCTAGGTTCGGGCATATCTTCTAATTGCTTCCATCCAGATAAAGGACTTTCTGTATCAAACATATAGTGCTCACCTACATCGGTAACACGATCTGGTAATAATCCACCAATAATATGTATTGAATTACCTGTAGAAGCAGCAGCCAGAGAGCCTCTAGCATTTGGCAAATTCGTGCCTGTGCTCCAAGTATCTGTACCTATATCATAAATTTGGACTACATCTGTAGCTATTCCTGGATGATCCCCTATAAAACCTCCTAAAATCCATATCTGGTTACCTACACTTACAATACCCATATGCGTGACTGGGGTTGGCATAGGTTCTAGAGTATTCCATTCATCTAGGAAAGGGTCATACGACTCTGTTAGCCCTGTTATTTTAAGTCCATTAGTAAAACCAGCAAAAACGTATAATAGATCATTGACGACTATACTTTGAGATTCTAATCTAGGCAAAGAACTATTAGCTAGTGTATCCCACTCACAAGCGGTATCTGGAGGTCTAGTTATAGTTCCTGATCCATAAATCTCTAATGCCGATATTTTTGGCTGATCAACTTCATCAATGAAATTAAGATTCATTTCGTTGTCACTCACTACGATACTATGTTCTGAAACAAGTGCTGTTAATGTTCCTACTTGGTCATTTAGATCAATGCTAGATATAATTCTAACCCCTTCAGCATCTACACTAAACACTCTCTTTCCTGAGCCACCTGCCCCTCTCCCAGGTGCCCCGTGAAATATCTCAGCAAAATGAAGTCTTACAGTATAAGTCCCATTAGTAATAGGAATAGAATATGAAAAACCACCATTCTGTGTCCGCTCTGTTTTATAAATTACATCCTCAGTAGTGTTTAAAATGTCATTATTATCAAAATTGCTAAATGTTCCTCCATTATCAAAAAAAAGATCTTCTTCGTAAAATTTGGAATTTACCATAGTATCGTTTCCTCCACAGTTTACTCGAAGTAACAAGTCCGATTCTAATACTTGCGCTTGTAATGTTGGGATTGAAACCAATAATACACTTTTGATTATCCATTTCAAGGGGCTAATGTAATCTCTCATAGTAAGTCTAAAAATACATGAATCTCATCCTTCTATTTTCGTAGGTAGGTAAGAAAAATAAGCATGCTTAACGTTATGTAATATCTTTTATATATTCTAATTTATACGGTCTAAAATGTACATCCACAGGTACTCTTCTTACAACCAAAGTCAATACCAACTGTTATTAAATGAGAACCACCTGCTGTTAATGCTAGAGATTCATTGGTGTTGATTTGATACCCATATGCAAAATAGAATGTTTGCCTTTTGATACCCACTAATGGAGCAGCAGAAACGGGTTTAAAACTTTGATCTATTAAACCTCTCATAGAAATCCCTGCCCAGAAATAACTATCACGATAAAACTTCCTTATTTTAAAATTTACATCCAATGTTGAACGTTCATCTCCCGCAAAACTTCGATATAGAATCGAAGGCTCGTATTGAATTTCCTTGATCAAATTATCAAAAGTAAAACCAGTATACACATAATAATTTTGAATTTGAGCTGGCTCTAGATTATTAAAATCTAGAACATCTTTATTTAATAAATTAATAGCATTAGCACTTATAAAAAAGGATTGATGACGATATAAAATACTAATATCAAAATTATTATCTGTCCGTTGAATGTCTCCGACAGGGCTATTAGATAATGTCCTATTGAACTCAGAACTATCAATCGTAAATTGTTGCAACTTATAACTAATCCCAAATGAAAGATACTGTCTTCGATATTCTGATAAAGTAATATGGTGAGCAAAAGATAACTGAATTCCTTTTTGCTCCGTAAAACCATTACTATCATTAAATATAACAGCCCCTATACCCGTTCTATTAGCTATCCTACCATCTATCGATAATGACTGGGTAGAAGGAGCATCGGATAAACCTACCCATTGTTCGAATCCTGTAAAACGGGCTTGCCAACAATCCCCAATACCTGCATAAGCTGCTGATAACAAAAAAGGGTTATCTGCAATGTATTGATTAATTATAGGTAAGGTTTGTTCTTGCCCCGAGACTTGGTAAGCAAGACATAAACCCAATAAAAATTTAACTAATTTCTTCATTTTTCTTACTTACTAATTACCCGATTTACGATAAAGTGTAAAGTGACCTGTAAATTCTCTATTATCATTATCATTCAACTTAATTAAGAACCAATAATCTCCGCTAGGCAAATTACTACCTTCATAAGTTCCGTCCCAACCTTCTCCAATACTACGATCTTTCAAGCCTTTAAAATCAGCAATTAATCTACCGTACCTATCAAAAATCATCACTTCTAGGTTTCTGAATTCCTCTAAGTTATTTCCTCCAGGCACATCATCAAACAAAATCTGATCTGGATACCATGTCGACTCTCCTATTTCTCCACTACCTGGGTAGAACACATTAGGTATTTCTAAATCAATAAACTTTAGTAATTCCGTTTCACTAACTCTACATTCTTGAGGAATTAAATTTCCATCTGTTGCTTCAATATTTGTGTTACTTATAACAGTAAGAGTATATTCTGCCGTTTCAGTAATGGTAAACTGACCATCGGAAGATACAGGAATATTACCCGTAACAGAATTTATTACCTCGTAAGAGTAAGAATTTGACCCAAAACCATCTCTACCTTGAATTCTATATTCATTTAAGCCAATAGCTTCTATATAAGGAGCATTCTCGATTAATGTGTTATTTGAAAGATCCGTTTCAAACATTAACTCATTAAAGAATGGAAGTTCCAAACGCTTTCCTTCAAAATTAATAGGGTTTATACTAAGGTTTTCGAATTCTGGTGTAATATTACCTCCATTCGTTTGGAAAGTATAGCATACCATTTCATCCCCTGCTCTATTTACATATTGATATCTTAATCCAATAAACACTTCTCCTGCTGGTACATTGGCAATAATATTATCATCTAAACGAGGATCAAAACCACTTTGTAACAATATTTCATCTGCCTGACCCGCATTTAACCTATTCGTATAATTACCACTTCCATCATCTACAAATGCTATATAAGTTATATCCTCTTCATTAAGACCCGTGTTTTCTGGAATATTAACTCTAAGATTATAATTTAAAATGTCGCCTGGCGTTTCAGGGATACAATTCACAAAAGGTTCTACAACAAATTGATCTAGAATTGGAGCTGTAAATTCAAATGAAGTACTGAAAATTCTACAAACCATTTCTGGCAAAATTGTATCAGATTCATTTACATTATAATTGAAATTATCGTTAGTTGGATCTGTATCATCAATAGTAGCTTGATCAAGATTTCTAACAAATCCATTACCTGTATCTATAACGAATAATTCGTATTGAGTATTCTCATCAATTAAATTTTGATCTATAGTAACATAGAAACCAGGCCCATTAGCATTAGTTCTATCAAAATCAACTTCATTAACAATACCCCACAAATTAAGCTCTGGATTTAAAGGCTCTTCAGAATTTGCTTCTATCAACTGATAAAAATAAGGAGGAGTACCGCCTTCAATTTCAAACGTAATATTATAATTATCACCTTGGCAAACATCACTTTCTCTGCTTCCTGTATCTAAGTTAATAAATACATCTATTGGCGTGCGAGATATTTCACGAACTACGAGTGGTTCTTTTGGCTCTATCCTTGTCTGTTCGACAACCAAACAACCATCAGCACTATTAACTCGAATCAAATAATTTCCATCTAACAAGTTGTCAAATGTAACCGTTCTCGATTGAGATATATCATCTGTCAAATTGAATAGTCTCGCTTCAGCATTTATCAATTCAAAATTACCTGATCCATCTGGTCTACTTTCACGAATTATGGTAATTGTATATTCCCCTGCATCGGCCAACATAGGATTTGCAAAAGTAACAGCAATCGATGCATCTTCTTCATTGGCACAAGAAGGTCTAGTAGTTTCTATAGGTTCTAGGTTTATTAAACGCTCATTATAGTCAAATGGCTCTATGAATACGGGACAACTACCCGATGTAATTTTATATCCATAAGTCATGTCTACTGGTAATCCATTACCTCCGTCTGCAACTGGTGTTCTATCGAATCTTAAACCTATTAAATCTGTAAATAAAGTAGAAGTTGGATTTTCAATCTCTCCCAAAATAACAGGAATCCTAGGTGAATCCGCAGCTGTTAACTCTCTAAACCCAGTTGGTTGACTATTATCTGGCACGATTAATACTACTTCATAAGTATAGTTACCTACACCTCCTCTAGCGTTTCCAACAATATTAACTAGACCTGTAGTATCCTGACAAAGAACACCATCACTATCAGGTAACACTGTAATTGTAGCCTCAATAGGTAAAGGTGGATTACCTACTTGATAAAAAGTAGTTTCCGAACACCCATTGGCATCAGTTACTCTAATATAATTGAACCCAGGAATCAATTCAAATAAAGCTTCATTTGGATCTCCTGAATTAAGTGCTAGCGGTGTAATTGGGTTACCATTACTATCAAGGTCATTAAAGTTTAATGAAGAAGTAAGTACTTGTTCTGGTTCTCTGATTGATCCATCTTCATTAGCCGCTAATACTTCAAATGTCAATGCACCTGTACCACCTTCAGCTCTAAAACGTACTTGTTCTGTTTCACCTTGAGCTTGAATACGAATATCGCAACTCATAGGAATTTCAACCTGCACCAATTGTATATCTAATGGTTGAGGTTGTCTAATAAAATCTATATTAGAAACCATAGTACAACCAAAGCGATCTTCAACTTCAACTTGATAGAAAATTCTATCAGTTTCGTTAAATAGACCTGCCAATTGATCTTCAAAAATTTCTCGTGCAGTAAAGACTCCTGAAGCTAAAGTGGCATTTCTTCCTATCACCGTTCTTGGGTTATCTCCTGCCGCATTATCTAACTGAAGTAATCGGTAAATAATTGGATTTTCTTCACCTGAAATACTATTATTTATGGTAGCATCCACCACTATTGAACCTCTATCTCCAGGACAATTTGGTTGAACGGTAGTTATAGCAACATTTGGTAGACTTCTAAATTCTTCAATAACAATCTCCGTTGGCATTAATGCTTCACAATTTTTACTATCTCTAATACTTACCTCGTACGTACCAGGCTCTGTTATACCTGCGAAGACTCCAGTATCATTAATTGGTGTCATTCCGAATAATTGAATATCCGCTACTGTTGGGGCAATCCTTCTCAGTTGGAATTCGTATTGAGGATTACCAAATAATCCTTGAGCAACAATATCAACACCAACTGATTCATTACTACAAGTAATAGGATCGACATCATTTACTCTCAACTCTACAGGAGTAATAGGGTCTCCAACTCTTACATCCATTCTAGTAGCAGTACATTCCGATCTTGAACTTTGAGGTGTTCCAGAAATATCAGCAACAGCAGTAACGCTCAACACATAATCTCCTGCACCGAATATTGCAGGCGAACTGACCTCTCTGTTAGAATCTGTTATCGCAGCTGTATCGACTATTATAGGGAACGTACTTCCTGTTGGTCGTGGCGTAATATCATAAGCAAAGAATCCTTCAAAATTATCAACTCTGAACGTTATTGCAGCATCTTCATCACCCACACAATCAACCATAGGCGCACCTATTAGACTTAGACCTAATTGCTCTACATTTTCAAAACTATATGGATCAGAAACCACACTACAACCATTACCAGCAGTGTCCGTTGCTTCAAACACATAAGTCCCAGGTTCTGTTAATGTGAATTGTACTGTAAATTCATCATCATTAGGAGCAACACTTTGAATCGCAAGTACTGATGGTATTGGTGTTATTAGAGTACCATCGGTTCTAAAAGCAGCTACTTCGTAGGTGGTAGTTCTATTTCCTGTTACTACGATATCTACAACTTCATCACTTAAACAATCAAAAGCAGCTGACTGAGAAACCACAATTTCTGGAAGCCTAAACTCTGGAATTATTGGATTCTCTTCACGTAATGGTCCAACAAAACAAATAGGGTTCACACTATCACTAAAAGTTATCGTATGCGGGCCTGGTGTTAAGTTAACATCTACTTCCAATGGAGGAATAATCGTAGTATCATCAACCACATCAGTACCTGGTATTAAGATCCTTGGACCTCCATCGATTTGATAGAAATAGGGTTCGATACCTGCTACATTATTTACGCTAATTCGATACACTGGGTTTCGATTTGGATTACAACTTCCCTCAATTACAGTTCCTGTAATATCAGCGACCACATGAGGATCTGGATTCACCAGCTCAGCAGGTATTGGAAAAGCAGTGTAACAACTATTGTTAATCACGAAACCTACATACCAACCATCATCTAAGTTGCTAAAAAGATCACTCGATTGTACGGTGCCAATTTGAGTACCCGTTGAAGGGGCTACTCCACTAGTTTGAACTTCAGCAATTGCTGCCAATGCATCTACCTCACTTGTGTAAATATATAATGCAAATTCTATTGGTAAAGCTGGACTAGTACCTAAGGCTGCATCCAATGCTAATCTTAATTCACCATCTGTATCATCTGTACATGTAATAGGTGAAATTTCAATGATTTCATCGGGTGTAGAACGCTCAATCGGTAGAATATTAATCGGTATTGTTGTAGCACTACATGCCGTTGCTAAAGGTGTACCATTTATAGTTTCGAATGTATCTCTTACCACAACTTCGTAATCTGCTCCTGTGATCAAAAGAGGAGAAGAAGCAAAGTTTGGAGAAGCTTGAGGTCCAACTATGGAAATTCCATTTCTAAACAATTCATAAGTAACATTAGCTGGGTCAGCAGAACCACCAGATATGGTCACATTAATATCTGTAATCGTACCATCACAATTAGCCGTAGGAGTTGGATCAATCATTGCTGTTAATGCCTCACGAACTTCAAAGGTATTGCCGGCATCATTACAACCAATATTATCAAAAACGGTAATTGTAAAGTTACCTCTTCTAGGTAAACTAATTTCTGCCTCAAAAGTACCCTCATCAACGTTAAGGATTTGGTTGGTAATTTCCGTTCCTTGCTGAATTTCTACTCGATATGGAGCTCGTGTGTTTACATAATTATCAATACGTATGGTTACTGGGAAATTACTAGTACCATTACATTGATTACTACTTACAGGTGTTACAATTGAAACTTGCGGTTCTGGTGTACGGTTTATGGTAAAATTAGCTCCTCGAACAATACAATTATTTTCATCACGAACATATAGTTCGTACATCGCTGAAGTTGCCGGAGGAGTTATAGCTATTTCAAAAGAATCATCTTGAGCAAAAGGAAGTGAAGTTACTGGAGTAACATCTCCATCTAATCTTATAGCATACTGGTAAGGAACACCTGTATCGAAAGGATTTCCTCCTGAAGCTGTAACCGTTACTAAAGCATCTTCATTACAATTTGCTGGTGAATTACTAAGAACGGTTGGTGCTACTAATGGTGGTATTTCTTCTATAGTAAATGGGTCAGAAATGGTTCCACAACTTGATCCCGTCTCATAAACTTGTACTACATAATCTCCAGCTGGTAAATTCGTAAACGTAAAGTCTGTATTAGCTACTGTTGGCGCTATTGGATTTGCAGGTAATATCCCTCCTACAGGTGCAAATGTATCTGCATCTAATAAGGTCATCTCGAAATCAGTAGCTGTACTAGTACCTACTGTAAAGTTTACAATAGCCGAACCTAAAGTAATCACGCTATCGCTAGGGCAATTTGTAATCCCTGTAGGTGTTACTGTAATCGTATCAATTACATCGGTATCTCTTCTTAAAACAGCCTCACGCTCACAGCCTGTACCTCCTCGAGAAGTATCACTTGTAACAACCAATACATTATCTATTGCCGTTGGTAAGCCAGTTACGATATAGAATTCATTTTGCTCTGAAGCATCAGGTATTGGGAAAACTGATGGAATAACAGCAGGCGATACAGCAGCAGCTTCGGCATACGTGTAAAAATTATCATTAAGATCTGCTGATGGATCAATGTTAGGCCCACCATTTACACTAATTAAGAAAGGTCCAGGATCATTTCCTGGTACTGAGAAAATAAAAGTGGCACCTCCATCATCATCACAAGCAAATCCTCTGATATCCTCTATAGGATCTGTATTTTGTAGTAATTGAGCAGATCTTGTGCAGCCTGTTCCTCCTCTTGTACTATTATTCAAAATAATTAGATCGTGTTCTACACCAATTGGTAACCTCGTTACTACATAGAAACGTTCTCTCTGTGATGTGGAAATATTAATCCCAGCAGGAACAATTCCTGCTGTATCAGCTTCATCAAAAGTGTAAAAATCATCTGTTAAATCTGCTGATGGATCTACAGGTGTTGCTCCATTTATACCTATTTCATAAGGTGCTGGTAGCGTAATTCCTGGCTCAAATACAGAAAAGATAAATGTTGCACCGCTTGCATCGTCACAAGCAAAACCAATAATATCCCTAATCTCGATATCTGAAACTGCTGCAACGCGCACCGTTTCTGTTTCTATTGAAGTAGGACAGCTATTGCCTGTATCTGTAATACGCACTAAATATTCATCTGGTACTAAGCTTGTAAATACAGCCTGACGGTTATCAGTATCAGCAGGTGTTTTATTAATCGTCGCTATTGCAGGAAGACTCGTATCGTTAGGATCTAAAAGTTCGTATCTAAATGTTCCCGAACCTCTTGAAACATTAACTGTTACACTACCTGCATTAGCATTCAAACAAGTAACGTCTGTAGCCGTTATATTATCTGCTTGAACAGTGGTATCTGAAATGGCAATAGCGCTAGAAACAAATCGACAGCCTGTAGTCGTATCATCTACAACGTAAATAACATTTAACTGAATTGTAGTGCTGTATGATGGTACATTTGATGGGCCCTGAAGCGGTGTACTAGTAGCAACATCTACAAATAGATCAGCTTCATAAAATGTATAGGTAAATGCCCTTGATCCCGTAGTTGGCCTATCAACTACTATCGAACCTGATTCGCCTTCACAAAGTATAGCATTGGTCATAAAACCAGCTGTTAAATTTTCAGGATATAAGGGTCCAAAACGTTCGGTGATTGACAAATTACAGGTTCCATCGACATTGCTGTCGTTAATAGTAATTTGAATCGTAGCACCGTTGAACATCGATCTATCGAATCCGAAAGTTGGGTTTGCATTTGTTCCTGAAATAGCAACATCTGATCTTGTCACAGGTGTTAAAATTTCATCACCATTGTTATCAGTAGTTACCTTATCAAAGGTGTATAAATAGCTACTTGTTCCTCCTGTAACCATAAATGATATCGTAGCTCCATCTCCAGGTACGTCTCCATCAGCCGTACAAGTAGGATTGAATCTATTAACATTAGTTGTTGTTAAAGTTTCATTGATAATTACATCACCTAAAGAAAATATACAACCATCATCATTGGTTATATCTACTGTCCAAGTTCCTGCTTCATCAATATCTTGAATGTTGAATTGAGAAGTAGTCGTAGTGATAAGATTATCAAATGATGGAGGTGTAGTTCCCGATCGATAATAACGGTATCGTGTTGGACGTGAACTTCCTGAAGCAATATCAACTCTTAAATCAGTATCTGGAAGACAAATATCCAATGGAGTAAGCGTAGCGTCTAATGGGTTTGGTAACACAATTGGAAAATCTGTAAGTGCACTACAAGGACCACCGGTTGTATTATCCGTTACTACTACCCTATAATTTCCATTGGTATTTACTGAAAAGGCCGTAGAAGTTCTTGCTACAGGAGTATCTGTTCCTAAAGAAGTTCCTAAAATAATATTATCAGGATCTGAATTGTCAACCACTGGGAAAAGCTCAAATGTAAATGGACCTGTACCCAAACCATCAGGAACTCTTAATTCTAAACTTTCAGAATAAGCATTTCCATTACAAATAGGAGTAACATCTACTAAAGAAACGCTAAGTGGGTTCGGAATAAATAGGTCTCCTGGTGACAATAATGGGACTGTTATAACATCTCTATTTTCTGAAAAAACGTAGTTATCAGGATCAAGAGATATCAACGTGATTTGATAATCATCTCTATCATCTACACTTAAACCAGTCAAATCAACTTGATCTACAGTTATATTATTTCCTTGGTCATTTATAAATGGTGGACCACCAAATACGTCGTATGTAAATGGGAAGTTCGGGTCTCCCGTATCTGTAACCCTAAAGCTAATATCAAATAACTCTTCATCACTACAAGCTACTGCCGTAGGTAATACTTGAATATCTACTTCTTCTGGATCAGGCACAAATTCTGGACAAGCAGTAAAAGTAACATCCTGACTACCTATCGATGCTTGAGGGCAGGTCGGACGACTATTATCTGTAATGCTTACAGTATAGGTAAATATCTGACCATCAACCTCTGGAAAAGGAATATTCTCGATTAAAATAGGATTATCACTAGTATTATCAAAACCAACATCACCTGTATCAAAATTACCTGCTCTCACAATTCTATACACATAATCACCATCATCTGGTAACGTTGGGAAAGTGATACTAATACTCGCAGAACGCTCACCTGTTTCTGTAGTGTTATCACAAACCTGATTGCCTGCTATGTTAAAGTCGGCAATAACAGGTAAAACAGGATCTTGTATTTCAAATCGAATACTAGCCGTAGAACAAACAGTACCATCAATAGTAGCTTCAGCAACATAGAATCCATCTTCCAAACCAAAGAAATCGGGTGTGCTTTGTCTTGTTACATTGGTTGATGGTGTTGTTGCATGATTATCGGCTGCAACAGCTGAGCTATAAAAGAACAATGCATATTCTGAAATTGAAACGGTGCCTGGAGAAACCGTAATCTCTACACTACCCGTTGCTGTATCAGGACAGCTTGGTGAAACTGGAGTCTCATTTGCAACCGTTATAGAAGGGATCGCATCAACAGGAGCTACAGGGAAACTTCTTTCACAAACTCTTGTACTTGAACCATTAGATGGATCAAAAATATCTCTTATTACTACCAAATAACTAGTAGCCGTTACTAAGCCTGTATTAAATGTAACAATGCCTGGATTTACAGCATTTACCGTTTGAGGGGTATCAATTACACCTCCAGAGGTATCTGTTCCTTGATACAATTCGTAAACAACACTTCTATTGGGGTTTATAAAACCATTATTCAATGCAGCAATACTAATACCTGTAATACTTCCGTCACAATTGGCATTTCCTGCGGTAACCGTAGTCGTAAATGGACTAAAAATAGTAAACGATGCCGGTACGGTACAGGCAGTAGCGTTTCCTGATAAATTAATATCAAAATCTCCTCTATTACTAACTGTAAAAGTACCTGTTACCGTTGTTGCATTGACAGCGGTTAAAGATGCAGCGTTTATATTTTCACTGTAGGAACCTGATATACGATACGCTTGATTAGCATCATAGTTTCCTATTTGGTACGAAACATCAAAAGAGTTTCCATCACACTCATTAGCAATATCTAAAATTGTAAAACTTGGTGTATTTACTCTTCTTACTCCAACAGGTACAGGACCTGCAACACATAGATTTGAATCTCTTACCCAAATATCTACTAATCCAAAAACAAACGGATCACTATCTATAACAGCTTGTTGCGCTGCGGTTGGACTTGAAATGTTCTCAACTAAGGTTATTCTACTATCTAAAGCAACTGCTTCGCTCGAGTTCATTTCAAAAGAACTCGTTCCTAAAGCCTCAAAAGTTCCTGGCACAGCAGCATTGATATTTGTAATAGAGAAACTATAATTACCACTACCACCACTAGCAGATAAACTTAAAACAGCATTGTCATTACAATTAGCTAAAGTTGAACCACCACTTGGACTTTCAAGCATTGGATTAACAGGTAAAGCTGGTGAAGGTGCCGTAGCTTCACAACTTCCACTGCTTACCACTACAGTAGCTGTAGTAATTTCGGGTAAACCTGTAATAATTAACGTTCCTGGAGAAGTCGTGATTACTCCACTACCAGGTGTTCCTAATGAAGTGGTTCCATCAAAAACTTCAGCAGTAAACGTTTCACCTAACAGACTAGTATCACTAACCTCAAAAACAACCTCTAATGCTCCTGTATCTGCTGTACAAGCACCAGTTGGTGTAGGATTGACTTCGGTAATCGTGATGAAAGGATTAACTTCAGCTGGAAATTCTAACGTAGTAGGACAATTATTTAAGGTCCCCAATTCTCTTACTCGAATAACATATTCTTCTCCAGCCGTTTTAAATGGCAAGTTTGTAATTCTAAAATAACGTTCTTGAGCTTCTGGTGAGTTGGCAATACCTACACTAAAATCAATCCCTGTATCCGATGTAAAATCAGTATTTCCAAAACGAGCCACATCATCTGTAAAACTTGCTTCGGGACTTATAAAATTAGCTCCCTCTACCTCTATTTCTAATTGAGAAGCATCATTAGCATTATCCAACACAAAATATAGTGATACTCCACTATTACAATCTGTTACCTCGGTTTCAAAGCCAATAGCATCAAATGATGGATTATTTGGTAAGGTAACTGGTCTTGTCAACGTACATGAAGTCGGCACACCGCTATTAGTTAAAACAGTAACTGTTAACTGATAGGTAATATCTGCTTCAATATTGTTGAATATTGCTTGAGTAGTGGTGTTTTCTCTTCTTAAAGTAGCGCCATTACCTACTAACTCATAAGTATATCTAACAGCAGCTCCACCAAGAGCTCCACCAGAGGCTTGGGCCCTGATAATACCATCACTTCCTGAACCTAAAGTATTACAAGTCACGTTTTGATTATCGAAAACTACTGCTATTTCACTGGGCTCTTCTATGTTAAAATCATCAGAAAAAATACAACCTAAGCTATTCCTTACTTGATACCTAAATACTCCTGCTTCAATACCATTAGCTACATTAGCACCAGAAACAAAAGCTAGTGCTTCTAAATCTGCCTCGGTACAATCTTCACCACAAAAACGATATTCTAACGTTTCAGAAGTAGGCGTTGCATTAATAGTGATATTGGTATTTCCGTTATTACATTCTATAGGGTCAAATTCTATTGTCGCACTTGGGAATTCGGGAACTTCTATACTAAAAGTAGTTGGCGTAGCTAGTTGACAATTTACTGGACTTGCATTATCTATAACTCGAATGCTAATCGCTCTTCTCGCATCTGTATCGAATGCACTTGTGAATAAAAACCTTGGAGTTGCGGTATCACGATCTGGAATACTTATTTGATCCGTAATCTCAGTCCCTGTCCCATCAAAAACTTCCAAATCATAAGGAGCACCAATACCTCCCATAATTGACAATGTAGCTTCATATACAAATCGATTTGACGGAATATTTCCATCAGCATCACATCGAATAGGGGCATTAGCAGTTAAGCTCGCTGTTACAGGTGCTAAAATCTCGAAAGTATCCGTAACAGGACATCCGCTTGCTTCATCTTGGACTTCAACTACATATATTCCTGCTGAAGTAATACCTGTATCGTTTATGAATATTGGGTTATCACTAGAGAATGGCGATGAAAATGCAGGTAATAAAGAAGGATCTGTTCCTTGTGCATACCATCTGTATATATAATTTCCACCAGGAGCAATTCCAGATAGATCAGTAACATCTATTCTAACAGCTACAGGATTAGTATTAGCAGCATTTGGAATACAACCATTCAATACTACTGCATCTATTTGTATTTCTGGAGGGAAGGTAACATTCAATGTATCCTCTGCCATACATCCATTACCATCAGTAACTACTAAAGTATATGTGCCGTCTCCATTAGTACTATCGAAAGAAAAATTAGCTACTGGGTTTGTACTTCCAATTGTGGGGTTTGTTTGTCCAGATATCACACTAACCAGATCTCCGGCAGGATTTCTTAATTCAAAATTATATGGCGGTTGACCATCTAAAGATCTCGCTACTACATTTGCTGTTCTATTTCCTGACGGACAACTAAATAATGGCGTATTTTCTGTAAGGGCTGCTCCTGTTTCTTCAGGGTTTTCGACACTAAAATTAACAAGAGGCTGTCTTCTAGCAGTAGGATCTTCATTATTATTATCGATAACCGCTATCGTATATAGAATATCAGGTTGAAGATTAGAAACATTTATAGTTCCTGAGGTTTGGTTTGTTCCTGAAGAAGGGTTTGGGATTGCTACACTACCGTCATTAGGCGTAATGGTAAAATCATAATTTAAACTAAAAGCAGGTTCGGTATCTACTATAGTAATTGTAGCAGTACCATCTGGGTCAGTTCCTTCAAAACAATCTAAATCATTTGCTATAGCACTAATAGAAAGAGGCTGCTTTTCGAATGGCGTACAAGCATTGATGGTTTGAGTATCTGTAAATACCCCACAATTTTCCGTAACTGTGTCGTATACTCTTATGGTATAGGTTAAATTAACAGCTTCATCAAATGGTACTGGACGTGTAATTGGCGAATCTCCCGCTGCTATGGTAATTGGTCCTATAACATCTCCATTAGCATCGATAATTTCATACACATAATTAAATAAAGATAAATCAACAGTGCCTTCAATAGTTATCGTTATACTTGACCCTGTACGATCAGCTGCTAAAGGTTCAAAACACCTGCTTTGTGTGGCACTTGTACTAATACCTGTAAAACTTGGTACTGCGGGTGCCCCTATTTGAGCTGGAGAACCAGCGACAAAACATCCACTACTAGTTTCTATAAAAGGCACATAATATGCTGGACTAGCTGATAATTCTCTAAAGAATGGATCACTACTATCGCGATCGGCAATAGGGTTTGTAGAAGCTTCGTTTGGTACTAATCTACTATCTACAAAAGCACTGTAATCTCTGGCATTTGCTTGATTAAAAGCATTAGTTGCCGCAGCTAAATTTGTTGCATCATCGGCATCATCAAAACGATATAATCTGTATACTGGTGCAGGCGGTATTTCACTTCCGTTGTTATCAATTACAATCCTTAAACTTCCATCAGCTTCTGTAGGACAGCTAACTTCATTTTGGGTAGTCGAAATCTGAGCAGGAACAATAGGATCCTGAGGATCTACATTTAATAACACATCACAAGTTAAAGATGAAGAAATTGTATTGTTTCGTTCATCAAATATTTGAACAGTATACGCTTCTCCAGCCCTTAATGGAAAACTAGTTGCACCCGAAATAACATTATTAAATACTAAAGTAGGAGTACTATTATTTGAAGGTACCAAAAGAGTTTCAGTTGCTGTTCTACTCGTACTCGTTTCTGTAATTACTGCCGTAATTTCACGATTCGTTTCTCCTGCAAAACCACCTGTAATATTTACCGTAATCTCTTCGAATTCATTGAAACAATCTACTCCTGAAGGTATCGCTTCAGCTTGTAGCCTTGGGAAGATCACAAAACTATCGGGGTCAGTACATGAAGGATTTTCATTACTCGAAACCTCTACGGTAAAACTACCTGGTGCATTTACTGTTAAAACTCCTGTCGCTTGAGTAGTACCGGTAACAAAGGTTAAATCTTGATCCGCAAGACCACTAGTACTACTATAAGTCGTTGGTGTGATTGCTCCAGAGGTACCCGTATCACGCAAGGTATATACTTGAGTTTCGTCAAAATTATCGATTCTAAAATCAACCGTAAATGGACCGTCATCGGTTTTACAATCTACCGTACTCGTAAATGTTAATTCTGGTAATCGCTCTAATTCTAGTGGTATATTTAATTGTTGTAAAGTACAACCTTGTGCATCTACTATATAAGCGTCGATAAATCCAAAAATATCAGGATTAGCCGCTATTTCTAAGGCATCAGCAGGTCGAATACGATCATCGATTGGCGAAGTAGATGCTGGTAACGTTACCTGTACACTAGTCGAAGTAGCTGTTGGGGTCGTAATAGGATAAGTACTTGCGGCGTTTGGTGCTCCTAGCCCTTGACGTTGTATTAAGAATCGATAAGGAAGTGTACCTCCTTGTGCCCTTAAATCAATGGTAAAATCTTCGTTAGGTGCACAACTTGCAGTTGTTGGGGTTGCTGTAAAATTCTCCAATTCAGGATCTCGACCGATATTGAACGGAGCTGATGGTTCACTACAAACAGTACCTTCAAATGTTATCCTTACAAAGGCACCCGTAACTTCTGGCAAACCATCAATGATAATTTTATCATCAGGATCAGCTGCTGGGTCTAAATCGCCATAGGTACCTCTTCCGTCAGCATCTATTAAGACAGTATTACCTATTATTGTTTCTATTGAAAATTCTTCAATAATTACTTCAACTCTAAATTGATTACCCACTTGATCTATCGTATTGCTGATAGAAAAAGTAACGTCAATTGATCCCGTATTTACATCATCACAGCCTCCCGTATTAGTTGCGTTTGCTGTATTTACTGCTAAAATTTCAGGCGCATCTTGTCCTCTTTCTGTTTCAAAAGGAGTTGAACAAGCGTCATCACCTTCTCTTGCTCTTATCAAATAGATTTCCCCAGGTCTTTGGCGTCGAATTCTAAAGTATCTTGATCTTAATTCAGGTATTGAGCTAATACCTGAAGAACCTGGTAAATTATCTAAAATATCTTGAAAGAAATCGTTCTCACTCTGACCATCTGGGTCTAGTCTTTCATCAATTACCCTCTGTGGAATACTCGTAAAATCAGTATTTCCTAATCGCTGGAATACGTCAAAAGGAGTTGGAGGCTCGTCTCTTTGAATTAAGCTAGGGTCAACAAAATCAGTGTCTACCAATGCTAATCTAAAATCTGCAGGTTCAGTACCTCCTTCTATATAAAAATATATATCTACACCGTCTACACATGTTGCTGGTGTAGATAATATTGCATCACCTATGGATATTTCGGGTATTCCTGAAATTACAAACGGTACAAATGTTTGGTCACAATCATTAACATCAAAAACAGTAATTCTATACCTTCCAATACTTAAATTACTAAACAATGCTTCAATATTACCACCAACGACATTATTTACTGATGATGGTGTAATAGTCGTTGATTGGTATACAGATGGTGCTATACTAACTTCTTCTTCTACTAAAAACCTGTACGGCGCTGTAAAACTTTGTGGATTGAATGTAAGGGTATAAGAACCGTCAGACGTTGTTGTACCATCTGATAAACACTGAATAGAGGTTGGAACACCAGCTTCAAAACTAGCTCTCGTAAACACCGGAACATTTAAAGGCCCTCCTGAAACCGAACAACCTGTTGCAGTATTTCTAACGGTGTAATTTACCGTACCTGAAACAGGGAATGAATTGTTTGGATTATCGGCAGTAATTGTTCCATCAACATCATAAGTATATACATAATCTGCTGGATCTCCTATAGAAGGAGTTAACACTAAACGATCCGAAGAACTACAATTAATTGTTTCAAGGGATTCTGAAACGGTAAACAATTCTGGGAAAA
Source organism: uncultured Aquimarina sp. (assembly GCA_947499005.1). Classification (GTDB taxonomy): domain Bacteria; phylum Bacteroidota; class Bacteroidia; order Flavobacteriales; family Flavobacteriaceae; genus Aquimarina. The sequence goes on from CANMML010000003.1 coordinate 41,784, forward strand.
CAGGGTTTAAAGTAATCACATTAGAGGCACAATTAGGGGCACTACTATCTACAATTCTTATTTCTATTGTTTCTCTATCAAAACTATTATCAAATTCGAAGCGTGGATTGCTATTGCTTAATGTATCACCAGTATCTGGAGATGTTCCAGAAACTATTGTAGTTGTTGCGTCTCTAGGAGATACTTGATAAGAATAAATACCTGTTCCACCTGTAGCTCTGATTTCTACATAAGCTACTACTCCTGTCAAATCACCACTAGAATTACATTTAAGTATTTCTTCGGAATCAGTTACCACAGCTTCTATAGGTTCATTTACAGTAAAAGTCACAATTGCAGGACATGATTCATGATTGCTATCGAAAACATTTACATCATAATCTCCCGCTGGCGTGGTACGTGGAAGGGTTATAGTGAATGTTCCACTATTTCCTGTAAAATCAGTAACCGTTGTAGCACTTGTAAAAGAGGCTAGACTAGGTATGGTATATGAAAAATCTGCTGCTCCTGATACGTTTATACCTAACGTTATAGGGGCATCTGCTGTTATCCTAGGAATACATAAATTAGATGTAGCTTCAGTAGCTACTAAGTCGGGTATTGGATTAAATATCTGATTCGTGGGGATATTTCCACAGCTATTACCATCGCGTACTAATAGTACAAAATTAGTATCGTCGCCTACTGAAGGCGGCACAATATTATTAAAAGTTGCACTTGTTTGATATCCATAATCAGGATCTATTTCAGGAGTTCCTGGGTTTAAATCGGGCGTGTTAGGGTCGTCAATCGCATATTCATATTCTGGATCGCCTCCTCTACCAGGTGTTCCTCCAGCTCCTTCTAAGGTAACGGAATAGGTATTTGTTACACAATTGTACCTAGGACCATCAATTACAGATACTGTAGGTGGCGTTGGCCCTGCAGCAATGGCAAAAGCTTCTGATACACTAATACAATTAGATCTTCTGTCTGTCAAAATAATTCTATAGCGTAACGGATCTGCAATAAAGCTCAAGCCTTCAATAGTAAACGTATCTGGTCTGACTTCATTCGTTACCGTTCTAAAATTAGGATCAACTACTGTTGGTGGAGTTGTAGAAACATCTACAATTTCTATAACATAATCATACTGTGGTGATGTTGAAATTCTAGAGATTACTACGTTCACCGAAGCATCATCCGAATCAAAACAACTCAAGCGATTTCTATTCTGTATATTTTGAATTCTAAGTCTTTCAATGGAAGGTACCACTATAGCAATATCCTCAATACAATTACTATCTACTGTTCTTGATTCAATAGTATATCTCCCTGGAGCAAGGTCAAACACTCCTGTAGTATTATTAAAAATAGCACTTGATGGTGTACTACCTCCTCCTTGATTTCTTGAAACTCTGTATTCTACATCAGGAAATGGGGCAGCACTTGGGGTTGTAAATGTGGCTGAAATAGTAACCTCGACCGTAGGTTCTTCATCACCAGAAGCATTACAAGTAGGATTAGCAATTGCTTCACTAAGCGTATAAACAGGTACAGGTTCAATTACAATTGTATTCGACAAAGGTGCAGGGCAATTGGTAACTCCACTATCATCTAGTACATTTACTCGATAACTTCCTGCGGGTAAATCTTCGAATAATAATTGGGGATCGGATGTATTTCTTGGTGCTGTAGCAAATGGTGTTGTTCCTCCATCTCTAAATAATTGAAATGTATAAGGGGGTGTACCTCCATAATCGGTACTCGAGCTATTGGCATCTACTACCTCGATAATACCTCCTGTTTCTCCTGTCGAAGTACATTCATTTTGCATTTCTAGCCTAATGACAGGTGCTGTTAATGCAGCTGGCTCTTCAATAGTGACCGAAACAGTGTCTGTTTCACATTGGCTAGTAGTACCATCAGCAAACGTAATCGTCTCTAAAAGCTGTACGTCATAAGTACCTGCCTCTAAATTTGTAAAGGTTGAACTAGTCTGTAATAAAACTTCTTCCACTACAATACCATTTACCACCCAATTAAGATCATTTGGAGCGGCGGTATCTGGATCATCGAACCTTAACGTTAAAATACCGTCATTTACTGAAGTGTAAAAGGTTTCTGGGTCTATTTGCCCTGCACCTCTATCAATATCACTTACCACACGCACGCCTTCGGCGTCAATGGTCATGTTGTCATGAGGGTTATCAAAATCACCTAGGGTTACTGTAACTCGATACGCCCCATTAGGTACGCTAATTTCGAAAGTTTCAGGATCTGGACTAAATATTAAATCTCTTTCTAATTCATTTACAATACCAGCACCGCTTGTGCGATCTCTAGAATCGATACCCGTTGTTCCAGCAGCCCAACCAAAGTCATTACTTCCAGATTTTATTGTAGTCGTAGTTACTCTTTCAAAACCCGTTTGGATATTAGAACTATTCGTACCAAAATCTAACTGATGTAAAGGGCTAGATGGAAGCTCGACGATATAAGATACATTGGTATCAGAAGGAACCGTTTCATTCGTATTTATTGTAAATCTTCCTGTAGATTGCCCATTACATAATACATCCGTATGAGGAACAGGTTCTTCAATCGTTAGTGGACTGTATAGTGATAATGGGTTAGGAACCGTAAAAGATTCACTACAGTTATTTCCGTTGTTTAAAAATATAGTGAACGTAGGTGTACCATCAACATTGATAAACCTAATATCATTATTTACAATTGGTGAGGCGGTGTCTTCATCGATTGGAGGGTTAGGCGCATTGGCGAAATCATCTATATTAACTTCAAAAGCTCCATTATAAATCGTATTAGGAATACTTAATGCAGGAATACTATAAGAAGTTACAGGTCCAGAAAATTCGAATCTGACTATGCTTGGTTCACATGTTAATCTTCTAACTACTGTTGGGTTTAACGTGCCAAATTCTTCAACATCATCTATTGTAAACTCTGCAGTTTCGACAACACAATTATCGTTAGGATCTACACTTTGATTTGGATTTACTGTTACTCCTTGTCCATTAAAAAATACACGAATTTTGTACGTTGTACCTGGTAATAGATCATCAAATGCATGTGTATTATTTGAGCTATTTACTAATTGTACTTGACTATCAGGAGTAGCATCAACATTTATTAATTGATAGGTGTATTCTTCAAAACTTGATGGTGCTGTAATAGTAGCGGTACCTCTATTTTCCTGTACATCGTCAGATGGATTTTGGTCGAAAAAACAATTGGGTTGTCGTAGGCTTAGCGCATCATTGGTTAATTCAGCAATATTATATGTAACTACATCATCTCTAGAAATGTCACAACTAGTCCCAATAGTGGTCCCTGCAGAACCTGACACACTTGAATTTACTCGAGGTGTTGCTATTACCCTATAGGTGAAACTAGTCGTCGTTGTCAAGTTTGGTCTTTCAACTTCATAAGTACCGTAATCATCATCTGTAGGGTCTGTCTGAGGATTTAGGTTACCCGGACTACTCGGTAAAGAAACAAAATTAGTACCGTCGAAAACGAAATACTCTAAATCATAAATAACATTTGAAGCCGCACCTGGAAATCCTGAAGCCGCAATCACCACATCTTGATCACATCGTGGGTCTGCAGCATTAATATCAAAAAGGCTATCATCAAATGGTATTACCCTGAAATAAGAAACAAAATTACATCCACCATTAGACAACGTAATACTCAGTTGGTAATCGCCTATCTCAGTTACTCTAAATGAACTGGTGCCTAAATCATTAGGGTTTGAAGTGTCTAAAGTTGTATTATCTCCAACAACGTCTCTATCCTCTAAAATATACCCACAATTGGTGCCCGATACTGGACAAAGTTCACTATCGTTCATATCGCGAACACAAGTACTAGCGTCCACTTTACTCCAAATAAGCTCAGTCCCTGGTGGAAAATTGGTTGGTATATCGAAACTATCTCCACAAAGTTCAAACAATACGACTTGTAAACCTGGATTACTAGGGCATTCACTTTGAAGAATTCCACCTAAATCTAAATCTCTCAAAGGTTGATTTTGAGCTGCTGATACATCAAATAAATCTACAGTAAAAGATTCATACTCATTGGCACATTCCATACCTGTTAAAGCACCCTCTAAGACATAGAAACCTGATTGATTTACGGTAAAGCTAGGGTTTGTTGTTGCTGTTTGCGCATTGAACGTTGCCGCTGTTTCATCAATTACGGAATCAGCACTTGGCAAATCGCCAGGAAGACTAAAGCCACTAGGTTCATTATTGAAGAAGTATAGGTTATATTCATCAAAATCTCTACCCGCAGTTAACGCTACCGTTCCATTATTTTCACAAATGGTACGTTCTGCTGAATTACATTCTAAGCTTGGCGGTGTTAATTGAATTGTGGGACCTGGATCAAAATTAGGATTACATTCTTGAATGATTCCAAAAAAGCTTCCTTCAGGGAAACTTAATTCAAAGTCTATATTTTCTTCACCTTCATAATCGATTAAAGCAATATTTTGTACAATATTTGCACAGGCATTGAGCGATGGTGCACACTCTTCTAAAACGGTTACTTGAAATCTTACTTTGATTTCTTGTATGTTAGAACAACCTGTCGCACAAGGGGAATACCCCAATGAAAAATTATTATTTGGATTTGCATCATCTGGTCTATTGTCATTGGCTTCTCCAGCAAAGGCATTAAACTCAAAACGTATTAATTCTGATTCGTAAGGAAATGGATTATCTGTAAAACCTAAAGGTGGCGTTGCTAAGCCTGTTCGAACTACCCTTGGTTCATTTCCGTCAGGTGCATCTGTACTTCCTATGGTAGAAAAAGAACGGCGATCTCCAGTTGTGCCTTCGAACTCAAAAAAATGTCCTCCTGAAAATGCAGTTAACTCCGTATTTGCAGGAATGTAATCTTCTAATACTAAATTAATCGCATTGTCGTTTCCAATATTCGTCAGTGTCATTTCGTAAGTCAAAGTAGATCCGTAATTAATATTACCACTTTGATCTACTAAATCACCCATTTCATCAAAAGCTTGTTTCAACACAACTACTCTTGGCGCTATAACTTCTATGGCAAAGGCATTTACATAACTAATGATATTGTCTCTATCTGTAGTTAAAGTAAGGTCTACCCTAGTTTGGTTATTATCAATTAGTAGATTACCTGTATTATTAAGTATAAAATTATCTCCTTCAAACGTATAATTTTTTCCGTTATTAGGAAATCTATCGGGTTGTGGCTCAAATTGTCTTATAGTAGTAGAAGTTGACAATAAATCTTCTCTTGTAACCGTTGCTATAGATCCATTGAAAAAATTACCTCTAGGCTCATCAGAGCCATCATGAAATACATTTGGTTGTAAAGTTGCTCCAAAATTAGGATCGACTGTTACATTTTCTGGATCAGATGTTGATGCTGACAGGATTTGAAGAAAATCACCCTCTCTATCAGGGTCACCTTCAATTGCACCTACAAAAATATCTGCATTTACAGGGCCGAAAGGTATTGTTTGAATATTATCGACTGTAAAGTTTACATCATCCCCACCCTCTATAATGTTTACTAAACCATCAGATATCGTAATAATACGCTCAGGTTCATTTTGATCCTCATAAATCACGATCATATTCCAACCTGAAACGGCATCAACACCATCATTAGGTCCCGCATCTCTAGGAGGCCTATCTCCATTTGTTATGATTCCGTTTATATCTGCTACCGTCCAAATCCCATCAGGATTGTCTAGTGATTGTACTAACTCTGTGATATCTGTACGACAAACAACAGGAGAAAATCTTCTAATATTTGCCGCTTGATTATTGCTCAAACTAGTAGTTCTCGTTGCAGTTGTCCCAGGAAGTGTAAAAATTCCATCTTCTACCAGTATTGTTTCTAATCTAATTCCACCAGGGTTTATATTTACAGTAGCGTCAGGAAACAGCGAAATATTATAATATGTATCTCCACCCGGAGGCAAAATTTTAATTTCTGGAAATGATTGATCATCTCTATTACCGTCACCATCGGCATCAATAAATTCTCTATTACTTCCAATAATATTCAAATCTAAAGGCCTAGTTCCCCTACCAACACCTACATGATCTTCACTTGTAGTCTCTCTAGCATAAGCATATTGACCCGCCCAATATAAATAAGCTTGTACCACTTGTGCACAGCCTTCTCTACCTGTTTGATTAATTTTTAATTCTGCGGCACTTGATGAGAAAGTAGTATTTCTAGGGTTGGATCGATCTAAATTTGTAAATATTGGCGTAAATCTTGTATCGGAAGAGCTATCTATGTCAATATAGCCTGCTAAAACGCCATTATTACCCCTATCTCCTGTTTGAGGATTATAACCTTCTGTATTAGGATTTCTACCCCCTTGTGCAACACCTAAAGCAGAGTTACTAATCACTTGCATACCCCCTTGTACCTGTTCTTGATATACTACACTAAAGTCTCTTACTACCTGAGCATTTAGACTAACAAGTGAAAAAAAGCAAAATAATATAAATAAACCTTTGAGCGGAAAGCTTATCAAAATAGCGTAAATCTTCTTCATAACACAGACATTTAGTAATTAGGGTAATATATAGTAGGTTTGTTTGGGTCTCTTCTTAAAATTACTGATTTTCAGAGGTACGAATACTCTTTAATTTAGTTTTTAACACTTTACGATTTTTCTTATTCAAATCAATCGTTTTGGTTTCTTCTATCAAATCAGATACTTCATCTGAGTTTACCAAAGCATTAACCAATTGTACAAATGGTATTTTGGTCAACTCAAGCTTTGGGTTCAAGTGCAATTCTTTTTCAAAGAATTCTCTTTGTAGTTCTAAAATATTTCTTGGCTTTCTATCGATATTTCCTTGTTTGTTAGGATCTATCTTAATTGTTCTTTTCAGTCGTGCTCCAGAACCGTTAGTTCCATCATTCGACTTTATTACTTTCGTTGTTCTTTTCAGCTCTGCTTGTACAGCTTTACGGCGTTCTTCTTTTTCTTTTTCATCTTGCAACACTTTGCTTACTCTTTTTAACTCAGCAGATTTTCTCTTCTCTTCTTGTTCAACAACGGTTGTACTACGTGATAATGAAGAATTCTTTTTACGAGCCAATCGTTCTTGCTCTATACGTGCTTCTTCGGCAATACGAGCCTCCTCTGCTAAACGCGCTTCCTCTGCTTTTCTAGCTGCTGCTTCAGCAACACGTCTTTGTTCAGCAATACGTGCTTCTTCAACTCGTCTTCTTTCTTCTTCTTCTCTACGTAATTGATCTATACGAGCCTCCTCTGCTCTCTTTCTCGCTTCTTCTTCTCGTTTGATCTCTGCTTCTTTGTATCCAATTTCTGCATCGATTTGTACTAATAAATCTCTCTTTTGAGCATTATCTAGATTTTGATCATTGTTAAGCACATCTCTTTGCTTTTTTAAATCTTGTAATGTACCTGAGCTTAATATATTTTGAGTTTCAGACAATACTTGCTGTCTTTCTCTTTCTATTGCTGCTAATCGCTGCTCTTCGGCGATACGTGCCTCTTCTGTCAAGCGCTTCTCCTCTGCAATACGTGCTTCTTCGGCTAGTCTCTTTTCTTCAGCAATACGAGCCTCTTCTGCTAATCGTTTTTCCTCAGCAATGCGAGCCTCTTCTGCTAATCGCTTTTCTTCAGCAATACGAGCCTCTTCTGCCAAGCGATTCTCCTCTGCGATACGAGCTTCTTCAGCTAATCGTTTTTCCTCAGCTATACGTGCTTCTTCTGCTAATCGATTCTCCTCAGCTATACGTGCTTCTTCAGCCAAACGCTTCTCTTCGACAATGCGAGCCTCTTCTGCTTCTTTACTAGCTATACTAGATTCTAAAGCATTTATCAATTCTTGCTTTTTAGAAGCACTTAATAAATCATTTGCTTGAATATCTTCAATAGCAGAACGCTGTTGATCTATAGAACCACTAGCTATTACACCTTCTGCTTTGTTTATTGCTACAGCTTTTTGTTCTGCTTCTAATGCTAAACGAGCTTCTTCTGCTCTCTTTTCTGCTTCCTTATTTTCTATAGTAGTTGTTATACGTTGTAATAATGCTTGCTTTTGTGCTGTAGGAATTATTGTACTACTTCTTAATAAAGTCGATTGACGCTTTAACGCTTCAACATCTCCATCATCCAGGGTATTTTCAACTACTGCAATTTCTTCTTCACGTTTCTTAACAACTTCTGCTTCTTTAGTCTCAATTGTATTTTCTACCCGTTCTAATAAGTCTCTTTTTTGTTCTGCTGGTATTATTGTACTACTTCTCAATAAGGTAGCACGACGTTGTAATGCCTCTACATCTCCAGCATCTATAGTACTTTCAATTGCAGCGATTTCCTCTTCTCGTTGTATTGTATTTGTAAGACGTTGTAATAACGCTTGCTTTTGCGGTGCAGGGATTAGTGTACTGCTTCTCAATAAGGTAGCTTGACGTTGTAATGCCTCTATATCTCCAGCATCTATAGTATTTTCAACTGCTGCGATTTCCTCTTCTCGCTGTTTAGCCTCCTCAGTTAATCTCGTCTCTTCTGCTATACGAGCTTCTTCTGCCAATCTCTTTTCTTCGGCGATGCGGGCCTCTTCTGCTTCTTTATTAGCAATACTCGAATTTAATTTTTCTAGTAAAGATTCCTTTTCATCAGCAGGGATTAACGTACTACTTCGTAATAATGTAGATTGACGTTGTAACTCTTCTATAGTACCCGTAGCAATTACATTCTCCGCTGAGGTTATTGCTTCTTCACGCTGTCTTGTTTCCTCTGCAATACGTGCTTCTTCTACTTCTTTATTTGCTATAGTCGTAGTGATACGCTCTAATAAGCTTTGTTTTTCTGCTTCTGGAATCAGTGTACTGCTTCTTAACAATGTAGATTGACGCTTCAATGCTTCAACATCTCCTGCATCTAAAGAGTTTTCAACTGCGGCAATTTCTTCTTCACGTTGTTTAGCCTCCTCAGCTAATCGTGTTTCTTCTGCTATACGAGCTTCTTCTACCAATCTCTTTTCTTCGGCGATACGGGCCTCTTCTGCTTCTTTATTAGCAATACTCGAATTTAATTTTTCTAGTAAAGATTCTTTTTCATCAGCAGGAATTAATGTACTGCTTCGTAATAATGTAGATTGACGTTGTAACTCTTCTATAGTACCTGTAGCAATTACATTCTCCGCTGCGGTTATTGCTTCTTCTCGTTGTCTTGCTTCCTCTGCAATTCGTAACGTTTCTTGATTTCTTCTATCAATCTCATTATCTATCTTATTATTAAGATCTTGTTTTTCTGAATCAGCTAAAAAAGTATTGTTTTCCAATAAGCTCTTTTGGCCCTCAAGGTCTTCTATACTACCATTAGCAATAAGATTGTCAACACCTGCAATAAGTGCTGCTTTCTGATTCGCTATTTCAGCTAATCTAGCTGCTTCCTCTGCTTTACGCTGTTCTTCGGCTAGCCTAGCTGCCTCTTCTAAACGTAAACGTTCTCCTTCTATATCATTAATCTTATCGTCTATTTCTTCTAATAGCGCTTGCTTTTCTTCTTGTGGTATTAAATCTTGATCGTTTAAGAAATCTTTCTGAGCTCTTAATTCCGATACATCATCGGTATTAGTAATAGATACCTGAGCTTGATTAATAGCTTCAACAATTAAATCTTCTTGTGTTTTTGTTAATGTAGTAGAACGAAGTAGCTTACTAAGCTTTTTCTCGTCTCCTTCTTCTTGAGCAATTTTAATTTCTTCCTCTTTATTTTCTATAAATGAAGAGATTTTCTGAAGAATCGCTTTTTTCTGAGGTTCTTTTAAGAAACTAGCAGTACGCACCAATAATGATTGACGTCTTAATTCTTCTAGACTTGCTTCTTCTAATTTATCGTCTTGAGTGGCAACATTAGAAATCTCATCTACTGTTTTTCTGTAATTGCTAACGCTAGTTATTCGATCTAATAATGAACCTTTTCTTTCTGCTGGAATAAAAGAAGATGCACGAATTAGAGAAGATTTCTTTTCTAAATCATCCAAATTGGCAACAACTAAACTTTCCTCAATTTCTTTTTCAAAAACGTCTTGTCGATCTTTATTTTCCGATTGCTTCGTAATTACTCTTTCCAATAAAGCTTGCTTTTGCGCATCTGAAAGCAACGAAGAAGTACGGATCAATTCGGATTGCTTTTCTAAACCTTCAACATCGGCTGCAGCAATTGCTGTTTCGGATATCGCAAAAAAGTCGTTTGATGATCTTTGTTTATCTTCTAGTGTTCTAGTTATTCGAGATAATATAGACTGTTTTTCGGTATCACTTAATAATTTAGAATTACGAATAAGACTTGCCTGAGCTTGTAATTCCACAGGGTCTCCATTTACTATTTTAGTTTCAGCTTTTTCTAAGAAAGCCAATTTCTCTTCATTCCTTTTTGCTGTTATCTGAGTACTAATACGCTCTAAAGTGGAACGCTTCTCATCATCATTTAGTAAGGTTGTACTCTTTATTAATTCAGATTGTATTTCTAAATCAGAAAGACTTGTACCTGCTACCAATAATCTATCGACATTAGCCAATAGTGATATTTTGTCAACTTCTCGTTCTTGTGTTTCTTCATTCAATTGAACCAATCTAGATAAAAAAGCCTTTTTCTCTTCTCTCGTTAGAAACTTACTTTCACGAATCAGTTTTGCATTAGTTTCTGCTTGCGCTAAGTTTCCATCATCTAACAGTGTAATACTTACGCGAAGTAACTCACTGTCTGCTCTTCTATTTTTAGCTTCTACTTCTACTACTTCTGCTTCTGCTTCTAATTCATAAGTCAGTTTATCTAAGCTTGCTGATAATGCCGCTTTCTCTTCTACTGTGGCATATTTGCTAATATTGATACGCTCTAATAAAGCGCGAGCCTCTCGTTCATTTCCTTCAGCTATCAGCTGGTTAAATCTTTGTAAAGCAGATCTAGTTTCATTTTTAGCACGCGTTTCTTCTGCAATACGTAAATTTTCCTCTTCGATATCGTTTTGTAGTCCTGCTACTCTTGTAAATCTGCTATTGATTGCTTTCTTGGTCTCGTCATCAATATATTGACTGTTTAAAATACGATCTAGATTTGCACGTGCTCCATTTATATCATTACCGTCTAATTGCTCTTCAATAGTTGCTAGCAATTGCTCATCCGCTGCTTTTTGCTCTTCTTCGAGTAATTTTTGATTACGTAGTAACGTAGCTTTTTCTCTAGCATCTTGTAATGCTGCTAATTTATCTTGTTGTTCTTCTCTAGCTTTTTTCAGTGCAATTAACTGTTCTGCCTTAGATAATTCTTCTCTTTCAGGTAATTCGCGAGCTGGTTTCTGTGGTTGTTTCTTTCTTTTCTTTGCTTTTCTTCTTGGCTGGGTAATGTTATACGCTAATACAATCTCATGACTAGATCCAAACGATCCTGTATCTCCAATACCTCTTTCTATCGTATATCCAATGGTAGCAAATGGTGCTACGTTAAATCCTAAGCCTAAAGAAACTCCAAATACTTGATTGTAACCGATTTGAGCGAAACCGTATTTCTTATTTTTTATAATTCCATTAAGTCCATAAATGGTCGTTCCATTGATGATCTTTTCTAGATATAGCATTCCTCCTACTATATTATCTGATCTTCTACGAATAGGTTTTGCCAGCATGGTATGGACCACTATGGTCGGAGTATCAAAAATAGCTGGGTCTCCAGCTAATGCCGTATTAAGTAAATTTCGACCAGCTACACCAAAATCAAAGTTTTTATATTTTAAATTGGCTCCTAAACTCCCTCTTAATAAGGTTGCGTTTTCAAATGAATTAAGGGATTGACCATTATCAATTGGCTCGAATGAATTAATACCAGTTATCGAAGAAGATTGAAATCTAACATTAGTACCAAAAGCTAAAGAAACATCTTTTTGAATATCTACACTGTAGGCGTAATTTAAAACTCCTCCAAAATTTGAGAAAATACCTATAGATTGTTGCAATAATGCAACTCCAAAACTCATATGTTCATTGAATGTTTTAGTATAAGTACCTCCAAAATTACTAGGCCCATCTTCAAATCCAACCTTTTCTAATTTTCCGAAAAAGGAAAAATATCCATTGGTATCATTATAGTAAGCGGCTTCTTGGTTGAATGATGTTGCGGGATTGAATAAAAATTGATTGTATTGTATGTACGTGTGTGTAGTGGCTTGAGGAATACCCGTAAAGCTTTCTTCTTGTGACCACAATAATTGAGCTATTGCGCAGAAACATAATGTAATGACATGTAATTTTCTATTCATTTTGCTATCTCAATATTGTGATTGTTCCTTTTTTCAACTCTTCTCCATCATTAGTGATGATGTAGTAGTAAATTGATTCTTCTAAAACTGTTCCAGATGCTGGCCAATTATTTTGATAATTTGTTTGGCTTAAAACTTCCTTTCCATTTGGATCTATTATCGTTACTAGTATACTATTGCTTGAAAATTCGAAAGGTAATTCCCACAAATTATTACTAGTTAATGTTGGAGTGACAATATTTGGAATAGGGATATCAGATGAAGATTCTACTCTTACTACAATTTCATCTAAACTAGCTGCATTACATTCATCAGTATCTATACGCACCGAATAGCTTCCTGGTCTAGTTACTTCCAATGTTGGATTTTCACCATTTTCTGTAATATCAATTCCATTTCTTGTCCATTGATATGTTGGTGAAGTTAAAATATCTGATATATTGACACTAAGTCTAATTGTCTCTCCTAAGTTCAATTCATTTGTAGCACTCGATGATTGTATTTCTACACTATCTAGGCTTAAAATAACTTGCAAGCTATTTGATGGTTGTTCTCCTATTATGGCTTGATAACTTCCATTTTGGTTTGCATTATTTATGACTAAAGATCTAGAGTTTTGGCCTTCAACTATTTCTCCTTCATTTGACCAAACTATCGGAAGTGAAGAAATTATATTTTGATCTGTAATAGTTACATTACCACCAGATACATTTGTTGCAGTTACTGAAATAATGTCTAATGAAATTTCACTAACAGAACAATTTGTATAAAGTTCGTCACTGTAAACAATTGTAATTGATTCTATTTCAAAAGGAACTACTTCAATTTGCTCATCGGACATGATTGTATTTTGAGAACATCGTGAAGTTCCTGTAACTTGTGCAGTATATATTCCGGGTGCATTAACGTCTAAAAATTCATTATTGCTATTGGGTATAGATATGCCATCTTGGAACCACTCAATTGAAGTATTTTCTCCTGATACTTCAGCAAAAAGTCGTGTAGTATTACCTGGAATAAGTATTATTTCAAAAGGCTCTTGTAGTTTTATTGTAGGATTTAGCAAATCTACTTCAATTCTGTTTTGAGATGTTGAAGTTCTACAATCACTATCAAAACCAAACTCAGAATTTGTGATATCTAATCTATAAGACCCTTCTGCTTTTATACCTGTAACCAAAAAAGTTGAGGTATTCGCTCCTTCTATTAATTGATCATTTAAAAACCATTGATATTCAAAATCAGGATCATCGATACTACTTGTCAGTGTTAAGCTTTCTTCAGCACATATCGTATTTGAATTACTTGATGAAGTAATTTGAAAATCAACAGCATTAGCACTCATCCCATCATCTACAATTGCATCATTGGATCTAGCCTGACTTAATAAAAGCTGGCATCTACCAAGTCTTGGTCTAAAAAAGTACCTTCCAGGAGCTTCTGGAGTAAATGTATTTGTAGTTGTAGTCTTTAAAAGAATCTCCCCAGCCATTGGGTCAAATAAGTACCAGTTATATTCTTCTAAATCATTAGGCTCTGCTGTGATTGTTGTTATGGAACAATTACTTCTAGGTAAAAGTATCAATGGTCGATTATCATAAATAAAAACAGAAAAGGCATCTGAAACCAAACCCCTCTGGCCTGTAGACCTTACAAAAACTCTAGCTCTATAGTCATCACTTCCAAAAGGAGTCCCACTTCCATCATTGAATGGATAAATTACATCAAAATTAATTGTTAGTAGCTCACCTGATGTTAGACTAGATTCTAATACCTGCGTATCTAATTCTAATGCACCAACAGAAAAGCTTCCAGATTTATTTGAAATCTGAAGCACAAATTCTGTTCCTATATCGAATGGCCCATTTAAATCAACGGATGCATCAAATTCGGATGTTTCATCTATAGTACTACATGCATTTCCTATCATCAATTCTCCAATCGTTTGCGCTTTCACACAAATTGAAGTGAATAATAAACAGCAAATGCTGAATACACTAAGTAGGTTTTTTTGCCTTTGCATATTTGGGATTTGAGGCGACTAACAAATTGTTAGCAAACAGTTGATAACTTGTTTTAACACACTAAAATACTAAGATTTTTGATAGATAAAAACTTAAAGGGCATTATTTAATGCTAAAAGTGTGCATTTATCAACAATTCGACCCGAAAAATTAACATTTTAACGATAAAATGATCTTTGTCCTTGCTTTAAAACAAGGTGTTTGAGCTAAAAAAACATGCTGATTTTAACAATTTTATGGAGTAAAAATTCTTTAAAAAACAATCTACTATTTTTTTAAAATTGATTTTCAAATGAGAAAAAACTTACGTCGAACACGTTTGACTTTAATTTTCTATTGTTTACAAAATATTCCTCTTAGAAATGACAGTAAATGAAATCTTGCCAGCAACTATAAAACTCATTCAAAATATTGTGTAGGAGGAATCATTTAATCTTAAAGATACCATTCCTAAATTAGAAAAACACTAGTATTTATTATAAATCAAAACATCATGATGGAGTTCTAATATCTAAATCGAGTTTAAAGAATATCATTACGTATATGCATGGAGTTAAAATTGGTAAATAGAAATTTTTCGAAGAAATCTAATATTCCCTATTAACTATAAAATTCTCCTTTACGCTAAAGCAAATTTTAAAAACAAAAGTCTGGGTTTTCGTTTTTAGAATCTTCTATTTTGATTTAGTCTAGTAACATCATTTTACTTTTTAATTAAATTTTCACTAAGTGAAAAATAGCTTCGAAAATGAAAGTATCGAAAGTACGCTAGAGGTGAAGTATTTTCTATTATTTGTCGAAGTTAAACATTGAAAACAAACCATAGATAATAACTATTTAAAAACAATAAATCAATAGTTGTTATCGATTATTTTAAGTTAAAAACAAGGCCTTTTAAGCTATTTTCTAAAAACAGACAGCAAAATATACGAATGGGAAGCTAAAACATCCTTAGAAGCCTTTATTTGTCTTTTTTAAGGATATAAATCAAAGACGAAGTGTCTTTTTTTCTTAAAGCCAATATATTTGAGAGAAAACCTACAAAAATCCCTTTTACAAAACCTAAATTCGATTTTTTATATTTTTCGGATAACATAGAAACATAAATACTATCTAACCACATGGGAGATATTTTTTCTATGCTATATCCATGTAGATCTGATATGGTTTTTATAGAAGTTTTTGAAAAATGCCATACGTGTCTTGGAACATCATAAGCTGCCCAAAACTTTCCATAGTATGTTGCATCGAAAGATTCGTGATTGGGTACAGCTATAATAATTTTACCATCCTTTTTTAATAAACGATCAAAAGTCTTAAACTGTTTTTCTAAATCTGGAACATGCTCTAGCACATGCCACATGGATATTAAATCGAATTGATCTTCTATATCTAAATCGGAAGGCTTACACGTGATATTTTTTTGTGATGCTAAGATTCGAGCTGAATCATTGGGTTCTATTCCAAATTTAGAATATGTACTTGGTAATGCTTTTAAAAAATCACCTGTACCACAACCAATATCTAATACTTTTAAATCTGTCTTACCTGAAAAAAGCTGACGAACTAGTTGTCGCTTATTGGCCAACGTAAAATTTTTAGCCAATTGGTATAAGGATTCAAATAACCCCTTTTTCCCATCGGTATGAGAAATGTAGGCCTCACTTTCGTAGTATTTTTCGAGATCCACAGGTATTGGATCTGTTTGATAACATTGGTACGTAGAATTAAAACTTAATCCGAATGATTCCTGTGTTAAAAAGTAATCCTTTGTATTTGTTGGTACTTTCCCCATTGTTCCGTGTGACTGCAACATGTGCAGGTATAATTATTATCCTTTAAAACTTTAATGCATTAGACTATATAAAAGCTTAAAATATTTCTGTCAAAATAGAAATCCCTTGTATTTACTAGTGCTTCCCTCATTGTTCCACGTGAAACCAGCGCGGTGATGGTAAATATTTTTAGACTTCTTGGCATAAGTTCTAGTAAACTACCTCGGGTCAAGCCCACTAGGCATTTATATGAAATAAAATTCTAATTTCAAGGCAAGCCTTCGGGTATTATACCCTTTGACGGAGCCCATAAAACATAGAGACCGTTTAAAGTTATGTCTAGACTTCGACTGCGCTCAGTCTGACATTGAATCTATCTACCCAAATGCACTAATAAAACAGAAATATCACTTGGCGAAACTCCACTTACTCTTGAAGCCTGCGCAATAGTAACCGGTTTAATTTTTGAAAGCTTCTCCCCTGCTTCGTATGAAAGAGATTTTAATTGTTTATAATCGAAATTATCTGGAATGCGTACATGTTCTAATCTCGACAATTTATCAGCGTTATTTTTCTCTTTCTGAATGTAACCCGAATATTTAATTTGAACCTCTGCTTGTTCTAGTACTTCTTTATTCAGCTCTTCTTTTTCGATATACTCTTTAATCGCATCGACTTCTAACAAATCATCCAAAACCAATTGCGGACGGGAAAGTACTTTATATATTTTATCGCTATGCTTCATTGGGGAAGAGCCATTAGCTTCTAAAATCGGATTTGCTACTTTCTCGGAAATGCTAGTATTCGTTAAGAAACTAACAAAACCATCCGATTTTGCCTTTTTATGCTCCATCTCACGAAGACGTTCTTCTTTGGCTAAACCAATTTTATATGACATCGGTGTTAAACGGAAATCTGCATTATCTTGACGTAATAGCGTACGATATTCTGCACGAGAAGTAAACATACGATAAGGCTCTTCTGTTCCTTTAGTAATTAAATCGTCAATTAAAACACCGATGTAAGCTTCACTTCTAGTTAAAATAAATGGATCCTTTTCTTTAACCTTTAATGCTGCGTTTACACCAGCCATCAATCCTTGCGATGCTGCTTCTTCGTATCCTGTTGTTCCGTTAATCTGGCCAGCAAAGAATAGATTATCGATAAGTTTTGTTTCTAAAGAATGTTTTAATTGAGTAGGCGGAAAATAATCGTACTCTATGGCGTAACCTGGTCTAAAGAATTTTACTTTTTCAAAACCTACTACTGAACGAAGTGCCTTAAATTGTACTTCTTCTGGTAATGATGTAGAAAAACCATTTACGTATACCTCGCAAGTATTCCAACCTTCTGGCTCAACAAATATTTGATGACGATCCTTATCTGCAAAACGATTGATTTTATCTTCTATAGATGGACAATATCTAGGCCCTAAACTTTTAATAGATCCATTAAACATTGGAGAACGATCAAAACCTTCACGTAATAAATCGTGCACTAAAGAAGAAGTATAGGTTTGGTGACAAGAACGCTGATGCGATAGTGGTTTTGTTTTGCTCGAATAACTAAACTTCACTGGATTTTCATCTCCTGGTTGTTCTATCATTTTCGAATAATCTAATGATCTACCATCTACACGCGGTGGTGTACCCGTTTTCATTCGTCCCGATTCGAAACCAAGATCTACTAATTGCTCGGTAATACCTGTAGCTGCTTTCTCTCCTGCTCTACCTCCACCAAATTGTTTTTCTCCTATATGGATCAATCCATTCAGGAAAGTTCCATTTGTCAATACAACAGATTTCGCTTTTACTTCGATTCCTAATGTAGTGCGAACACCAACTACTTTACCTCCTTCTATTACCAATCCAGAAACCATCTCTTGATAAAAATCGAGATTTGGAGTTCCTTCTAATAACAATCTCCAGTCTTCAGCAAATCGCATACGATCGGATTGCACACGTGGACTCCACATAGCAGGTCCCTTTGACTTATTCAACATTTTAAATTGAATGGCAGAGGTATCACTGACAATACCACTATACCCGCCTAGTGCATCAATCTCACGAACAATCTGTCCTTTTGCAATACCACCCATAGCAGGATTGCAACTCATCTGGGCAATGTTTTGCAAATTCATTGTTATCAACAATGTTTTGCATCCCATATTGGCAGCGGCAGCGGCAGCTTCACTTCCAGCATGGCCTGCTCCAACAACTATAACATCATAAATCGAATCGAACATATGCTAATACTATTTGTTCCACGTGGAACATTATATACTATAATCTCTATTACTAACTTCAAAACTCATTATATGTTCCACGTGGAACATATACATTAGGCAACACTAGCGTTCCACGTGGAACAATTGCATTGCTTCATCTTCTTTTACTCTCATTAAGGAAGCCTCATCATCTGTCTTGTCCTTGTATCCACACAAATGTAATACTCCATGAGCCATAACTCGGTGTAACTCTTCCTTCATTGAAACCTGAAACTCTTCTGCATTTTCTTTAACTCTTTCCAAGCTTATGAAGATGTCTGATATTAATGTTCTACCAAGAGAATTATCGAAAGTAATGATGTCTGTATACGTATCATGATTTAAAAATTTTACATTCAAATCGTATAGGTATTCATCAGTACAAAATATGTAATTGACCTCTTCTATAGTACACTCTTCTTTAGAAGCTACTTCATTAATCCATGTACTATATAGATTCTCATCTAATGAAAAATCAACATCAATAAAATTATAGGTTATCACTTTAGGAAATAAGATTTAACGCGTTTCTTGTAATCGGACTGCAAAGGTAATACTTGTCTGTTTAATATCTCTGTACTGTTATAATAAACCTTTCCTGACTCTGTCTTATCAATATTAGATTCGAAATTCTTTTTTGAACTTTCAGACTTACGTTTATCATCTTTCCCTTGTTCAAATTGGGCTTTTTTTAGTTTGAACAACTGATGTTTTAAGTTCTGCATTCGCTTGGTGGTTTCAGTATCAAATCCATTTTCTATAAGTTCATCTTCTACTGTTTTCATCTGATCAAGAATTCTTTTTTCATCAGGAGAAATACCATCTTTTGAAATAGCATCTTCTAATTGATTTCTTAAGTCTTGTTGCTGCTTATAAATCTCGAAGATCTGCTGGAGATCATTTTCATCATCATAACTTCCATCGCCTTCTCCATTGCCTCCTATCTTTTTTCCTTTTCCTTTATCAGACTTACCTCCTTTAGATTCTCCATCTTTTCCTTCTTCTCCTTCGCCATCGCCTTCTCCCTTTTTAGATCCATCACCCTGCTTTTTTCCTTCTCCTTTTTTTCCGTTTTCGCCTTGCTCACCTTCTTTTCCTTTTCCATTTTTTCCCTTGCCAGGTTTTTCTCCTGGCTTATTTCCAGACTTATCACTTGGCTTTCCGTTTTCTCCATTTTTATTACCTGCTTCTTTAGACTGACCAGAGGAACTGTTTCCTTGCTTACCAGACTCTCCCTCTCCGCTTTTCCCTTCTCCACTTTTAGATCCTTTCTCACCTTTTTCTCCATCTTTTCCCTCTTTGGATTCACTTCCTTTTTCGCCTGGCATGGGCTTGTCCGATTCACCTTTCTTTTTAGAGTCACCACTTTTTTGCTGTTGCGTTTTCAGTAACTGCTCAATAGCCTTTTGAATGGATTCTTGTTTCTTAATGATATCTGGTAGTTGAAATTCGTCCTTTGGCTTCCCCTGACCTTTTTTAGGCTTACTTGCTTTATCCATTTCTAGAATAGACTCTGAAATCATTAGTCCTAATTCATTCGAAGAAGCAATAGCATACTGCATATTCACAGCACCAAGTACAGATTTGTTATCAGTGATTCTTGTTATGGAAGATTCTATGTTATAATTGACTTCCTCTATTAATTTATTTATCGTTAGATCAATTTTAGGATTACGGCTTGCAATAGCAAATAAACTGTCATCAATATGGGCAAAGTTTTCTTTAAGACTATGTTGTTTTTTTACATAACTAGAGTAACTAGGATTATTACTATTGGATCCATTAATGAGGTTCATGTTGTCTTCTTGATCTAAAGAATACACTACTAAATTATCCAATACTTTACGCAGCATCTCTTTGTCCTCTTCTAATTCTTCCATGCTCATACCTCCACCGCCACCAGGTGACTCACTCATTTTTTTAGCTAGGGTTCTCAACATAGCTGCAGCAGATATTTGTCCCTTATTAGTAGCTGGAATGTCTTTCTCTTTTATATGCTCCTTTATAGATTCAATCTCTTTCCCAATGGTACGCTCCTTTAGTTTATCGTCGTCTAAAACCATAGGTCTACGTAAGGCATTGTTTCTCCTTCTTAGTTCATTCAATTCTTCCTGAATATCATTCCAATTATTACTTAACTTTTCCTGCTCGATTTTATTAAACTTCAAGTCATTATTTACAGATAAAGAATCATGTTGAACGGCAAGCAACTCTAATAATTGAATTATCGTTGCGTGCTTTTCGATCACATAAAAACGCTTTGTTAAATCAAGAATTTGCTTGAGGCTTTTCTTTGAAGAAGCATTATTCTTATTCAATTCGTCCATCTTCTTCTTAGCTTCTTTTGGCTTTAACTCACTAAGTGCTTTTTTAATTTCATCGATTAGTTTGTTATTTCGCTCTAGCTCTTCTTTCATTCTTTCGAGAGCTTCAACAGATTTTTTGGTATCTTGATTCTTATCTAAATTCTTAAGTGTATTCGTTAATTTATCATTTAACTTTTTAAGCTCTTTTTGCTCTTCCTTTTGCTTTTCTAATAAATTCTGAAGCTTCAGTTTATCTTTATAATCAAGATTTGTTTTTTGTTTTTGCAGCTTATTGAATTCATCAAATTCCTTCTGAGTAGCATCTAACTTTTCTAAGCTATTATCGAAATTTGAAATATTACTGTCATCCGCATTTTGATTTTTCACTAGTTCATCTACTACAGAATTTTTCTTAATTCTGAAGGTTTCACTCTTAGCAGATTTAGCCCCATTCACTTGATCATTATCAAATATTTCAAAATAAAAACTGTAATCTCCAGAGTTTTTAAAAACATCATTTTTGTCTAAATCAATTTCTATTACATCAAGAATACCTCTTGGTCTCTTCAATGGAATTCTACGAATTACTTTGTCATCACCTGAAGTCTGAACAACTTCGATTTTAGAAAAACCATAGTCATCCCCTA
Organism: uncultured Aquimarina sp.; assembly: GCA_947499005.1. Taxonomy (GTDB): domain Bacteria; phylum Bacteroidota; class Bacteroidia; order Flavobacteriales; family Flavobacteriaceae; genus Aquimarina. The sequence goes on from CANMML010000003.1 coordinate 63,113, forward strand.
CCTCAATTTTGAAAGCATTTACTAGAATAGCTGTGCTATCTTTTCCTTGTTCTGCTTTGATAATTGGTGATCGATCTGGCAAGATATCTATGTGATAATTTAACTTTTCAAAATCTTTTACATTTTTATTAGAAGAAAGTATGGTGTAATCTGAAGCAGTAAGAAACCTCTTTTTATATTCGAAAATATCTTTATTCTTATTAAATGAATCTTGAATACTATCAATAATAATATCTATGCTAGATGCCTTAGGACTATCAATAAAAAACTTTAAACTACTCCCAACAGGCACTTCTAAATTTCCTTGATCACTGTACTGAGAAGATTTTACTTTTGTGTATGACGGAGGAAAAACTTTTATTTTAAAATCACTAATACTTGGAGCATCTAAAACATTTATCTCAAAAACAGCACTTCTAACATTTCCCGATTTTAGAAAAAAGGAAGCATTGCTATCAACAGATTTTAATAGGTACGAAAAGTTTGAAGTTCCTTCTTTATTCAAGAAAAACTCTTTGTCCTCTAAAACAATTTTTACATTTTCTGGAATTGTTTTACCAACGGTTGTAACTTTAATATTGGCATTATTCCCTTCTAAAACATCTAAAGAATTTTGATCAACTACAAATTTAAAAGGAGCTGGTGGTGTATAAGCCGTATTATAATTTACTACTCTATCTAAAGGAGATTTAAACCAATTGAATCCGAATATAATCGCAGCAATTAAAAATAGAACTACGGGTATACTTAGCCACTTAGAAAATTTAAATGTCGATTTGAAATCAACCGCCTTGACGAAACTAAATGGTGATAGATTTTTAGCCCTTTCTTCAATAGCAGCAACTACTAAATCTGAAGATGTATTAGTATCAAATTGCAGAAGATTAATTAACTGATCGGATACCTCGGGAAAATAATTTCCTATTAATACACTTGCATTAGATCTAGAAATCTTGTACTTATCTACAGACATTCTAATAATTGGCAACAGGATATATTTTGCAAAAACCACTACGGCTAACAATATCGAAATCCAAAAGATAATAGTCCTTGTTGAACTTGATAACCAAAGAAATTTTTCTAATACTAGGATTAAAATCAAATACAGTGATCCAATAAATAACAATAATAAACTTCCTTTCAATAATTCATTGAGGTGATACTTTCTTCTGAAATCAGAAAGCTTATTATTAATGATGTCAATATTCTTCATAAATCAATTCCGTCTTTTCTAAATACTTTAGAAATATATAATTAAAGATAAATTTAAGTATATAATGTGAATATCACTTTTTGAACTTTATAGTAGATGAACACAATTAAATAGTCTTCGTAGAAATACACATTAAATTCACTTGTTTAAAGCATAAAATGAACGGTATATTTGTCAAAAATATTCTCTAATGAGTACAGTAAGAGTTCGATTTGCTCCTAGCCCAACAGGGCCATTACATATTGGTGGTTTACGTACTGCCCTATTCAATTATTTATTTGCTAAAAAACATGGCGGAACTTTTGTGTTGCGTATTGAAGATACCGATCAAACTCGTTTTGTTAATGGTGCCGAAGAATATATAAAAGAAGCTTTGGAATGGTGTAACATTCCTTATGATGAAGGTCCTGGTAAAAATGAAAAATTTGGCCCTTATCGCCAAAGCGAGAGAAAGACAATGTATAATGAATATGCAGATCTTCTTCTTGAAAAGGGAATGGCATATTATGCATTCGATACTCCAGAATCTTTAAATGAATTGAGAACTGCTTGCGAAGCTGAAAAGAAAACATTTATCTATAATTGGGAAAATAGAACTCAATTAAATAATTCATTATCACTTTCTAAAGAAGAAATACAAGCTAAAATTGAAGCTGGTGATAAGTATGTTGTTCGCTTTAAAACTCCAACAAACGAATCTTTAGAAATGCATGATGAGATTCGTGGAAAGGTAGTCATCGATACAAATCTTTTAGATGATAAGGTTTTGTTTAAAAGTGATGGGATGCCAACCTATCATTTAGCCAATGTAGTGGATGATCATTTAATGGAAATTAGTCACGTAATTCGAGGTGAAGAATGGTTACCTTCCCTAGCACTGCATTATTTATTATACAGAGCTTTTGAATGGGAAGCTCCAAAATTTGCGCATTTATCTTTAATTCTAAAACCTGTAGGTAAAGGAAAATTAAGCAAACGTGATGGAGATAAAATGGGATTCCCTGTATTTCCTTTAGAATGGAAAGATCCAAAAACTGGAGATCTTTCTTCGGGTTACCGTGAAGAAGGTTTCTATCCAGAAACAGTAGTCAACTTTTTAGCTCTATTGGGATGGAATGATAGTAGTGACCAAGAGATTTATGCTACGGATGAATTAACTAAAGTTTTTAGTCTAGATGGTGTCAATAAATCTGGAGCTAAATTCGATCCTGAGAAAAATAAATGGTTTCAACAACAATACCTACAACAACGAGATATTGAATTGTTGACTGCTGAGTTTTCAGAAATATTAAATGCAAAAGGAATAGAGACTGCCCTACCCGTTTCTACAATTGTTGAAAGTTTAAAAGAAAGAGCTGTATTTGTTGAAGATCTTTGGGATTTAGGTAAATTCTTTTTTGAAGCTCCGACTGAATATGATGCTAAGGCTTCAAAGAAAGCTTGGAAAGAAGGTACAGCAGAATTAATGACTGAGCTTATCTCTGTTGTAGAGGCCATCGATAGTTTTGATCCAGAAAATGTTACTTCCAGTATTAAATCTTGGATCACTTCAAAAGAAATTGGTTTTGGAAAAGTAATGATGCCTTTACGTTTATCTCTAGTGGGTTCACTAATGGGTCCTGATGTTTATGAAATTGCAAGCTTACTAGGTAAAAAAGAAACCGTTTCTAGGATTCAAAAGGCTATTGAAAAACTGTAGTTTTAGAAGGAAAAGAATAAGAGAAGCTGTTAGAAAAGTCATTCATCCGTCATTCTGAATTTAGTTCAGAATCTCATCACGATTATTACAGACGCTGAGGAGATACCAGATCATGTCTGGTATGACGTAGATTTGACTTTTTTAGCAGCTTTTATATTTTATTACTTTAATGTTTCTCTCCTTTTTGCAGATTAATTTCATTTGAATTTTTCTTTAAGAAATCATTTTTTGACGTCATGTTGAATTTATTTCAGCATCCCATGATAAAATAAAGCTAGTGAGATGCTGAAATAAATTCAGCATGACGAAATTTCTCTGATAAAATTACCATACTTCTTATATTCTTTTCTTCTCTTAATCTTTATTACTTCTCTACTTTAATTCCCTTACTTCTACTTGATATATTTATTCACATATAATTAAGCTTTCAAACGGATAACATAAGACTTCTTTTTGTACCTTAATGCCACTAAAACTTAAAAATAAAATCAATCATGTTAACACCAATTATTGGCTTCATAGCCATAGTAATTTTAATAACCGGAATCTTTACTGTCAAGCAACAGACAGCAGCTATTATAGAAAGGTTTGGGAAGTTTCATAGCATTCGCCAATCGGGACTTCATTTCAAAATTCCACTGATCGATAAAATCTCTGGTAAACTAAGTTTAAAAATTCAACAGTTAGATGTAATCGTTGAAACTAAAACGAAAGATGATGTATTCGTAAAATTAAAAGTATCTGTACAGTTTAAAGTAATTAGAGATAAAGTATACGATGCATTTTATAAGTTAGACTATCCACATGATCAAATTACTTCTTATGTATTTGATGTGGTTCGTGCAGAAGTACCAAAGATGAAATTGGATGATGTATTTGAAAGAAAGGATGATATTGCTATTGCAGTTAAAAGTGAATTGAATGAAGCTATGATGGACTATGGTTATGATATTATTAAAACCTTAGTTACCGATATCGATCCTGATGAGCAAGTAAAAGAAGCAATGAACCGTATTAATGCTTCGGAACGAGAAAAGATCGCTGCACAATTTGAAGGAGATGCACAACGTATTTTAATTGTTGAAAAAGCAAAAGCGGAAGCAGAAAGTAAAAGATTACAAGGTCAAGGTATCGCAGATCAACGTCGTGAGATTGCTCGTGGTCTAGAAGAATCTGTAGAAGTGTTAAATAAAGTTGGAATTAATTCTCAAGAAGCTTCTGCCCTAATTGTGGTTACGCAACATTATGATACTTTACAATCTGTAGGTGAACATACCAATAGTAATTTAATTTTATTACCGAATTCGCCACAAGCGGGTAGCGATATGTTAAATAATATGGTAGCCTCTTTCTCTGCTTCAAACCAAATTGGTGAAGCCATGAAAGAAGCAAAAAATAAAGGCAACCAATAGTTAAAAACTATAAAATTGTTCCACGGTTGACATTGACTTTAAAAAAGTGAATTGACAAACTAAAAAAGCGCTCTAAATATGATTTTAGAGCGCTTTTCTTCTTTTATAGCAATTTGTATTAATCACTCTTTTTTCTTGTTTAAATCTCTTTAAAATCGATAGTATTTGATAATTAAAAATTATGGTAATTGGCTTAGTATAAATATTGATTATAGCCTAAATATTTTACTTGGTGAGATGAATTATTTTATTTTTTTAATCTACAATTCCTTTTCAAAATGATATCCTATAATTTGATATCCTTGGCTGAAATAAAATTTATGTGATCTAGAATTTTTAACATATGTATTTAGCTCGACAGATTTATAACCTCTACTCCTACACCAATTACAAATCTCTTCTTCAAGAAATTTTCCATAGCCTTTGGATTGTAAAGTCGAATCGATAATAACATTATCCATTTCTAATTGTTTTCCACTGTATAGTTTTGTGGTAGTCCATCCGCTAGTAACCCCTATTAATGCACCATCTAAAAATAAACCAAAACAAGTATAGGTTTTATATTCAAACATTTCATTTAAGTATATTAACATTTGAGATTTTTTGTAATCTTTATTTAATTGAAGTACCAGCTGAAGAATATCAGGTATATCAGTCTTAGACAATGTTTTAGTTAGTAAATTTTCTGATAACATTTTGTTTTCCTTATTCAGTAAAAAGAAATTAAATACTTTTTTTTTGTTTAGAAATGGATTAGGTGTTTTTCAAATAGAATACATATTTCCAACTTCTATTAAAGCGTAAATTAAATACTTTTCTTAATTGAAATTAAGATTATTATCAATAGAAACAAATAGTTTTATTGCTTACTAAAATTTCATACAATGAAAAAACTATTAATCTTAACCGTAATAGTCTTACAAAACTTTATAAGTTTAGCACAAGGGTTTGATGCTGGAGGAATAACTTACCTAATAAACCGAGGTAGTAATCCATCTAGTGTAAACGTAACTGGAAGATCTGGTACACAAAACTCTATTGTTATTCCTAATACTGTCACTAGTAGAGGAGTAACTTATGATGTTATTAGAATAGAAGATAATGCCTTTGAATTTATAGCTTCGATAACTAGTGCCGTAATTGGAAATAATGTAACAAGTATTGGAGTCTCTGCATTTGATAACAATAATTTAGACGAACTTACAATAGGAAATAAAGTTGAAAGAATTGAAGATTTTGCTTTCTCAGGCAATAATCTGACTTCTGTTACTATTCCTAATAGTGTTATTAGTATAGGAGATGATGCTTTTTTTAGAAATAAAGAACTAACTACCCTTTCACTTTCAGATAACATAACTAGTATTGGGAGATTTGGCTTTTTTGATTGTAAATTAAATAGTGTTACTATCCCTAGTGGTCTTACTTCAATAGATGGCGAAGCTTTTGGCATGAATGAAAATGCAACATCGCTAACAGTGAATTCTTTTTTAAGTACAAATATACCAACGTATGATAACTTTTTTGTGTCTGGATCTACTCTTGCAAATAGTAAAGATGAAAGAAGTAATATAAATCTTTCGATTCTACCTGGAACAGAGCAAACTTACAATAATGCTGGATGGGATTTAAACAGTTTTAAAAGCGTAAAATTTGACTTTGAAGGAATACAATATGAAATAATTAGTCCTACTCCTACTCTCCCTTCTGTAAAAATATTGGGCCGAACTGAAGGAAATACTAATACAGAGATTATAATTCCTGAATCTATAACACCTGGAGCAATCTCCTATAATGTAACGGAAATAGAAGATAATGCTTTTTTAAATGATGATTTAACTAATGTGAATATTCCAAGCACAATTACAAGTATTGGAAATAATGCTTTTGGGATAGATCCTACAGCGATTTCTATAACTGTAACATCTACAATAAACACCAATATTCCAACATATAATGGATTTTTTGTTTCAAAAACAGGTTCTAGTGATCCAGTAGATGAAAGAAGTAAAATTGATTTAACAGTACCGTCGGGAACCGAACAATTATATCTAGATGCTGGATGGTTAGGGTTTAAATCATTAACTACTCCAACTACTACTTTTATAGCAGATGGTTTAGTTTATGAAGTAAATACACCATTAATCCCACCTACAGTAACCGTAATAGGTAGAGCAGAAACAAACACTTCAACTGAAATAAATATTCCAGAAACAGTTACAAATAATGGGATAATGTATAATGTGACAGTAGTAGGAGATAATGCTTTTGCCTTTCAAAGTCCGCAAACAAGCTCTAAAATATTAAGAAGTAATATTACTTCTGCTAAGTTATCTACGAACGCTAGAAGTAATACTATATTTTCAGGTAATAAATTAACAAGTGTTACTTTTCCTAATACCTTAACTAAAATAGGTGACAATTCTTTTAGTGATAATGAATTATCAAATATTATAATTCCTAATAGTGTTGAAAATATAGGACAGAATGCTTTTTCAGGTAATCAAATAACAAGTGTTGTAGCCGAAGGAAGTACTCCTCCTACATTAGAACCAAATAGTTTTCAAAATAATAACGGAATCACTCTTACTATTCCAGCAGGAACCACTCAAGCTTATACCAATGCAAGTTGGACTACTAATACTGCTATCAATATTGTTATAGAAAATGACACTACTTTAAGTACAGAGGATTTTAGTCTTAATAACTTAGTAAGTTTTATACAAAGTTCAAGTAATATAGAAATCCAAGCACCTTCTGGTATTCGTTTAGAGAATTATAGTATTTATAGTATTTCAGGAAGTAATGTACAAAATGGTACTACTACAATTATTAGTACAGAAAACTTAGATACTGGTGTGTATATTCTACAAAATAATTTTAATAAAGGTATTTTAGTTGAGAAAATTATTATTCAATAAATTTTCTAGAAACACAAAGTTTTAAAGTAATTTAAGAATAAGACCCAACTATTTAAAATTAGTTGGGTCTTATCTATAAGAAAATTTACTGATCTTTATATTAAATTTTAATGCATTCATAAATAATATTACATTGTAGAAAATTTAACCCGTCCAAAATTGAAAGGTATTAAACTCACAAAAAATGATACTTATTTTTTAAAGGGGATTGGTATTTTATTAATAATATTTCATAATTTTTTTCATCAACTTCAACCTACAATTGGAGAAAATGAGTATAGCTTTTCTTTTGATTTTTTTAAGAATTTTATTTTCTCAATAAGTTCTGATCCAATAAATATAATACGATATTTCTCTTCTTATTTTGGGCATTATGGTGTTCAACTATTTATATTTTGTAGCGGTTACGGTCTAACTATTTTAAATTATAATAAAATAATTAACTATAAAAAATTCATAATAAAAAGACTACTTAAATTATATCCTACTTTTACAATAGCTATTATAATTTTACTTGTATATCAGTTTATAATTTTTGATTTTCCTTTTACAATAAGAACAATAGCTTCCGTCATAATAAGATATACTTTAATTGCAAACTTACTTCCAGGAAAAATTTTCACTCTAAGCGGCCCATACTGGTTTTATTCAATGATTATACAGCTTTATCTTTTATTTCCTTATTTAATCAACCTTAATAAAAGAAAATTAATATCAATCATAATCATAAGCTATATACTGCTATTTATTAGTAATGAATTTTTTGCTTCCTTTAATTTTAGTCTTTATTACAATTTTATAGGTAATATGCCTGTATTTATTTTAGGGATTTTATTTGCCAGAAATCAAACTATAGAAATAAGGAAGTGGAAATGGTTGATACCATCTTTAGTATTTATTTTAGGACAATTCAACACGTATATTTGGTATCTAAGTCAAATTTCATTTGTCATAATCTCATTTCCGATAATACTTTTTATTTATAGATATATCGAAAAAAGTAAATTAAGTGACTTTATAATTTTTTCTGGAAAAATATCTATGTATTTATTTGCAATTCATGGATTTATGAGACATCCTTGGGTTGAAATTACAAATAAATTAGATTCAAATTTAATGACTTATAGTATTTTTATAGTATTCATTATTATAGTATATCTTGTATCAATTCTAGTAAAAAAAATTGAAGAAAATATCATTAATAAAATGAGAAAATATCACATTGTAGATCAATATTATTAATCTATTTTCTCAGAAATCTCGAACGAATCTAAAATTAATTTATATATGAAATCAGTAGTTATATCCTTGTCTGCTGATTCACTAAGATTTGTAATTTTATTTTTGAATCTATTTTTGAATTCATCAGAAAACCAAATAAAAAAGGCTGGGTTTGTAACCGCTGGAGATTCATCAGCATGCAACCACTTTCCATTTTCACCTAAAGATTCACCGTGATCAGATATATAAATAATTAGTGAAGGCTTATCTAATTTTTTATGACTAGTAATCACCTCATTTAAAAAATTATCTAAATATAATATAGTATTATCATAAGAATTAATAATCTGTTCTGCTGTAGATGAAGGAAAGTATTTAGAATCTACAACTGGCATATATTTTTTAAAATTTTCATCGTATCTATTTTCATACCACCAATGACTACCTATCATATGTAGAGTAGTCATATTTTTTTTAATTTTTAGGGCTAATTCTTCTTGTAAGTACGGTAATAATTCTTCATCTTTTAATTTATGGTAACTGTCGTAAGATTTTAATTGATCAATTAAAATTACTTTATTGTTACCACTGGCTATAGGTTTGTAACTCCATTCTAAGAATTGATTTCCTATCCAAGTACAATTTACATTTGACTTTTTTAATACGTCATAAATACTCCTTATTTCTTTATTAGATACATCATAAATACTTTGATTTGAGAGTATTTGTGGTACACTAACAGAAGTATAAGTCTTGTTTGTATAAGTGTTTTTAAAACTTATGATGTTAGCACTATTCTTTTGAAGATTAGGTGTAGTATTTCTCTTATAACCATTAATTCCTAAGTGATCTGCTCGAACAGTTTCGCCTAAGATAAAAGTCACTTGAATATCATCATCAATATTAGAATGAAAATTTATTTTACTAATATCCTCTAGCTCATGAGTAGGTCTATTAAAATAATCGTAAAAGCTACAAAAAAATTGATATGGAAGTTTAAATTGAAATGTTTTGGGTTTTATCTTCTCTCCAATAAAAATTAAAGCAATTAGCATTAAACTAACAATTGATGAAATTTTTAAAGCCTTTGTTTTTAGATTATCATATAGCTTTAGAATAACTATTAATAGCGACAGTAATAGTATAACATACAAAATTAGAGGTAAAGAAATCAAATCTTTAATTAATCCTAACTCTGTCTCAAAAGAGGCATCTATCAAAAAAGAAGAAATAGATATGTCAATACTATAAACCCAAAAGGATAATGTACCTAATATCAAATATATGAAACTAAAAGCTACCTTAAAAAGTATTTTATTTAAACTTAAGAAATAAAGAATCCCTGCAAAACAAGATTGTAATACACACATATGTACTGAATAAAAAAAGATGTCTTTAAAATCTTTTAAAGGAATATGTATATAAGAGGATAATGTTACAGTTAATAAAAAGATTATATTTAATATTAAATGGTATTTGATATTATAAAAGACTTCTTTTTTATTCTTCATTTGTAATCAAAATTTAATATCGTTATCAATATTATTTTTACTAAATCAAATTCTTTAATGCTTTAGCTTCTTCAATTAATAATTCGTTCTTATCTTCTAAAGCTTCAGTTATAAATCCTTTAGCTGCTTCATCAAGCGTATTTTCTTTCGCATAAACACTTAAAATAAGTATTGCCGCAATACGAGTACCTACTTTCTTTTTGGCTGTACCAAATAAAGGTTCTAGCTCATCGTAAGCCACTTCTGAAGCTAATTCTAAAATCTTACTTCTTGTTGCTAATCGTTTATCGTCAGGAAGATTTGTATACTTCTTACCTAACTTTTGAATCTCACTAATAGCAGATTTTTTAGGTTGCTGTTGTATCTGTTTTGGTTGATTATTTTGAGGAGCTGGTTTCTTTTTAGCCCAACTATCTTTTAAACCTACCGTTTTATTGAATACTAAATTATCTGTAGTACTATCATCATCTAGTGTAAAATATCCTAGTCTTTGAAACTGAAAAAATTCTCCCTTTACCGCTTTACCTAAATGAGGTTCTACTAAAGCATTTACTTTCTTCAACGAATTAGGATTTAAGAACTCCATAAAGTCTTTATCCTTATGACTATCCGGTGCTTCGTCTGTAAACAAACGATCGTACACACGAATCTCTGCAGGAATAGCATGCTTAACAGATACCCAATGTAAGGTTCCTTTTACTTTACGTTGAGAAGCTTCGGTACCACTACCCGATCGACTTTCAGGATCATACGTACAATGTATTTCTGTTATGTTACCATCAGCATCTTTTACTACAGATTCTCCCTTGATGATATAAGCACTTTTTAAACGTACTTCTTTACCTAAAGTCAAGCGAAAGAATTTGTTACTAGCTTGTTCTTTAAAATCTTCTTTTTCTATATAAATCTCTCTAGAAAAAGGAACCTCATGTGTACCCGAACCTTCTTTTTCAGGATTATTCTCTAGGTGTAATACCTCTTCTTTATCTTCAGGATAATTCGTAATTACCAATTTCACGGGATCTAAAACTCCCATTACTCGAGTAGCAATTTTGTTTAGATCTTCACGAATACAATACTCTAATAAAGAATATTCAATCACATTTTCGCGCTTAGCAACCCCAACAGTTTCTACAAAATTACGAATAGCTGTTGGCGTATATCCACGACGTCTTAATCCAGAGATTGTTGGCATACGAGGATCATCCCAACCAGCTACTATTCCATCTTCTACTAATTTGAGTAGCTTACGCTTACTCATCACTGTATAATTGAGATTTAAACGAGCAAATTCGCGTTGTTTAGGTAATAGCTGTCCTTTGGTATCAATATTGTCTAAAAACCACTCATACAACTCTCTATGTGGTTTAAATTCTAATGAACATAAAGAATGAGAAATATTTTCAATGAAATCACTTTCTCCATGCGTCCAATCATACATTGGGTAGATACACCAAGCATCCCCAGTTCTATGATGATCCTTTTTCATAATACGATACATCAATGGATCACGCATTAGCATATTAGGTGAAGACATATTAATTTTAGCACGAAGAATATAAGCTCCTTCAGGATGCTTACCTTCTTTCATTTCATTGAATAATCTTAAATTTTCTTCTACAGACTGATCTCTATGAGGACCTGCTACTCCAGGTTCTGTTGGCGTACCTTTTTGTGCTGCAATTTCTTCTGAAGATTGACCGTCAACATAAGCTTTACCATTCTTAATTAACTCAATAGCCCAATCATATAATTGTTGGAAATAATCTGACGAATAGCATTCTTGATCCCATTGATATCCTAACCAAGCTACATCTTTCTTAATAGCATCTACATACTCTTGACTTTCCTTAGCAGGATTGGTATCGTCGAAACGTAAATTAACTGGTGCATTATATTGCTCCCCTAACCCAAAGCTAATTCCTATAGCTTTTGTATGCCCAATGTGAAGGTATCCATTAGGCTCTGGTGGGAATCGAAAACGCAAAGAATCTTTAGTATATCCATTTGCTAAATCTTCTTCAATAATTTGCTGAATAAAATTCGGTCCTTTTTTGATTTCTTCCATGCTTGCAAAAATAAGAAGTCTTTAGTATTTAGTCGTTAGTAATTAGTTTAGAATATCTTTGTTTCTTACAACTAGAGACTAATGACTAAATACTAATCTCTTATACATGGGAAAAATTCATTTAAAAAATATACGCGTCCATAGTAATCATGGATGTTTAGTAGAAGAGTCTAAAATAGGTTCGGATTACCGTGTAGATTTAACGGTTACTGCTAACCTTAATAAATCTGCACAAACCGATGAACTCGCTGATACAGTTGATTATGTCCATTTAAATAAGATTATTAAAGAAGAAATGGCCATTCGTTCGAAGTTGTTAGAGCATGTTGCGGAACGTATTTTACAACGAATTTTTAATGAAATCATCATGGTAACTTCTGCTACAGTAGCTGTATCTAAAATTAACCCTCCATTAGGAGGGGATGTAGAAATGGTAACTATTGAACGTTCAAAATCTAGATAACACTTTAGATTTTAGATGCTAGAATTGAGATATAAGAATTGAATTAGCCAAATAGAATTGTTGCTAAAAAATGTGAACTATTTTATGAAATTATTTTTTTAAAAGTTCTTTAAATAAAGGATTGTAAATAGCAATAACTAATATCTCATATCTAAGATCTCAAAACTAAATAAAATTACTATATTTGCATCCGCATTATTTTGGTGCCGTGGCCGAGTGGCTAGGCAGTGGTCTGCAACACCATCTACAGCGGTTCGAATCCGCTCGGCACCTCAAAAACCTCTAAATTAATTTTTAGAGGTTTTTTTATTGGTATACATTCTAACATAAAAGTTCATAAATAAACTACTTCGTTTCATGGCTTACTCTCTGGGTAATTCCATTTAACTTTTCTTGAAGAAATCACACCATTATTGAGCATGACGAAATTTCTTAATAGAAGTAGTTTACTTTTAAATGAAATTACTCTGGCTTACTCCAGAAACAAGATTTTAATTTTAAGTCAAGTCTTGAAGTATTATACCCAATGGCAGTACTAATAAAAAAAGACTGCCATTGGGGGGTGACAGTCTATTAACAAATGGGTTAGATAAGTTAGTAACCTAATTCAATTAGATAACCTTTATAATATTCTTTAAAGAATAATAAAATTAAATCAAACAGTTTTGGGGGGCAAAAAGGGCTGAATTTTAATTACTATTTACTGTATCATTTATTTGCTATTGTAAAAATAAGTTATGCATGCATAGTATCTACTACTTAGATATAGGTAAAAAAGTCATTTTATCGATTAAATACATATTTATAAGATAAAATGCAATAAATATGTATAATTAATTGATTTAATGAGTTATAAAGTTCATCTTAACCAATATAAAAAAGGTTAAACCCGCATTATGCATTAGAAAATCTATTCCGTATCGAAATCTCTGCAAAATCAAACGCTTCGCTGTATTTTTTGATTTAACCATAACGGTGCTATGCTAAAATCAAGAAAACACTTGATTTTATTGAGCTTTCAATACTCATAACGAAATTCTAATGCATAATGCGGGTTAAAAACTATAAACTTCACTTCCAATACCTCAAAAAAAAATCTTTAAGCGAGGGGGGAGCTCTCTTAAAGATTTTGCAAATAGATCAATGTGTATTGAACTATCCTATATATAATTATTAATAACTATATCTCTTTTTTAAACTAGTTAGTTAAATCGCTATACTTAGAAGTTAATCCATCGTATAAGTCTGTTAACTCATTAGTTGTATTGTAAACAAGATTCATTGATGCACTACCTGTTAAAAACTGATCTCTTTGAGCACGAATCTTTTCAAAAGCTAATAATGTAGAACCTATAGCCTCATCAATTTCAGTACTATTAATTTCATTACTTAATAAAGCAACTAAAGTATCATCTAACTCTTCAAAAACACCACTTAAATAGTTTTCTACATTCTCATTGTAAGCACCTCTTTTAAGCAATAATTTTTTAGCAATAAAATACACACACAAACGCTGCGATAACATACGTTGTTTCCCCGAAACATTAATGGTATTCATAATTTGATCTGAAACTTTAAAATTACCAGAAACTGAAGCTTCTTTTTCAATGGCTTGAACCACTTTATCTGAATCATTTAATAACTCGTCAGACAAATTTAAAATTTTAGAAACATAGGCTTCATCTACTGGTTTTTCGATGTATAATTTAAAATTGTACCAAGTCTTAATTTCTTCATTGATAGCCATACGAACTTTATCAGAAAACATTTTTGGAGCATTTAAGCTTAAGGTTTTCATATTGCGCTCAAAAATGACTTTTCCTATCTCTAGTTCTTTATTTAATTCTGGAAGATTTGCACCATAAGCTTTCATTAAATAAGCTTTGGTCATTTTCTGAGATAACATACGTTGCTTTCCAGCAATATTTATCATTTGACCAGGAGTTATATTAGCAGAAATTGAAAATATTCCTATGAATAAAAAGGCTAAAAGAATATATATCTTTTTCATAATTAGAAGATTAGGGTATTATAAAGGTATAAAATTATTTACATTTATGAAACATAAATGAAACACTTAATTCAACTCACTGTATAAATGAGTTACCTTATCAAATTGTTTAGTAAGTGTGTTTGTTGCTTCGAAAACTAACTCTGGTGAAACATTTCCGTTTAAAAAACTTTCTCTTTTAGAGCGTAAATCTTCAAATGTTAATAAGGCATTTCCAATAGCTTCTTCTACATCTGGAGTATTTAATTCGTTGTTCAATAATGTTAATAAAGCTGCATCGATATCATGAAACAAAGCACTTAACATATCGTAGTTTTCTTTTTTATTAAAAAGCTTTGCAGCTACATAATATAAACATGCTCTTTGCGATAACATACGTTGTTTACCTGATAAGTTTACTGTAGATAATAAGGCTTTATCACTAGAATATTTAGCAATATTTAAGCTTTCATTTTCCATACTAGTAACTACGTTTTGAGCAGCTTTCAAAACTTTATTTGACCCTTCTAATACTTTAGTTGCATTAGCTTTGGTTAAAGGAAGATCTAATGTGTTTTTAAAAACAGACCATACTTTAGCCTCGTTAGCCACTGCATACTTCACTTTACTATTAAAAACACTTTCAGAATTAGAATCTAATGTTTCTATATTTCGTTGGAATATAATTTTAGAGATAGCTAAATCTTTATTGACAGCTGCACTAGTATATCCCATAGCTTTCATAAGGTAGGCTTTAGCTATTTTTTGAGATAACATTCGCTGCTTCCCAGCAATATTTATCATTTGACTTGGGTTTAACTGCTGTGCAGAAATAGCTGTTAAGGCAAAAAGGGCTATTATTGATAGTAGTATTCTTTTCATGTATTGATATAATTATCATCTATTGTTATGACAAAACTATGTTGTAAACAATCAATACACTATACTTAGATACCTAGTTAAACTTAAAATTACCGATGAAATACAATATAAAACAGATTAAATGCTATTATAAATTATGAATAATAAAAAAAGCCAGCTTTTCATGATCATATTTATGAAAAACTGACTTTAAATATATGGTTGATATGAGTATTACTCTGGTAAAACAATACTAAAATCTAAGTGTCTTTTAATTAAATCTGCCTTTCTTACTTTAACTTCTACAGTATCACCAAGTACATAGCGATTTCCTGTTTTCTTTCCTTCAACTGCAAATTCTTCTTGAATAAATTGATAATGATCGTCATTCATATCTCTTAAACGCACCATACCTTCGCATTTATTCTCAATAATTTCTACATAAATACCCCATTCTGTAACTCCCGAAATAGTACCTACAAAGATTTTATTTTCATGCTGCTGCATG
This sequence comes from uncultured Aquimarina sp., assembly GCA_947499005.1. Lineage (GTDB taxonomy): Bacteria > Bacteroidota > Bacteroidia > Flavobacteriales > Flavobacteriaceae > Aquimarina. The sequence continues at coordinate 78,977 of CANMML010000003.1, forward strand.
TATTTAATTTGCATGAATTTAATAGAATCGCGTTCTGCATTTGCTGCTAAATTTTCCATTTCGCTACTATGCTTACACTTTTCTTCGTATTCTTCGGCATTTACAGATTGTCCTTTATCTAAATATTGTTGTAATAAACGATGTGCCATTACATCGGGATAACGACGTATCGGCGAAGTAAAATGCGAATAATAATCAAATGAAAGTCCGTAATGTCCTATATTTTGAGTAGAATATTCTGCTTTACTCATGGTACGAATAGCTAATGTATCTACCATATTTTGCTCTCCCTTACCCTTTACATCGGCTAATAGCTTATTTAGCGACTGGGTTACCGTTTTTTTATTTTGAAGGTTTAAAGTGTATCCAAATTGCGAAACAATATTCTGTAATGAAGATAATTTTTCTTCATCTGGTTCGTCATGAATACGGTAAACAAAAGTTTTAGGTGGTGTTTTCTTACTAACAAATTCCGAAACTTTTTTATTAGCTAGTAGCATAAACTCTTCAATCAGCTTGTTAGCATCTTTAGAAGTTTTAAAATGTACGCCACTAGGCTCATTATTTTCATCTAAAGTAAATCTAACTTCCGTTTTATCGAAAGACAATGCACCAGATTTCATACGTGCTTCTCGCATAATTTTGGCTAAATCATCTAATTTCAATACTGCTTCCTTAATAGTATCCGATGTTTCATACGATTCGCCTGTCAATGATATATTAGCATCTATTAACTTATCTCCTGTCTCAATAATATGTTGTGCTTCTTCATACGCAAAACGCGCATCACTATAAGTTACAGTTCTACCATACCACTCCCCTTTTATCTGTGCTTTTTCATTGATTTCAAAGACAGCAGAAAAGGTATATTTTTCTTCATGAGGTCTTAAAGAACAGGCATTATTAGATAAAATTTCGGGCAACATAGGTACTACCCTATCTACCAAATACACCGAAGTAGCTCTATTGTATGCTTCATCATCCAAAATGGTTCCGGGTTGTAAATAATGTGAAACATCGGCAATATGAATTCCTACTTCATAATTTCCATTTTCTAATACTCTAAAAGACAATGCATCATCGAAATCTTTAGCATCTTTAGGATCAATCGTAAAAGTTAAAATATCTCGCATATCTCTACGCTTAGCTATTTCTTCTTTAGTAATCGATGTATCTATATTATCAGCATAAGCTTCTACTTCTTGTGGAAATTCATAAGGCAAACCATATTGCAATAAAATAGCATGGATTTCAGTTTCATTCTCTCCTGGTAACCCCAATACTTCTTTTACTTTTCCAAAAGGAGATTGTGCTTTTTCGGGCCAATCTATAAATTCGATAAGCACTACTTCCCCATCCTTCGCACCATTAATTTTTTCTTTCGGAATAAAAAAATCGGTATTTACTTTACTGTTTTGAGGCTCAACAAAGGCAAACTTTTCATTGACTTGAATGATTCCCACAAATTCTTTTGAAGCTCTTTCTACAATACGTACAACTTCTCCTTCATGATTTCCACTACGTCTTCTTCTAAATACGTATACTTCTACCGTATCACCATGAAATGCTTTATTTACATACTGATTAGCAATAAAAATATCTTCTTCTAATTCGTCTACGATTACATATGCATTTCCTTTTGCAGTAACGTCTATTTTTCCTTCGTAAGTATCATTAGCAGTATTGGCAATATACTTACCCATACTAATCATTTCAATCTGCTTTTTTGCTGCTAATTGAGATAAATTTTTGATAATTTGATTGCGACTACTAGCATCGATTAGACCTAATTTTGCAGCAATTTGCTTGTAGTTTAATGGCTGAGAACCACTTTCTTTTAAAACTTTAAGAATTTTAACAGATAGATTTCCTATATTTTTTGACTTCTTTTTCTTTTGATTATTACTTCTTCTTCCCATTGTATTGAGCTAGATAAATTATTAGCTTAAAATGCAGTGCTCTTCTTCATTTTATTCAATTTTGGCATGCATTATGAGCTCCTAAAATACAGCTATTCTTTTTAGTAACTTTAGAAGCAGTATTAAAAAAAGGAATACGACTGATATCTAAGTTATTAATATCCTAAACTCTTTCCATGGAAAATTATATTTCGATAGCAAGATTTACCTATGAACACGAAATTTTCGTTCTAAAACATTTATTACAAAAAGCTGAAATTCCACATATTTTCAAAAACGAAATAGCTATTAGTATTCTACCTTTTCATTCCAATGCCCTCGGCGGAATTATTCTTCAAGTTCCAGAAGCTTTCATAGAAGCCACAGAAAAAATTTTAGAAGACCAACAAGGTTCTAATAGTCACTTAAAAATAGTATAACTCAATATTCAAATAATCGTAGTTATTCACATATACTATTATATATCTTTTTTCTTTTTTAAAATTTAAAATAAAACTGATAGTTATTATATAGTGTGAATAGCGGTATAACTTTATGTTGATTTATTTTGATTCTTTGTATTTGTAAGTTTAGTAAACGGTAATGAACACCTATTGTTAATAGTAATCGCTTAAATAATAAGCGAAAACAAACTTTCGTTAACAATCGTTGATAACTATCAACAGTGTGTAAATTTTAAAAAGTCATATAAAAAATAGCTGTGTATAACCATGGATGAATTGAGGATAATTTGTGAAGTGAAATTCAAATAAAAATTTGGTTTGTAAGGAGTGTTGCTTGTATTGAAAATTTAATTGAATAATCAAAATTTAGTTGTTAGAGTTATTGACAATTCGTTAACAAATACCATATACGCTAATCTACACTTATTAACAGAATTTATTGGTTGTGTAAAACTAGGCTTAAATTCACATTTCTAGATAGTTATATTTTTAGGCACGATTTTAAGTTTAACGAAGTCTTACACTATTAATTAAGAACATTATTTCAAGAAATACTAACTTTGTGATATAATATATAGATATATGAAAATTGCTATAGGAAACGACCACGCAGGTACCGATTATAAAAATGCTATTGTTACTTATTTAGAAAAAGAAGGACACGAAGTAATTAATTGTGGAACCAACACAGATGATAGTGTAGATTATCCCGATTTTGCACATGCTGTGGCTAGTAAAGTAAATGAAGGGGAAGTCGATTTAGGAATTTTATTATGTGGGAGTGCCAATGGTGTAATGATGACGGCTAATAAATACGAAAAAGTAAGAGCAGGTTTATGTTGGAATAAAGAAATAGCAGCTATAGTAAGACTTCATAATAATGCTAATATTTTAGGAATTCCCGCTCGTTTTACAGCCGAAAAGCAAGCTATTGAAATGGTAGAAGCCTTTTTAACTACAGCATTTGAAGGAGGTCGACACCAAAGACGTGTCGATAAGATTTCTTGTATGTAATGTATATAGTAAATAGACCGCTTCGCTGTTAGATATTAGAATTTAGATTACTCATTTTACTTATAATAACGATTACTATCATGTGCTTCTGCTGTCCGCCGAACTAATCCCTTAGGTATTAAATTTTAGTAGTTGCTTAATAATTGGATGTCCGCTAAAGTATGTACTTTTATTCATGTCTTGTTTGTTGTGGTAAACTACAAGATAATGAAAGCGGGAAATCCTTAATTGGAAATCTGGCTTCTAAAAAGTTTTATAGGACAGTAATGATTAGAAACGTATCCAGTTTAATTTATAGTAAAGGTCCCCACGGCTTTACTTTATTGCATCATGCAAATGTAGGTGAAGCAAAAGCATTAAAGACTTACCTTATAGAGAAAGGCTTAACAAAGACACATATAAAAATTAGATAATAATGTCATATTTAATGGTATAAGAAAACCCTCCGTTGTAACGGAGGGTTTAGAGTTAATAACAAGCAGTATAACGGTGACTGCGCGTATTATATAAAGAGATTAGTCCTTTTTAAGTAAATCTCTAATTTCACCTAACAATTCTTCTTGAGTAGGTCCTGCTGGTGCCGGTGCAGCTTCTTCTTCTTTCTTTTTAGAATTTTCGTAAGCTTTCAATAATACATAGATAAATAAACCAACGATAATAAAGTTGATGATCGCTTGTATTAAATTACCATAAGTAATAACAGCTGCTCCAGCTTCTTGAGCTGCTTTTAAACTTTCGTAAGTTTCGCCATCTAAAGCAATAAACTTTTTTGTAAAATCTGTACCACCAGTAATTACACCTACGATTGGCATAATAACATCTTTAACGGCCGAACCTACAATTTTATTAAATGCTCCACCAATAACAACAGCTGTTGAAAGTGCAACGATATCCCCTTTTAAAAGGAATTTTTTGAAATCACTAAAGAATCCCATATGACATAATTTAAAGTTAGTATAATCGAAGTTACTAAAAATAGTAACGAGTGAGCTTATGCTTTATTAAGCGCCTAATAAAAACAGATTAAAGGCAAAAAAAGAAGATTAAAAACATTAATTTTTTAAGATTCGTTTAATTCTTGGGCCAATACCTGTAATCAATTCATAAGAGATGGTACCTACCGATTCGGCAAGTTCATGAGCAGGATAATTTTCATTAAAAATAATAACCTCTTCCCCTTCTTCACAATCAATATCTGTTATGTCTACCATTAACATATCCATGCATACGATTCCTAGGATATATGCTTGTTTATCATTGATGATTACATATCCTTTTCCGTGTCCATAAATGCGATCGATACCATCGGCATGACCAATGGTTATTGTAGCTGTTTTAATAGTAGATTTGGCCTTATAACCACGGTTATAGCCTAAAGATTCGCCAGCTTTTACGATATGTATTTGAGAAATAGTAGCAGTAAGTGAGGCAATGGGTTTTAAGTTGTTATCATATTGAGCATCATTTCCAAAACCATACAACCCGATACCTGTACGCACCATATTGAAATGCGCCTCAGGAAAATTTAAAATACCAGAAGTATTGGACTGATGAAGTATTGGAGAAATACCTGTTTTTTGAATAAATTTTTGACTAAAACTATTGAATTTTTCAATCTGTTGAAGTGTAAATCCCTTTTCATTAAGATCTTCACTGGCTGCTAAATGAGAAAATAGCCCTTTAATTTTTAAAGAACCATCAGCAATAGTTTCAACTAAATAATCAAAATCATTTACGTGAAACCCTAAACGATTTAAACCCGAATTAAATTTTATATGTACTGGGAAATCAACGCTGTTTTTTCTTTTTACATGCTCAATAAAATACTCGAGAACTCTTTTACTGTAAAGACTAGGTTCCAAATTAAATTCAGTACATAGCTCAAAGTTTTCTGGCTGTGGATGCAAGACCAAAATCGGAATCTTAATTCCAGCCTTTCGCAGTTCAACACCCTCTGCCGCATAGGCAACACCCAAATAATCAGCACCAATTTTCTCTAAATGCAAAGCAATAGCAGTAGCATCACTTCCATAAGCCAAGGCTTTTACAACAGCTAACATCTTCACTTTAGGATCTATTTTACTCCGTAAATAGTGGTAGTTATGTGTTAAATGAGAAAGATGAATAGTAAGAGTTGCGTTCAATTTTTTAGTTCAAATTTAATATTGATAATTTTTATTAGCACCGCCAAAGGGTAAATAGCCCAAGGCTTGCCTTGAAATTAGAATTTTATTTTTTCATTTCTTTATAAAAAGCAGCCCTACTAAGAGGTTCGTAAAAATCCTTTTCCCCCAATTCTACCAATTTATCTCCTCCTGCAGTTCGGTGGCTGTAGTTTGCTAAATTTCCCGTTCGAGTACATACAGCATGTACTTTCGTCACATATTCGGCAGTAGCCATTAGCGCAGGCATTGGACCAAATGGATTGCCTTTATAGTCCATATCTAACCCAGCAACAATGACACGAACTCCCCGATTGGCCAAATCATTACAAACACGAACAATACCATCATCAAAAAATTGAGCTTCGTCTATTCCCACTACATCACAAGTATCTGCCAAAATACGAATATTTGCCGCTGCAGGAACCGCAGTAGATGCTATCGTATTTTCATTATGAGAAACGATATTTTCGTCATCATAACGAGTATCCACAGTAGGTTTAAAAATTTCGACTTTTTGTTTAGCAATTTGCGCACGCTTCAAGCGACGAATCAATTCTTCGGTTTTGCCAGAAAACATAGAACCGCAAATTACCTCAATCCAACCGCATTGTCCTTCAGGATTTACTGTATTTTCAAGAAACATTTTGTATTTTTCAAGCGCCCTTACAAAGGCAATGATTATAAAAGTAACCTTTATTGGTTTTATTTTCTTTTTAAATCCCTTGCATTTGGGTAGAATTACAGGAGGCTTTGTTCGAAATTTTACTAAAATAATTTTCGACTTCGTAACTCATGAATTTACCTTATGAAGTAGATAACTAAAAAGAAAGTCAAAAATAAGCAATAATGAGGTTTGTTTAGTGACATCAACCTTTCAAAATTATCTTAAGACCTACTCTTATGAATTCAGAATCTATAATTGCCCATATAAAATCGTTAACCGTAGAAATTCAACATTCTAATTTTGAAGATATCCCCGTATTAAAGGCTAAAGTATTGTCTTTGTATGAACAATTAGTGGTTTTAGAACATTCGAAGAATACTCCCGAGATATCCCATACAAATGCACCTGTATTTATTGAAGATACCGAAGTTCTAGAGTTTATAGAACCGCCAATTGTCGATGAGGCTCAATTGAAAGAAGAAATAGAAGCCCCTTCTATAGATGAATTAATAAAAGAAAATATTGAAGTAATCCCTACAGAAGAAGCGCCTATTGAAGTTGTCGAGGAAATTATAGAAGATTCGGATGGTCCCGAATTATTACACGAATTGGAAAGTATTACGGAAGGGTTCGAATTACCAGAATTTGAACCAGCTCCTACCTTAAACTCTATTCAAGAACATCCAAAATCCTTAAACGAGATTTTGAATAAATCCGTTCAAATAGGATTAAATGATCGTATTGCTTTCATTAAGCATCTTTTCGAGGGAAAACAAGAAGACTATACTCGTGTAATTTCGCAGATAAATACCATGGAAAACCCCGATGAGGTAATTAGTTTTATCGATTCGTTTGTAAAACCAGAATACAATAATTGGGAAGGAAAAGAAGCTACAGAAGAGCGATTTGTTCAAACCGTATTAAACCGATTTGAAAGTTAACCTCTCATTATCGATCGAATTCTCTATGGTTAGTTTCTAAATTTAACAAGAGTCATTTTGAATATATATTTTGTGTAAAATCCATATTCAAAAAGCATAATTTTGCTATATGAGTAAATTATTTCTAGTACCTACCCCTATTGGAAACCTTAAAGACATGACTTTTAGGGCTATCGAAGTATTAAACGAAGTGGATTTTATATTAGCCGAAGATACCCGAACGAGTGGAAAACTATTAAAACACTTTCAAATTACTACACCAGCCTACAGTCATCATATGCACAACGAGCATAAAACGGTTGAAGGAATTATTCAAAAATTAAAAACAGGTCAACAAGTAGCATTAATAAGTGATGCGGGAACCCCAGCCATTTCAGACCCTGGTTTTTTATTGACTAGAGAAGCGATAGCCAATGATATCGAAGTGGAGTGCCTACCTGGTGCAACGGCTTTTGTGCCCGCTTTAGTAAATAGTGGTTTGCCTAACGATAAATTTATTTTTGAAGGTTTTTTGCCTGTTAAAAAAGGCCGTCAAACACGATTCTTAGTATTGGCAGAAGAAACGCGCACCATGATTTTTTATGAATCACCTCATAAATTACTGAAGACATTAAAGGATATGCAAACTTATTTTGGTGAAGATCGACAGGTTTCAGTTAGTAGAGAATTGACAAAAATGTACGAAGAAACAGTACGAGGAACTTTGCAAGAAGTATTTAATCATTTTGATAAGAAACCACCAAAAGGAGAAATTGTAATGGTAGTTGGTGGGAAAAAATAAAATTGTATTTTTATGTGACGCTTATGTGACTAAGCGTTTTATGAATAATTTAATTCCTTTATTAATAAGGCTTAATAACTCTTTTTTATTGTGATTGAAAATGATTTAAAGATACTTGTTAGTGAACTCAGATCTGAATCTAATGAAACAGAGTGGCTTGAATTTAAAGAAAATAATGCTTCTGAATTAGGGAATATATTTCTGCTCTTTCTAATTCTGCTTGTATTCATGATAAAGAATATGGATATATTGTTTTCGGAATAAGTGATAAAACCCATAGAATAGTTGGAACTACTTTTAATCCAAATCAAAAGGGAAAAGGAAATGAAGATTTAATTCCATGGATTCAAAGGTGTTTAGAACCAAGAATAAATTTTGAGGTTTTTGAATTTAGTACGGAAGGAGAAAAAATAGTATTGTTTAGGATTCAGGCAACTATCAATACCCCAGTAAAATTTATGGGTAATGCTTTTATAAGGATAGGTTCCTATAAGAAAAGGTTAGATGAATATCCAGAAAAGCAACGCATTATTTGGACTAAAAGACCAGGTTCAGTTTTTGAGAAAGGTGTTGCATTTCATAAAGCAACAGGAGATGAAGTTCTCTCCCTAATAGATTATCCATCTTATTTTGAATTGATGAGGATTCCTTTACCAGATAATAGAGAAGCAATATTTGATAAATTAATTCAAGAGAAAATTATAATTAAGAAAGGTTCAAAATATAATATCTCAAATTTAGGAGGAATATTATTTGCCAGAAAGCTTTCTGAATTTGAGAGCCTTTCGAGAAAAGCAATAAGGGTTATAATTTACAAGGGAAAGAATAAGCTTAATACAAAGAAAGAACAACTAGGCCAAAAAGGATATGCAAACGGGTTTAATGGATTAGTAAGTTATATAAATGATCAACTTCCAGAAAATGAGGAAATTGGTAAAGTATTTAGAAAAGAAGTAAAAATGTTTCCAGAACTTGCCATTAGAGAACTTGTCGCTAATGCAATTATACATCAGGATTTTTCAATTACTGGTGCAGGTCCAATGGTAGAAATATTTGATGATAGAATTGAAATAACTAATCCAGGAAAACCCATCATCAATACAATGCGTTTTGTAGATCATAATCCTCAATCTAGAAATGAAAAGCTAGCTAGTTTTATGAGAAGAGTGAATATTTGTGAGGAAAGGGGTAGTGGAATAGATAAGGTAGTTTTTCAATGTGAATACTATCAGTTACCAGCGCCAAAATTTATTGAAGGTGATAATTTTACACGAGTGATTATTTATTCTTATAAAACACTTAGGCAAATGGATAAGGATGATAAGATAAGAGCTTGTTATTTACATTCAGCACTTAAATATGTTTCTAATGAACATATGACAAATCAAACGTTAAGAGAAAGGTTTGGTATAGAAGAAAAAAATTATTCTATGGCTTCAAGGATCATTTCCGTTACAGTCAAAGAAGGTTTGGTTAAATATTTAGACTCAGAAAATAAGTCAAAAAAGCACTCAAAATACATTCCTTATTGGGCATAAATATTCAACAAAAGCATTAAAAAATATAATCGGTATATATTACAGCTTAATACTAGAAGTAAATTTCAGAAAAAATGACTTTCAGTGACTGTCGAAACTAGAGCACTTTTTAGTTCATATTGATTCATTTATGAAAATAATTTTAACATCAATAGGTACCAGAGGAGATATAGAACCCTTTTTAGCGATTGGTGAAATACTCAAAGAAAGAGGACATCATGTGATCTGTCTTTTTCCCGAACAGTTTAGGAACCTAGCCGAAGACTCGGGATTTGAATTTGTTTCATTAGGTTCAAAATTCATAAAACTGTTAGAAAGTCCTGAAGGAAGAGTCGTTATGGGTGGAGGCAAATTCCGATTTAAAAAAATTAAAGCGCTTATTAAGCTTATTTCTGTACAATCTGCAGCAAATAAGGAAATGATAAGAAAGCAAGAAGAATGTATAGAAGGGTACAGTCCTGATAGGATTATTCACCATCCTAAAGCCATTTATCCCACACTTTGGGGTATAGAAAACAAAGGTAAAACAACGCTCATTAGTCCAGTTCCTTATTTGCATTTTGTAAAAGAGCATTCGCATATAATTTTTCATAAAAACTTTGGAAAACACATTAATAAATGGACATATAAATTAGCTGATTATGCATTAGTTAAAAGCATTAGTTACTCTCAAAAATGGATATTGAACCCTAATAGAAAACAGAAGGTTAAAAAAATTACAGAAGCACTTTCTAAAAACAATGTGATATATACAATTTCTCCTTCTCTTTTTAGCAGGCCTCAGTATTGGGAGAAAAATTTGAAAGTATTAGGGTTTCACGAAAGAAATAAAACAAGAAATTGGATGCCATCTAATGCCTTAGAACAGTTTTTAGAAAAGAATCCTAAAGTTGTATTTATAACTTTTGGTAGTATGATCAATCAGCATCCTAAAAGAAATACAGCATTAATACTTAAGATACTTGATAACAATAAGATTTCGGCGATTATAAATACCTGCGAAGGAGGCTTAGTTAAACCTAAAAACTACCAGCACGATAGGATTCATTTTGTTGAAAATATTCCATACGATTGGATCTTTCCAAAAATGTATGCAGTGGTTCATCACGGGGGTTCGGGCACAACCCACATGGCTACTAAGTATGGTTGTGCCAATTTAATTATTCCGCATATTGTTGATCAATACATTTGGAATAAGATCGTACACCAAAAAGGAATTGGCCCCTTAGGAATAGACATTAGCAACATAACGATGAAGAGTTTAGAGCCCAGAATAATTGATCTTATAGAGAATATCACCTACAAAGAGAATGCCGAAAAACTAATTACAGAGATGTTAAAAGAAGATTTTAAAGATGAACTATATTCTTCTATTATGAATCAGTAAATCGTATGATTCAAAAATAAGGAGCATACTGTTCCGCTCTAAAATCTAAAGTAGAGTATGCTGTATTTTTTTGTTTTGCTAGTTTATAACGATCCATTCCGCCAATACTTCTATTAGCAGCACCCGATGGCGCGGTAAGTGAAACCGTTTTTATCGTTCTATTATCAATCAAGAATTGATGAATTCTAGGAACTTCATTGCTTACAACCTCAAGAGAAATTCCATAAGCTTTCAATTGTTTTCTAAAGAAATATTCAGGGCCATTTTTACTGTTTCCACCTGTGAAAATTAAGGTTTTAATCGTAGAATATTTTTTTAAGGTGGCAATCAAATCACGCAATTCAGCTTCTTGCATCCCCAAATCCGAAGCATCCATTTTTTGTCTTTTACAAGCACCTACAATATCACAAACACCAATGGTTCGTTCAATGAGAAAATCACGACGCTGTGTAATCGCTTTTTCCGAGTTTTCATAAACAAGATTCAAATTAAAGATGCGATCCAAGATAGGCCACAATAACCCATTACTACTGCCGTAGCAAAAGTCAACATCACGATCATTAAGCATTCCCGTTGTAAATCGAGGTGGCGGCAAGGTACCTACAATCAATTTTGTAGTGCCTTTAGGAATAAATGGAGGATAAGGATGTGTGTGTAAAAACAACTATTGTTTTTTTATAAAATCGATAACACGAGTATTAAAAAATTCAGGTTCTTCTACATTTACCACATGACCACAATCTGGGATTACTTGTAATGACGATTTAGTATGCGATTTCACTATTTTTTCGATAATAGGCAGAAACAAATAATCTTGTTCGCCCATAATATACAGGGTAGGAATTTTAATATCTTTAGCTCTAAAAAAACGCAATAAAGGATTGATTTCACTGGTCAAACGAAACCATTTAATGAATTCTTTTTGGTAGAGTTTTTTAGCCTCACGAGCAAAAAGTATTCTTGATTTCTTATGATTTTTACGAGGCATAATGATAAAAGCGAACAACTTGTATAAATACATATACGGGATAACACTTTTAAACCAATTCCCTAATTTCATAAGTACCTGAGAGCGGAAATTCATTTTCATGATAGCACCCCCCATAATCATACTTTTAACACGATCGGGGTGTTTTTCAGCAAGGTTTCGGATAAGAATAGTTCCTAAAGAGATTCCTATAAAATGAGATTTTTGAATTTTAAGATGATCCAATACCTCGTAAATATCCTTTGTGATATTATCAAAAGTATACTTATCTGGATTGTCCAACATATTCTCTACTTTGCTTTCGCCATGCCCTCTTAAATCCAAGACAAGTACATTGAAGTTTCTTGAAAACTGACGTAATTGTTTAAACCAAATGGTAGAACTCCCTCCTGCTCCGTGAACAAAGGTTACCCATTCAGTATTTGTAGGATGTAAATATGTAGCGTGGTGTAACAATTGAAAAATGATTTATACAAAAATAATAGAAAAGTATTTTGAAGCTCCTTTTTTTACAAATATTTAGTTTTGCATTCAAATATAGTACAAAGTACAAAGTACAAAGTACAAAGAACAAAGAACAGAGAACAGAGAACAGAGAACAGAGAACAGAGAACAGAGAACAGAGAACAGAGAACAGAGAACAGAGAACAACCAACAACCAACAACCAACAACCAACAACCAACAACCAACAACCAACAACCAACAACCAACAACCACTAACTACATATGCGCTGGACGTTAAAGCCAAAACCAGATTCTGATATTATTACTCATTTACAAGAGGTTTTAGGAGTCGAAAAACCTATTGCCATATTGTTAGCACAGCGAGGAATAACGAATTATGAGCAAGCAAAAGCATTTTTCCGTCCCCAATTAGAAGATTTGCACGATCCTTATTTAATGAAGGATATGGATAGGGCAGTAGATCGTGTTTGGGGAGCTTTCGAGCTTGGTGAACACATTATGGTATACGGGGATTATGATGTTGATGGAACGACTAGTGTGGCGTTAATGAGTTCCTATTTAAGCTCTTTTTACGATCAAGTGACCAGCTATATTCCTGACCGTTATGCAGAAGGTTATGGCGTTTCTTTTAAAGGAATTGATGTTGCGGCAGAAAAAGGAATTTCATTAATCATAGCGTTAGATTGTGGAATAAAAGCGATTGAAAAAGTAGCCTATGCAAAGTCAAAAGGTATTGATTTTGTAATATGTGATCACCATAGACCAGGAAATGAAATTCCGCAAGCTAGTGCTGTTTTAGATCCCAAACGTGAAGACTGTGCGTATCCTTATAAAGAGTTATGTGGATGCGGAGTGGGTTTTAAACTAATACAAGCATTACACTTAAAAAGAGGAGAGCATTTTGATACATTGGTTCCGTATTTAGATTTGGTTGCTACAGCCATAGGAGCTGATATTGTCCCGATTACAGGGGAAAACAGGATATTGGCTTATCATGGACTAGAAGTAATCAATACAAGCCCTAGAATGGGTTTTAAAGCATTGATTGCGCAGACGAAGAAAACTTTATTTACCATTACAGATGTGGTTTTTATCATTGCTCCACGAATTAATGCTGCAGGTCGTATGAAACACGGTTTACATGCCGTTGAATTATTGGTTGAAAGCGATCTTAAAACGGCTGAAGAAATAGCAAAGAATATAGAGTTTTATAATGCAGAGAGAAAAGATGCTGACAAGAAGATTACCAAGGAAGCTTTAATTCAGATTCAAGAAAATAATGAAGAAGAGCGTTTTACTTCGGTAGTATACCAACCGCATTGGCATAAAGGTGTTATAGGAATTGTGGCTTCGAGATTGACAGAAACCTATTATCGACCAACATTAGTATTTACAAAGAGTGGAGAAAAATTAGCAGCTTCGGCACGTTCTGTAGTAGGTTTTGATGTATACAATGCTTTAGAAGCAAGTGCCGAATTTATAGAACAATTTGGAGGACATAAATATGCTGCGGGATTAACCCTAAAGGAAGAGCATTACGATAATTTTAAAGCAAAATTTGAATCGGTAGTAGCCGAGCAAATAGATCCAAAATTATTGACTCCGGAAATTGAAATTGATTTAGAATTAAATTTCAGTGATATCAATCCTAAATTTTATAGGATTTTAAAGCAATTTGCTCCCTTCGGGCCTGAAAATCGATCTCCTGTTTTTATGACATCTGGTGTAGTTGATTCGGGATACGCTAGGGGAGTTGGTGAAGATGAAAAACACCTAAAAGCAGCATTTCGACAAGAAGAGGATATGCAACCTATAGGTGCGATAGGATTTAATTTAGGGGATAAAATTACAGCGCTACATAATCAACAATCGGTAGATGTCGTCTATGCCTTGGATGAAAATGAATGGCAAGGAAATGTAAGTTTGCAGTTGAGATTGAAGGATATGAGGTAGTTTTCTTAATTTTGCGTCTATGGTACGCCAAAATATTAAAGTTTCAGTTGATGCAGTTGTGTTCGGGTATAGAAATAATACTCTAAATGTTCTTTTAATTAAAAGAGATATAGCACCTTTTAAAAACTCGTGGGCACTACCAGGAGGGTTAGTATTAGAAGATGAAAGTCTTGAAGAAGCTGTAGTACGAGAGTTAAGAGAAGAAACGAATGTAACTATAGATTATCTAGAACAATTATACTCTTTTGGGAAACCTAAAAGAGATCCTCGAAATAGAGTAATAAGTGTTGCTTATGTAGCTCTAGTAAAGCCAGCTCACCATACTATAAAAGCCGATACAGATGCCAATGATGTGGCTTGGTTTGAACTTCAACAATTACCAGAATTAGCTTTTGACCACCATACGATTCTTGAAAAAGCAAAAAAAAGACTACAAAGTAAGCTTACCTATGAGCCTATAGGTTTTGATTTATTGGAAACAAAATTTCTATTCTCTGATTTAGAAAAGCTTTATATGACCATTCTTGAAAAAGAAATCGATCGTAGAAATTTTCGCAAGAAAATACTTAGTTTCAAGATATTAGATGAGCTCGATGAAAAAGTATCGGAAGGAAGAGGAAGACCTGCAAATCTCTTTAAATTCAATAAGAAGCAATATTTTAAACTAAAAGAAGAGGGCTTCTTGTTTGATATAAAGTAACTACTCAAAATTTAATTAATGTAAATTTTACACAAAAAAACTTTTGTGATTGAAATAATAATTTAATTTTGCGTAAAAATAACGCATTAAATTATTTCATCATGAAATCTTATTACGCACCAGAAACATATTCTAAAAACGATATGTTCACTGTTTTTTTAGCAGGGAGTATAGAGGGAGATGCTGCTGAGAATTGGCAGAAAATGGTAATTGATAGTCTTCTTAATGAGAAATTGAATGTGTTAAATCCAAGGAGGCCTAGTTGGGATAATAGTTGGAAACAAGAGATCGAAAATCCTGAATTTTATAAGCAAGTCAATTGGGAATTAGAAGGATTAGAAAATGCAGATTTAATTATCATGTACTTTGATAGAGATACAAAAAGTCCAATTTCTTTACTTGAATTAGGATTATTTGCTAGAAGTAAAAAGATTATTGTATGCTGTCCAAAAGGTTTTTGGAGAAAGGGAAATGTTGACATTGTGTGCGAAAGATATGGAATATCGCAAGTTGAAAATATAAGTGATTTAGTTGATTACGTAAAAAAAAAGCTAAAATGAAGAAGTTACAACATAAAATTAAAGGAGGAATTATAGGTATTGCTGTTGGAGATGCTCTTGGAGTACCTTATGAATTTTTGGATAGACAGGTAATGGATAAAAGACCTGCTAGAGATATGATTGGTTATGGAAGTCATAATCAACCTGAGGGAACATGGTCTGATGATAGTTCACTTACTTTTTGTTTGATGGAAAGTCTTACAAGTGGATATGACCTCAATGATATAGCAACAAAATTCACCGAATGGTTTTATGAAGATTACTGGACGGCAAGAGGTACTGTTTTTGATATAGGAATTGCTACAAAAAATGCTTTGTATCAATTTAAAAGAGGAATGACCCCAGATTTATGTGGCGGGCTTGATGAGTATTCTAATGGAAATGGATCCTTAATGAGGATATTACCATTGGCTTTTTATTTACAAAATGTATCAGATATTAATGTTAGATATGATGTTGTAAAGAAAGTTTCTTCGATTACTCATGGTCATTTACGATCTGTTTTTGCTTGTTTTATTTATATAGAATATGCTAGGTTGCTAATTGATGGAGTGGATAAATTTATAGCATATGAAGCGATAAAGATTCCAATATTAGATTTTGCAGTTGAAAACGACTTTAACCCTAAAGAAATAGCATTATTCAGTAAAATATTGGAAGAGAACATTTATGATGTCAAACGAAAAGAAATTCTTGGATCTGGTTATGTATTAAAGTCTTTAGAAGCTTCTTTGTGGTGTTTTTTAACATCAAATTCTTATGAAGAAACGGTCTTAAAAGCAGTCAATCTTGGTGAGGACACAGATACTACAGCTGCAATTACTGGAGGTTTAGCAGGTTTGTATTATGGTTTTGAAGCCATACCAGAAGCTTGGAAGTTTCAGTTGGCACGATACGAAGATGTAATAGATTTAGTAGAACGATATACAAAAAGTTTATCATGAAGTATTCAAGGGAGAATTTAGAAAAGAGATATAACGAAGGAGAAGCATTAAAATATGTTTTCTTTTGGGGGCATACACCAAATAAAGATGGAAGTATAGGGAAAAGTTGCTTTAGTCAATGGTGGGTATCATCATTTGAAGTTAATAGTATTCAATATAAAACAGCAGAGCATTGGATGATGGCAGAAAAAGCACGTTTATTCAAGGACGATAATGCTTTACAAGAAATAATAAAATGCAATCACCCTAATGAAGCTAAAAAATGGGGGCGCAAAGTTGAAAATTTTGATCCTAAAGTTTGGGATGAACAGAAATTTGATATTGTATTAAAAGGCAATTATCACAAGTTTTCACAGGATAGTGTTTTTAAATCCTTCTTATTGAATACTAAAGATAGAATTATTGTAGAAGCAAGCCCTAGAGATCGAATTTGGGGTATTGGAATGGGACAAAACAATGAAAATACTATGAATCCTAATCTATGGAGAGGGCATAATTTACTGGGTTTTGCACTTATGGAAGTGCGAGATCTTCTTAAAAATGAATGAAATGAAACCAAAACATAAAGAAATAAGTAAATTCTTAAGTCTAATTTTAAGACATAACCCAAAAAAAATTGATCTCGAGTTAGATGATCAAGGTTGGGCAAATGTTGACGAATTGATTAAGAAGTCAAATAAATACAAGCATAGATTTGACTTAGATGTATTAAAAGAAATCGTTGAAACGAATGATAAACAGCGATTCTCTTTTAATGAGAATGAAACAAAGATAAGAGCCAATCAAGGGCATTCGGTTACGGTTGACTTGGATTATAAACCGATAGAACCACCTGAGTTTTTATACCACGGTACAGTTGCTAAGTTTTTAACTTCCATAAAAGAGAGGGGTTTATTAAAAATGAACCGACATCATGTACATTTAAGTGATGATATAGAAACAGCTACGAAAGTAGGGTCTAGGCGTGGGAAACCTATTATTTTGAAAATAAGTTCAGGTGAAATGTTTCGTGAGGGAGCAACCTTTTTTCAATCTGAAAATGGAGTTTGGTTGACAGATAGTGTATTTCCAAAATATATTGATTTTAAGCTATAAATACATGAAAAGAACGCTAGTTATTGGTGATATTCACGGGGGATTAAGGGCTTTGAAACAAGTTTTTGAAAGAGCAAAAGTTAATGAAAGTGATAAGCTAATATTTTTGGGAGATTATGTTGATGGGTGGAGTGAATCTGCTGCCTTAATATCTTATTTGATAGAGACAAATGAAAAGTATGAGTGTGTTTTTATAAGAGGGAATCATGATATATGGTGTCATGATTGGTTATTAGGTAGTGAATTTGATAATCGACCGTGGGTAATTTCAGGAGGATATGAAACTATAGATTCTTACGAGTCTATTAATGAGGTTGTAAAGGAAAGGCATATATCTTTTTTTCAGAATTTGAAGGATTATTATATCGATTCAGAGAATAGACTTTTTGTGCATGCAGGTTTTATGTCTTTAAAAGGACCTGATAATGAGGTATACAAATCAAATTTTTACTGGGATCGATCTTTATGGGAAATGGCAGATTCTTTTCATGAAAGAATTAAGAAGAAACCAGAGTCAATGCCTAAAAGATTAAAGCTTTTTAATGAAATTTATATTGGGCATACACCCACACAGGATTATGATTCTACGATTCCTATAAATCGGATAAATGTTTGGAATTTAGATACGGGAGCAGCATTCAAAGGAAGTTTATCGATTATGGATATTGACACTAAAGAATTTTGGCAAAGTGACCCTTTGTATTCTCTTTATCTTAATGAGAACGGAAGGAATAGATAAGCGCATTCTTTCTAGTATGAAAGTATTGTAGATTCCTTTTTTTAAATAATTTGTATTAAATATTTTGGATGTAATCTTAATGTATTTTATATTTGCGTATATATAACGCAAAATAATAAAGTTATGAACGCACTACTTTTAACAGACGGTTATAAAACAGGACATCACCAACAATACCCAAAAGGTACAGAAGAGGTTTATTCTAATTGGACACCTCGAAGTAACAAATATGCTCCTAAAGGATGTGATAAAGTAGTGTCTTTTGGCCAGCAGTATGTTTTTAAATGGTTAGATACTTATTTTCAAGATCATTTCTTTTCTAGACCAAAAGATGAGGTTTGTCAGCAAATAAAAGAAGAATTATCAATGTATCTAGGCACAGATTACAATGTGTCTCATTTTGAAAGTTTACATGATTTGGGATATTTACCAATACGAGTAAAGTCATTACCCGAAGGTGTCGAGATTCCTATAAGAGTACCTATGGTTACGGTTGTTAATACAAAAGCTGAGTTTTATTGGGTAACAAATTTTTTAGAAACAATACTTTCAACCATGTTGTGGTTGCCTATGACTTCTGCCTCTATAGCATTGTGTTACAAAAGGATATTTAAGAAATGGGCATTGGCTACAGATGAAGAAAATTTAGAGTTTATTAACTTTCAAGGACATGATTTTTCTATGAGAGGAATGGGTGGTTTACAAAGTGCTGTATCTTCAGGAATGGGACATTCAACCGTTTTTATGGGTTCAGATACGTTACCTGCAATACATGGTTTGCGAGAATACTACAATGCAAAAGACTTTGTAATAGGTTCTGTAAATGCAACGGAGCACTCTGTAATGTGTGCAGGTACTAAAGATGATGAAATAGGAACTTTTAGAGAGTTAATGGAAACTTATCCATCAGGAATTCTATCTGTGGTAAGCGATACATGGGATTTATGGAAAGTACTTACAGAGTATTTACCTGCGCTTAAAAATGAGATTTTAAGTCGTGAAGGGAAATTAGTAATACGTCCAGATAGTGGCGATCCTGTGGATATTATTTGTGGAGAAAATCGTTCTTTAGGCGGAGAAACGGCTCGAGAAAAAGGAGTGGTAGAATTATTATGGGACACATTTGGAGGGACTATAAATGCTCAAGGATTCAAAGTACTAGATGCGCATATAGGTGCTATTTATGGTGATAGTATTACTACAGAAAGAGCAGAAAATATTTGTCAAAGATTACATGATAAAGGCTTTGCTTCAACTAATGTTGTATTAGGAATAGGATCATTTACTTATCAATACAATACTAGAGACACTTTTGGTTTTGCGATGAAGGCAACTTCTGTAGTTGTAAATGGAGAGCGTAGAGAGATTTTTAAAGATCCTATTACAGATGATGGAGTAAAAAAATCTGCAAAAGGTTTGGTAAGGGTAGATCAAGTAAATAGGGAATATGTATTGGTAGATCAAGTTTCTGAAATAGAAGAAAGAGAAGGAGCATTGAAAACGATATACGAAGATGGTCAGTTTTACAATACGATCAATTTAGAAAAGATAAGAAGCAGTATTGATAATTTACTTTAAAAGAAGAAGTTATGAAATATCAAATAAAAAAATTTAAAGACGGACAGGTTACTGCTACTATTTTAGATAGTGGTAACCTTGAGGTTCAATTACGTGGAAACTCTTACGAAGATTTGTTTGCAGCAGCATCTATTAAAGAAGCTTGGGATGCCGAAAATCGTATGAATAAAACATTAGTTTCTAGCTTGACAATATACTGTTTGATAGGCCAACGTTCAGATAGACGTTTTAATAAAAGTGAGTCATTTGATTTAAAAGTGATTTCAAAATTCATAAATAGTATGCAGTTTGATAAAGTGCAACTATTACACCCCCATAGTGCGATATCATTAGCTTTAATTGACAATTCTGAAAAGGTATCTCATTTTGAATACGTAAAAAAAGCTTTTGATAGTATTGGAAACCCTGTATTGGTTAGCCCTGATGCTGGTGCTTATAAAGTAACTCACGAAATAGCTGAAAAGCTAAATGCAGATTTAGTTCCTTCCAATAAGGTAAGAGTAGATAATGCTCCTCAAATAAGTATACAGGGTGATGTTTTAGGCAAAAAGTGTTTAATAGTTGACGATTTAGCAGATGGAGGTAGAACATTTAAGTATTTAGCTTCTGAACTTAAAAGACAAGGAGCTAAAGAAGTATATCTGTATGTAACCCACGCACAATTCAATTATGGTTTTGATGAATTAAAAGAAACGATTAATCATGTGTATTGTACAAATAGCTTTAAAGATATTGATGATGATTTTGTGACTCAATATAAGGTAATCTAATCAACCACCATTATAGCTTCTACCATCATCAAATCAGAGACAAACCCATAAATTTCTGAAAGTTCCCATTCTTTTAGAAGACCTTCTTGTATAGTTGTAAATGACACTATTTTTTGATCATTTAATTGTTCGATTACAGTTGATAATTGGGTGTTTTTTCGAAATTTAAAATGATGCCCTCTTGCAAAAACAACATAATCATTAGGGTCAATATCTAGTATTTGTATGGGAAACGGCAGTTTTCCTTTGACAGTAAAGTTGCCATTTGGGACGTTATTTCTTTTATTAAAAAGAGAGGGATTAACAAGTCCTCCATTGCTTTTTAAAGCGTGTACTTTGTATTGAAAAGCACGATCCATTTTTTGGTTCAGAAAAGCGGGATCTAATGTGTGTAGACTGTAATCATCATCATTTTTTACGGGACTACAATAACGATTATTAGAAATCACATCTTTTTTAGAAATTTCAAATAATTCATTCATTAAGATATCTTCTGGAGGATTAATATAATCCATAACGACACTTAGAGAAAACTCAGAAGAGTTTGCAATATGATACACCTCGTGTGGTATAAACATAGCATCTCCAGGATGTAATTCATAACAAGTAGCATCTTTCATCATTGTATCAAAATCATGAAATACTTCTGTATTATGTTTGATTTTGTTTAATTCTGGATCATCCCAAGTGTAAAATTGCTTCTTTCCAGGGCCTAAATGAAATAATATACCTTCCTCTCCCGTAGCTTCCTTGTGAACTCCAAAAGGCGTAAAGCCATAATTCCCCATAAAAAATAAAAAAGAAATTCCACCCAAAGGAATTCCTGCATTGTCTATCAAAGGTTTTATGATCGTAGCTGCTTTTTCTGAAAAAGTATTGCTGTAACTTTCAAGACTATTTAGAATCATGCCGAATGTATCATCGCCAAAAATCTTATGTGCCCAAGTTTCCCAGGTATCTTCTTCAAGAGGAGGAAAGCTTTTCATTTTATCTCCTAATGGTTCTAAAGCTCTATTTACATATGTTTTTAAACCAATATGGGTTTCTCCTTTTTTGATAAAATTCAATAAGACTTCTTTTACCAGTTGGTGCAATGCTGTAATATCATCATCATTTAAGATGTTTTTTATGCTAGTGGCTTTTCGAAGATTTTCAGTGTCTTTGTAAAGTTGATTCCAATAGGTTGTACTCATTAAAATGGGGATAGTTTAAATGATAGGATTTTAATATAGGTATTTATACCAATTAAGCATTAAAAAGGACATAAAAATAAGTGTTATTTCCCAAATACTGCGTTACGAAATGTTTCCGTAGCTTAGACTATGTAAAAATTCAGCACCTTGTATTTAGAAAAATATCGTTTTTAAAACTTAATTGGTATTCTTTAGATTTCGCCTTCGCTCAGTCTAATACTTATATTGAGTTTATGCTAAATAATTATTTGACTAGAAAAGACTTCAACCAATCGTTAGGAATCACATCTATTGTTAGATTAATACGTTCAGTAACTCCATTTTCAATACGATGAGGATCGGATAATCGCAGATACCAACATTCTCCAGGTTTCATGGGTACTAAAGAGTTATTGAGATAAAACTTTTCATCGGCATTGAATATTGGAATCGTCAATCTTACCATAGATTTTTCAATATGAATCGCTAAGGTAGGATCCGTATGTTCTTTAACTTCAGCTTGCTGCTCTAGACGTAAAAGGCGCACTAGATTGACGGTGGCATGTTGTTTAAAAAAATCGATGACTTCTTGTAGATAAGGCGAAGACGTTAATTCTTTTGTATCTAACCAATCGCACCAACTGCCATCTGCATAATCATCTGCAGGAGGAGGAATTGGTAAAGAAGGGTTTATTTGATGTGCAGGCCCTCTTAATGTGATTACTTTATAGTATATAAAAAAATCATTCTGTATTAGTGCTGCTACATCTTGTTGTAATTTTTCAACATCAAAATGAAATGGTAATTGAATACGATCGCTTACCTGTTCTAGAGTGTTTCCCATAGCGTTTTTAAATAAGTCGGCTTGTGTTCAAAATACTACTTTTTCTTCTTATTAGACTCGAATCCTGTATTAGAAATTCGTAATAAAATTCATGTTAAAGCATATTTTACAAGCTACATTTATTCTAAACTAATGAAGAACAATATGGTTTAAAATAAAATATTAGTGAATTGATGATATTATTTAGTGAAAATCAAGAAAGTACCGGTTTAGAAGGTTTCCATTCTTCAACATCAATAGGTTTTCCAAGGTATGCCAGTGTAGAACCATCCATATAATTATCAAGAACTTTTTCATAAGAAGAAATGATTTGAATTTCCCCACTAGGCACTTTTAAAAATAAAGGAACGATAAATTCATCCAAATTAGAAAGTTCAATAATACTTTTAAGGTGTTCTTTATTGACTAATGCAATTTCAGAGATTGCAGGGTACTTGTAAGCCACATCCGATAAGCTTTCAAAACTTTGACTATAAGAAAACAACCCCTCTTCGGCTAGTAATTGATTTTCATCGATTTCTTCTTCACTAATCAAACGGAAAGCACCATTTTCACCGAATTGATTTTTAAATCTACTAATTGCACTTTGATTGATTTTATCATTTCCAGTTAGAGCCAATAAAAAACCAACATCATTCAATTCAATATTATTCTGTAAATCATCACTCATAATATTGGCTTCAATAGCTTCAATTCCTAATTTTTTAGCCGTTTTTATGTGATCGGTATTGTTATCTGTAAGTACAACATTACGTCCATGCTTTTTAAGATACAAGGCAATGAGGCGAGAAACTTTAGAAGCGCCAACAATTAAAATACCGTTAGACTTCCTAAGGAAAACACCAATGATTTTCGCGAAAACACGAGCTGTTGTAGCATTTAATAAAACCGTACCAAGTACGATCATAAATACTAATGGCGTAATATACTCGGCACCAGGTTCACCAGCTTGTTGTAATCTAGATCCAAAAAGAGAAGCAATACCTGCGGCAACAATACCACGAGGTCCCATCCAACTGATGAATACTTTTTCATTCCATTTTAAACCCGAATTGATCGAACTTAAAAATACACCGACAGGACGAACGACAAATACCACTACAGCAAATAGAATAGCAGTATCCCAATTCGCAATTAATAATAAATCATCAAGGTTAATGTTAGCTCCAAGCAAAATAAATAGAATGGATATCAATAATACACTAAGCGATTCTTTAAAATATAACAGCTCTTTTAAATTAGGAACATTTGTATTCCCCAATACCATTCCCATAACTACGACAGCAAGTAGCCCCGATTCATGAGCAAAAGAGTCGGACAGTACAAAAACACCCAATACCGCTGCTAGTGTAAATACATTCAACAAATAGTGGGGGATAATTCTTTTTCGAATAGCAAAGCCCAATCCATGCGCAAACGTAAATCCGAAAGTACCTCCGAACAGGACAATTTTACCAAATTCTAATAATGCGGTTTGTGTAAATCCAGATTCGTGCTCTACACTAATAAATTCGAAGACCAGTACAGACACAAGGGCACCTATCGGATCAATAAGTATCCCTTCCCACTTTAGAATAGTAGCAAGATCCTTTTTTAATGGAATGTTTCTAAGGATTGGCGAAATAACCGTAGGTCCAGTAACAATAATTAATCCTGAAAATAACAATGAAATTTCCCAACTAAGACCAAGTATATAGTGTGCTGCAAGCCCGGCACCCAAGAACGTAATAATTACGGCTAGGGTAATCAGCTTTAAAATTACAGGCCCTACATTTAAAATTTCATTTCTACGTAAGGTCAATCCACCTTCAAAAAGAATGATACTGATTGCCAGGGAAACAAAATAATACAAGCCTTGTCCAGGGAAAAGACCTTTGGTTCCATTCCAGATAGGTTCCAAAAGTTTATTTCCATCGGCAGTATATAAGGTAGAAATGGGCCCAAATAATAATCCAATCAATATTAAAGGAAGTATGGCAGGAAGTTTAAGCTTCCAACCAACCCATTGTGCTGTAATTCCTAAAATAATGATCCCTGCAAGTTCTAACATGAGCCTTCTAATTGATATGGTCTAAAAATACAAAACTCCTTTTTACTATTTTTTTTAAAATGAACTCTAGATAAAATTATTTAATGTAGAATTATCTTAAACGACTTTATCGATTGGACAACCTAAAGGAAGAGTTAGGCATTTTAAAATGTAACAACTCTAACATAAAAAGGTTACTTTTGATTGAAATGTCTAACATTTTAACATCTTAAACATTCTTTTTTAAAAGAATTCAATATTATATTACATGATAATAAATCAAATACTGAAAAGGAGTATCATTGGGGCAAGTTCTTTATTATTAGTTGGTTGTTTTTCTTCAGCGCCAACTTTAGTAGATATTCCCGAAGAAAATATAGATAAACTGCCATTAAAAATAGAGGAGCTTAGTGAGTATCAATTGAAAAATTGGAATCATGCCGATCTATCTTTAGATACGATTCCTGGGATGAGTGTAGATCGTGCCTATGATGAATTATTGAAGCATCGCAAAAGCAATACTGTAATTGTAGCGGTAGTTGACAGCGGTATCGATATCAATCATGAAGATTTGAAAGGGAAGATATGGACCAATAAAAAAGAAAAACCAAATAATGGAATCGATGATGATCGCAATGGTTATGTAGACGATGTTCATGGATGGAATTTTTTAGGGAATATTGTTGGTGAGAATATGGAATTTATTCGCATTATTCGAGATAATAAAGCTCGTTTTGAAGGAAAGGATGCTAGTGCTTTTTCAGGAAAAGAAAAAGAAGCTTTTCAAGTATATCAAGCTGCTAAACAAGAATACAACACAGAAGTACAAGAAAACCAGCAAAAGCTAAATCAGTACAAACCCTTGCTCGAAAAATTAAAAGGAGCAAACAAATTTGCTATTGAAAAAACAGGGAAAGAAAATTTTACTTCGAAAGATGTAGAAGCTATTACCCCAAAAACACAACAAGAACAAGAATACCAGCAGATGTTAGTAGGCTTGTTTCCTAATGTAGAAAAAGGGCAAAACTTTTCGGATTTTGTAGATAGTTTGGCTGAATATGTAGATCACCTTTTAGAACGTAAAGACATTCACTTCAATTTTGATCTTAATGCTCGTAAAAACAAATTAGGTGATAATGAAAATGATATTACAAAAACTAGTTATGGAAACAACCAAGTTGGTGGGCCAGACCCAAAACTAGAAGATGCTAAACACGGAACACATGTAGCAGGAATTATAGGAGCAAATCGTAAAAATAGTAAAGGAATAAGAGGTGTAGCACAGAATGTGAAGATTATGCCAGTACGTGCGGTACCAAATGGAGATGAGTATGATAAAGATATTGCATTGGCTATTCGATATGCGGTAGATAATGGTGCATGGGTAATCAACACTAGTTTTGGTAAGTATTTTTCTGCAAATTCAGAATGGGTTAGGGATGCTATCAAATATGCAGCAGCTAAAGATGTGTTAATTGTAAATGCGGCAGGTAATGATGCATACAATTTAGATACTAAAAATGTATATCCTAACGATCAAACCTTAACGATACCAGAGATTTCAGATAATTTCCTTACTGTAGGAGCTTTAAATTATGAATACGGAACTCAATTGGTGGCTTCATTTTCAAATTATGGAAAAGGAAATGTAGATGTGTTTGCACCGGGAGTAAAAATATATTCGACGACGCCTTTAAATACCTATGAGTTTTTACAAGGAACCTCTATGGCTGCCCCAGCGGTAGCAGGTGTTGCAGCAGTTTTAAGAGCTTATTTTCCTTTGCTTTCTGCGAAGCAGGTCAAGCAAATTATTATGGAGAGTGGTAATGATACAGCCACCAACGTAAGTTTGGGAGATGATACCAAAAACACGTTTAGAAATATTTCTAAATCTGGTAAAATGGTAAATTTATACAATGCAGTAATTATGGCAGATCGTCTAGGAAGACATTATAAATAATCTATAATTTATCCATGAAATTACCCTTAGATTGTGAGGTCGATTATTTTTCTAATTTCTTAAGTAAGAAAGAAGCTACTGCCTTGTATACTCTTTTGATAGATACGTATCGCCTTCACGAATCTCAATTAACCATTTTAGCAGGTGGAAAGATGATCAAAACGGATAGTTTTAAGATCTTGTTTGTTACTCAAGAGCTATTAGATAAAAATACTCACCCAGAATCGATTCATGGTAAAAATTATGTTTGGTCTGGTATTATGGAAGACCTTAAAAATAGGGTTGAAAATTTTACGGGGAGATCTTTCGATTTAGCCATGTGCTTATTTTATCCTGACGGGAATTATTTTGCGCCTTATCATAATGATCAACAAACATCGGGTGTAGATACGATACTGCCTTCCATTAGCTTAGGAGAAGTACGCGAGTTTTGTTTTAAATCGGAAATAGATGATACCGTATATTCTATGGAGTTAGAAGATGGAAGTCTATTACTGATGGGGAAATATTGTCAATCCCGTTATGTTCATAGTTTACCAAAAGATCCAAAATATAAAAAAGGAAGGATCAATATCACATTCCGAGAAGCCAGTTTTCAATAAGAAATTACCACTATTATGCGTTTAAGTTTACTTTATATCTTATGTATTTCAAGTCTTTGTTTTGCACAACCAAACCCTTCATATTGGCAACAACAAGCAGATTATACAATGCAAGTGAAAGTTGATGTGCAAAAGCATCAATATCAAGGAGAAGAGGAAATAAAATATGCTAATAATTCTCCAGATACGTTAAAGAAAGTCTTCTTTCATTTATACTTCAATGCTTTTCAGCCAGGGAGCGAAATGGATGTGCGATCATTGACTATTAGAGATGCCGATAAAAGAGTAGGCGACCGTATTTCTAAACTAAAATCTTCTGAAATAGGATATTTAGAAATAGATAATTTAAAACTGAATGGTAAAAAATTAGATTTCGATGTTAAAGGAACAATCGTTGAGGTAGCCTTGAAAGAATTTATTTTACCAAATCAAGAAGTAAGCTTTCAATTAGATTTCGAAGGGCAGATACCAAAACAAATTCGTCGATCGGGTAGAAATAATAAGGAAGGAATTTCATATTCTATGACCCAATGGTTTCCGAAAATTGCAGCTTATGATGAACGCGGTTGGCATGCAAATCCTTATATCGGAAGAGAATTTTTTAGCCCTTTTGGAAATTATGATGTAAAGATTGAAATCGATTCAGCATACACCATAGGAGGTACAGGAGTACTTCAACCTTCTGTCCCGATAGCTATCGGGACCGCTCAGGGTTCAAATACTAATGAAAATAAAAGGACTTGGCATTTTAAAGGAGAACGCATTCATGATTTCGCCTGGGCAGCAGATCCAGAATTTATTCATGATACTGTTTCTTTTGGAGACAACCAGAAACTGCATTTCTATTATCAGAATGATTCTAAGATAACAGAGAACTGGAAAAAGTTACAACCTATTGCCGTAAAACTGATGCAATTTTATGAAGAACATATAGGGCCTTATCCTTATCCACAGTATTCGATCATTCAAGGAGGAGATGGAGGTATGGAGTACGCTATGTGTACCTTAATTACAGGAGGTCGCAATTTTGGAAGCTTGGTTGGTGTAACGGCTCATGAAATGGCACATGCGTGGTTTCAACACATTTTAGCAACCGATGAAGCCAATCACGAATGGATGGATGAAGGGTTTACCACCTATATCTCTACACTAGCAGAAGACTATGTTATGGGAGCAAAAAAGGAGTTTCCTAACGAAGCTAGTTATAATGGATATCGACAATTAGTAGATTCGGGTGCAGAACAACCCGCTTCTACTCATGCCGATCGTTATAAGTACAACTACGCTTATGGTATTTCGGCCTACTCCAAAGGATCTATTTTCTTATCCCAGTTAGGTGAAATTATTGGAGAAGAAGCCTTATCAAAAACATTGAAACGTTACTATGATTTATGGAAATTTAAACATCCAAAACCAAATGATTTTATTCGTGTTGCAGAGAAAGTAAGCGGTCTAGAACTCGATTGGTATTTACAAGATTGGACGACCACTACCAATACGATTGATTATGGTATTACGAGTGTTGAAACCGAAAATAAATCAACAAAAGTAACCTTAGTTCGAAAGGGACTCATGCCCGCTCCTGTTACGGTAGAAGTAACCTATACAAACGAAAAGAAAGAATACTATTACATTCCATTGCGATTGATGCGAGGAATACGCCCACTACAACCAAAAGAACAATTATTACCCGATTGGGCATGGGCGTATCCAACCTATGATTTTGAAATTCCAACCAAGAAGAGAAAAATAAAGCAAGTAAAGCTCAATGCCTCGGGTAGAATTGCTGATGTTGATGTTAAAAATGATGTGTTTGAGGTGAAGTGACCGTTAAAAGCAATGTATTGTCACCTCTTGCTTGACAAGAGGTCTCATCTTACGATTTTGGATTATATTTTAGGGGATTCCTTATCAAGCAAAGAATGACAAAGTTTTTATAAGTTAAAACAATACTTTTGTCCTGTGAATGAGAAGTTACCTACCATATTAAAATTAAAGAGTCGTAAACAAATAGCGACACTTTTTGCTGAAGGGCAATCGATAAAAGCGTATCCATTATTATTGGCATACATGCCCTGCGAAATGGAAGTTCCTTTTAAAGTAGGATTTTCGGTTAGTAAGCGCAATTTTAAAACGGCCGTTGATAGAAATCGCGTAAAGCGTTTATTACGAGAAAATTTCAGAAAAAATAAGTACCTTTTTACAGAAGAAAATGGACAGCAATATCTGCTTATGTTTATTTTTATAGGAAAAGAATTGCCCGATTATCAATTGGTGAATAAAGCATTGATTAAAGTGGGTAAAAAATGGCAAGACAAGAAAGATAAAAGTATATGAAACGTACCTTAATATTAATAGCTAGTGTGTTACTAGCATTTTTGGGTTTCTCCAATTTTGGATTAAATAATGATGGATTTGAGATTAGTAAACAGATAGAGATTTTTGTTTCCTTTTACGAAAAACTAAATCAGAATTACGTAGATCCGCTAAATCCAGGAGATTTGATGAGTAAGGCCATAAAAGGTATTACAAAAGAATTGGATCCTTACACGAAGTTTCGTACCGAAAAAGATATCCTAGATTCTAAGATTCGCCAGAGTGGAGAATATACAGGTATTGGTTCTGGAGTTTTTACAAAAAAAGGACGTTTATTTATTTCTGAACCTTATCAAGATTTTCCGGCAGATGCTGCGGGGATGAAAGCAGGTGATGAAATCATACAAATAGATGATATTTTGGTGTCCGATTTTAAAGGGCAAGCCAAAGATTTATTAAAAGGAGAAGTAGGTACAAAGGTTGTTTTAAAATTTAAGCGTCAAGGACAGTTAAAAACGACAACGATTACTAGAGGTCGTATTGATGTAGATGCGGTACCGTATTATGAATTGCTAAGTGATAATATCGGTTATATCGTATTGCAAAAATTTAATAAGAAAGCTTCTTCCGAAACCATAGCTGCTTTAAAAGAACTAAAGCAACGCGGAGCTACAAAAGTCATCCTCGATCTAAGAGGAAACCCTGGTGGCTTACTTACAGAGGCTGTTAATGTGTGTAATATTTTTATTCCTAAAGGTCAGTTGATTGTAAATACAGAATCTACGGTGCCAAACAATATTAAGACCTATAAAACTAAAAAGGCTCCTGTGGACTTAGATATCCCATTAGCTGTTTTAGTAAATGGAAGAAGTGCATCCGCAAGTGAGATTGTTTCGGGTGTAATTCAGGATTTGGATCGTGGGGTAATTGTAGGTTCAAGAAGTTTTGGGAAAGGATTAGTACAAAGCACCAAGATATTAAAGCATGACACTCAATTAAAAGTAACTACATCAAGATATTTTATTCCATCAGGGCGTTGTGTACAATCTTTAGACTATTGGAATCGTGATGATAGTGGTCGCCCAGTAAGAACCAAAAAAAGTGACTACAAGGCTTTTAAAACATTGAATTCTAAAAGAACCGTTTATGATGGAGGAGGAGTGTTACCAGATGTTATTGTAGGAAGAGAAAAGCTGAGTTCAATTGCTAGAGCACTTAATAGAGAGCGTATGATTTTTAATTATGCAACAGCGTATTATTATAATCATTCTCCTGTAGATGTAGAGAAATTTCAATTCAGTGATTCGGATTATGAAGACTTTTTAGCATTTATTGAAAAGAAAAAATTCGTTTATAAAACCAAAACAGAAGACTTAATTGAAGATCTTGAAGTGGTGGCGGAAAAAGAAGAGTTTGATAAAGCGATCAATGCAAATATTAAAGCCCTAGAGAAATCACTAAAAGGAAGAAAAGAAGCCTTGTTATTAGAACATCGAAAAGAAATTAGTCAATTAATTACAGATGAAATTTTAAAGCGTTACCACTACAGAGAAGGAATGCTAGAAAATCACGCCCTTAATAACGAAGAAGTCCTTACAGCACAATTAGTCCTATTAGATGCTCCTCGATATAAAAAGATTTTGGGGAAGAAGAATTAAGTAGTCTATAATTCCCTTTCTTCGAAGAGTAACTAAAAAATTAAAAGAAAAGCTGCGCGAATGTCTCACGACTTCGCGCTTTTTCACTATAAGAAGACACATAATCCCCCTAGCTGGCGCTCGAAATAAATAAAATTTAGCGCTACTGCTCGTTTGCAACGAGTAGCTACAAAGAGGATAAAAGTACGACCACAGCAGTT
Source organism: uncultured Aquimarina sp. (assembly GCA_947499005.1). GTDB lineage: Bacteria > Bacteroidota > Bacteroidia > Flavobacteriales > Flavobacteriaceae > Aquimarina. The sequence goes on from CANMML010000003.1 coordinate 110,403, forward strand.
TTTCCCGCTCCCCGCTAGGACATAGTATGTAAAATAAGTATAACGGCTAGTGCTAGTTTGTAACTAGTACTCAACCCGCTCTCCGAAGTATATTTAAGAATTAAAGATGAAGCTGCGCGAATGTCTCACGACTTCACGCTTCTTCACTATAAGAAGACACATAATGTTTTGGAAATCTAATCGTTTAGTGTGTAAATAGTTTGTGTTTTTATAAAAGTGAAATTAGGACTGTTTAGTGAGATAGTTCAAAGTCAGGAGACTTTGCACAGCGGGCAAATGGTAAACTTCCATTTATAGATTAAAAATAATTGCAAGGCATTAACAGAAATAAACTACCTTTTTATAGTGAAGTATTTGACAAAGAAAAACAATGAAAAAAAGAAATTTAGGGAATAAAGGTTTTCAAGTAAGTGAAGTAGGATTAGGGTGTTGGCAGATAGGCGCAAATTGGGGTAATGAAATTGAAAAAGAGAAAGCTTTTTCGATTCTTAAAGAAGCTGTTGATAGCGGAATTACTTTTTTCGATACAGCCGATGTTTATGGAGACGGTAGAAGTGAAAAGCTTATAGGAGAGTTTCTTAAAAGTATTGACGTTGATATTAAAGTAGCGACAAAATTTGGACGTAATGCAAATGTTTATCCAAACAACTATACAGAACAATCGTTAAGAGAGAGTGTCGAGGCCTCTAGAAGGCGTTTGCAAGTAGATCAGATCGATTTAGTGCAATTGCATTGTATTCCTATAGAAGAACTAAAGAAAGGCGTAATTTTTGACTGGTTAAGAACGTTACAGCGAGAAGGGAAAATAAAGCATTTTGGCGCTAGTGTAGAAAGTATAGAAGAAGGACTATTGTGCTTAGAGCAGGAAGGGCTTCTGTCACTTCAGGTGATTTATAACATCTTTCGACAACAATTAACGACAGAACTATTGCCTGAAGCATATGCAAAGGGAGTAGGCATTATTGTTCGTTTGCCTTTAGCAAGCGGTTTATTAACAGGGAAGTTTACGAAGGAGACTGTTTTTTTAGAAACGGATCATCGAAACTTCAATCGTGATGGAGCATTTTTTAATGTAGGCGAAACTTTTGCTGGCCTTCCATTCGAAAAAGGAGTTGAGTTATCGAATGAATTAAAAACATTATGTCCTGAAGATATGTCTATGGTAGACCTAGCATTACGTTGGATTCTAGATCACAAGGAAGTATCAACAATAATACCTGGCGCAAGTTCTGATAAGCATGTAATTGGGAATGCGAGATCTAGTGATTTGCACCCATTATCACCAAAACTAATGCAAACATTAGAAGAATTTTATTGTAGTAATGTACATGATAATATTAGAGGGGCTTATTAGAATTGTTTTAAGTGTAGATAGATTTTAGATGAATATCTAATCCTAGTAAATTCAAGAGTACCATAAAACAAAAAAGAGAGTGACCGTAAAGTCACTCTCTTTTATATATAAGTTTTTTGATCTTATTTAGTTAGAAAATAAGTTGCTCAAGATGTCCTCTACTTGTGCTCCTCGATTTTCTTTTAAATCGTCATTTACTTTATCAATTGCAGCTTTAAATCTTTTTAACACTTTTTCGGTATTAATTTTATCTAGAGGAATTCGTACATCACCAGATTTAACCAAAGTGTATTTGTAGTGTTCTTTAGTAGAGCGAAGATCAAGTTTTCTTTCAAAGGCAATCGAAGTATTGGCTCCGTGAAAAGTTACACCAGTTTCTTCGTCAACACCTATTTTTTCTGTTTGTTCAGAAACACGCTCTGCAATGTTGTACATTTCTAGATACTCTTCACTTAATTTTGACCAGTCATACTGAGCAAAAATTCCCTGTGAAGCAAATAATAATAAAGAGGCTAAAATTAGTTTTTTCATGATATGGGTTTTTTTATTAATTCTTTTTCAAATACCGTGCCTTAAAATAAGTTAACGCACTTCAGTACTAAAATAGTACTTATTCTCATTTAGAAATTTAGAATTTTCCTAAATATTTTATTAAATCGTCTACAGCTTCTTCCTGTAAGAAATGGTTTTTCTTTAATAAATGCACATTTTCTGGTTTTATCTTAAGGTCAGCCATCACTCTGTTACTTTGTGGTTCCCAATGTAAAATATCGTCATGCGTACCCCAAATTACCTGTACGGGGATATTGAGACTCTTCAATACGGGGCTGTAATCAGGGATTTCTTGGGTGTTTTTCGTGAAAAACTTATAGATTCCCTTTGTCTTTCCACTCTTCAAAGGTGTTTTATACCCTTCAATATCTGCTTTAGAAAGTTCGCAATTGTCAGTAGCATTTCTAAAAAGCATCTTTAACATTAAATTGGTATTGCTTCGGTAGGTTCCCGTAACTGCTTTTGCGAATAGCCCTTTTCTAAATTTCATTGGAGGAGTAAATCCTTCTTTATAAATAATCGTATTCAGAATAGATAATTTACTAATCTTAGTAGGGTCAATTTTGGCAAGTTCCCAAGTCCATAAACCACCTGCATCGTGCATAACGTGGTGCCAATCATCGATTTTTAGATGTTCCATAAGACCCAAAATCCTCTTGGCATGTGCTGTTTTGCTATAGATTTCATAACCTTCGGGACTATCACTATTTCCAAAACCAAGCATATCGGGTATAATAACACGATGTCCACTTTTTCCCAAAGGATCAACCAATTTGCGATATAGCCAACCCGAGGTCGGGATTCCATGTAATAATAAAATGACTTCTCCTTCTCCTTCGTCCAAATACGCAATGCTTCCTTGTGGAGATTTCCATTTTTTCTGCTTTGCTGAAAAGTCTGTGTATTGCATATCGTCAGATTTAGTAGCCAGTTGATAGGGTTTACAGGAAACCAAAAGGCATATACAAGTGATAAAAAGAAGATAAATCCTTTTGTTCATGGTGTCGATGTTGATTTGTAACTCAATTGGATTAAAAATAATATAATTTATCTACAAATTTTTTTAATTCACTTTGTTTCTTTTCTGTAGGATTATAATTGTAGTGATATTACAGAAAATTCGCACAAAAACATTCATTTACATGCAGTTATAATATTTAAACAATTTAGTAGTTTAGAAATTAGCTAACTATGAAATATGAGTGTACACGTAGAATTACATATTGATGGGGAAATATTTCCATTGAAAAAATTCAAATGGGGATTTTCGCAAGGCACCAACTACGATGGTAATCCTTCCAACAAAATACGTCAAAAGATGATGCTCTTTAGCTTAGACATGATCAGAGATGAGTTGTTTGAAGCTTGGGCCTATGCCAATTTCATGAAAAAGGATTTCGAAGTGCATATCATCCCCAATATTTTAGGTGGTGGTAGAACGAGAGTCATTAGAGCGTTCGAAGCTTTCCTAGTAGAATTTACAACAGAATATCACCGTCAAAGTAAAGAACAAACGACTTACCATTGTAAAGTCACGGCTGGGCGTTATGAAACAAATACCTCTACAGCAGTTTATCGGGAAAATTGGGCACAAGAGCCTTTACCAGAGGATACAGTGGTGCATTCTTCTCAGGAAGATGAGGAACCAACTATCATAGAATGTTATTATACTGATCTTAATGGTAATAAAATAGAGACTCCTAAAACAGGTGAAGAAATTTATCTATTCCTAAAAACAAAAAACTTAGTAAATAAAATTATAGATATTGATCTTGCGGACCAACACAGAGATTTTATATATCAAGGGACTCGTCTTGAAAATGATATTTTAAAAGACATTAAAATAACCGTTGAGGAACAAAAAGTGAAATTGAAGGTCGTATCACCGCAACCCATATTTGTTGATCTATAAAATTATATCAAATGGAAAACCTAGTAGCTAGGCCAAGTAACAAGCTTAATATCCAACATAGGAAAGTACTAAATGCTTACTTTGCTACAAGGAAAGAAGAAGTCATAAGTGAAAAAAAAGAAAGCCTCTATAAAGTAATATCGGGTGATACCCTAAGTAAGATCGCCAAAAAGCATGATACTACAGTCTCAATTGTTAAAAAAGACAATAGTTTGAAAAGTGATATTATTACTATTGGACAAAAACTAAAAGTAACTTCTCTTAAAGAAAAAGGGAAAAAAGTAAGTTTTCAATACTTAAACGCTGCTAATTTAGGAGATGAAGTTTACATTATTGTAAAGACGCACCTTATCGGAGAAGGTAAAAAAGTATGGGTAAATGTAAGGCAAGGTGTTACTACAGGTGTCGTAAAAGAAAATGGGACTTTACTCTTAATGCAAAATGGTAAAGAACAAGCTAGACCCGAGGCGATAATTGGAGGTTTGTGTAACGAACCTAATTTATTAAATGCAGATGATTTTAAAGATTGGGCTGTTTTTAAAATTACATTAGGAGGAAAAGACACTTCGAGTTACGCTGCTGCTTTGGATAAACTGAAGGGCAAAATAACGAAACTTTACCTTGTTGTTGATGCACATTCACCAAATAATGATCGGGATATTGTGTATAATGGTATGAACCCAGATAAAGATGGTGAACCTGACCAACGCTCAACTCCTAATCAATGGTTAGACATGGATGATAAGTGGTTTAAGATGGGGGTTAAATCTGGTGTATTAGAAGAGATGAAGATCATAGTTGATAAGCATATAAAATACTCTCAAACAGGAGTTAGGAATTCTTTGTCAAAAGAAGGTCTAAAAAACCTAGATTGTTCTGAAACTGTAGCAATTTATTTGCACAAATTAGGAGTTATGCCAAATTTAAAAATACTATATACTGGTACAATGACTACTGAAAAAGATTTCCAAAATGCTGTTGGCTCTAAAAATATTGAATTGATATCTGGTAGTGATAAAGAGAACTTTAAACCTCAAAAAGGAGATGTTTTTGTGTGGAGGAAATCTAATGGTGTAGGACATACAGGAATTGTTTATCATTTTGATGAGAAAAAAGATCTAGTAACAATATTAGAAGCGATAGGTAAAGTGGGAAGTGCAGATGAAAAAACGAATAAAAATAATGGAGGATATACAGGTACCAATTGCTCAAGAACAGCAGTATATAAAAGAAAAGGTAAAGCTCTATTTAGTCATTCAGGATGGGTTGGATATTTTAGGCCTAAAAACTACACAAAAAAATTATAGTTCATGAAAAACACATTTTTTTACATATTATTTTGTTTCGCAATAATTCTATCAGGATGTAAAAATGATAAAAAAAACGAAGAAAATAATATTTCAGAGAAAGAAGCTCTAACTCCAAACACTCAAGTTGATACAGATTCTACGTTTAAAGAAGTACCAAATACTATAATTACCAAAGACTTTTTAAAATATTTAGATTTTGATTTAGGTTTTCAAGAAGATTTAAATATCGAAAAGTGTCTTTACAGTTGGTGTTGTAATATTAATAACAAAGAAGTATTATTCTCTGGGAAAATCTATTTGAGACCTTTGAAAAATGATATCAATAAATGGAATTCAGTAGAGAAGTTAGAAAATGATCTAGAAAAGATTAATCTTAAATTAAATAATAATCTTCAGAAAGATTACCGACTTTGGGCATTTATCATTCATAAAAAATACTTTTATCCTTTAAATAAAACAATCGATAATCCATGTGAAAACTATAAAGAAGATAGTATGTATTCTGTATATGAATCAGTAGGAGTTAATAAATGGAAGCTTATCGGTGAGACAAAGAATACAGATAACATTGACGAACTTATTAAATATTGAATTGTTATATGATTAAGTATATCTGAAATTAAAAAAACTATAAAGAATACTTTAGACGGAAAGAATGATGAAAATTTTAATGGAGGACATTCGGTGATTTTCAAATCTTATATTAAAAATGCATCTGGAGAAATAACAGAGATCAATTTCTATGATTATTCAGGAATAAACAGATCGTATTCTTTCGATGAAAATACAAAAACCTTCTTAGGTGCTAACTTAAAAGATATTGTTGAATGAAAATCATACTTTATATAATACTCTTCTCAATTACCAATTTCTCTTGTTTACAAAAGAAGAATACAGAAAATACTCTCATTAATGAAGATATTATCATTGATGAAAAAACAGAAGTCAAAGGAGAAGAGGTTTCTATTTGCTTGTCTAGTAATAGGGATCTAAAATTGTATGAGAGATTTATTACCAAAGACTCTTTAATTTTTGAATCAAAAACCGGAGGTAGATTGTATCATGGGGCAACCAAAAATAATTTTAAAGAGTTGTTCAAAATAGATAAGCATACTTGTATAGTGCCTCTTAAGGGAGATAACTTGAATATTTATGATATCATATATGAATCATCTATTGATTCAAAAGAGATTTTTCAAAAGATAAAATCAATTGAAAGGACAACCAATAACTTAAATGCTTATCATGATTTTTTCAAAAGAGGTTTAATTTTCATTCATTCTCAAGAAAAGAATAAAATTACGATCATCGCATTTAATCCTTTTTTAAATAATAAACTCCCTGTAAAATTCAAAGACTTTTTTAAGAAGAACAATGAGCTGTTTGATAATGTTTTTATGACATTAGGTATAGCTAGTGTCGAAGAATTAGTAATAAAGTAAAAAGAGGTTGCAATATTTTAATCAACTTGATTTGTCTTAAAAAGTTGATATATGGTGTTTTTATGTGGAGCATGTTTGTGAAGAGGATGATGAAAATCTAGAAATACCATAATAAAATATGAAACAGATTATGGGGCAAAAATCATTGCACCTATATTATTCAAAAAAGAAAAGGAATATTTTATTTTTTTCTTTGAAGCATATGATGGACAAGGCAATGAAGCCAGCAAAAAAGTTTATAACATTAAGAAAAATAATAATCAATTCTTTGTAGAAAAATTAAAAGTTTTTTCTGCTAAGGAGGTACTTTCCATTGTAAAAGATAAATTTGATATTACTGATAGCATTTTTATAAAAAAAGGTGAATATTACAATGGGTACTTAAACCAAAAAGGGAATTTTGATAGCTTCTATGACTTAAATTTTAATTTACCTATTTATAAATCTAATAGTGGTTATTCAGATGTATATAAATTACTTAGAGGTACTTACACTATAAAAAAGGAAAAAGAAAAATTCACCTTATATCCTGATAAATTAAAACTTGAAGAGGTTGATTAAATTTTAAAAATAATTGAGAAGCATTTTATAAAAAAGGTGTATTGGGACACAGAAGAAGAAAATGATTCAACTAAATAGAGTACAATTAAAAAAGCTATTTTATGTAATATATATTTCTGTATTGGTAATATCATGTAAGTCTTATCAAGAATCACACTCAAAAGATATAGAAATAACTGTCATAGAAGATACTATAGTTAATCCATACATATACTTCAATGAGATTAAATGTTCGAACAATAAGCTTTTGACCAATCTTCAAAGCATTTCTGAGAATGAAATGTATTTTTCTTCACCTGAAGAAAGATTACAATTAAAAAAAGAAAGTTTAAAGGCTTGTTTATTAAAAAAGAATGATTGTAATATTATACCTGATTCCTATCGAATCTTGAGTAAAACCTCTGATGTTTTGAATATTGAATATTCATATAGCCAAATAGCAAACAAGGACATTTTTAAAAAGCTTAGGTGTTTTGATTTAAAAACAGGTAATATTTTGAAACCTGAAATCCTATTCACTGATCTGCCAAATGTTTTAAATTTTGTAAATAATGAATATAAATCACAATGGAATAATTATTTAAAGAATCTTGATCCAAAAGTTGAAGATGAAATGGACGAAATAGAAATTATTAAAGAGCACCTTATTCAGAAACAGTTTGATGAAGTAGATTTATTAAATATTGAATTGTTATATGATTTAAGTTCAGGTAAACTAAATAGTTTAAGAATTCATTACAATGGGCTTGGAGGCCAATACAGTCGAATTATTCCTGATGGACATATCGAAATAAAGAGAGCGGTGTTACAGACATATGTTAATGGAAATTGGATTAATCAATAGTACATCCCAGCTATAGATAATTAAAGTTTATGAAGTATATCTTTTTTCTCCCTATTTTAGTATTTATCTATTGTTCTCAAAAACCAAATAAAAACCCAGAGAAGTTTACAGTTAGCAAAGAACAAGTAGGAAAGATTGTTCAAGATACTATCGATTTAGAAAAGGTTTTCGGGTCGACAGTTAAGTATCAAAAAAAGAACGAAATTATCTTTAATAATAAATTATCCTGTAAATATATAATACCAACCGGTAAAAAACAGGTTACTATTCTACCACTAGAATGTGTAGGTAACACTGAGCATTGGTTAAATGAAAAATTTGTTTTAATTGAAACAAATGATTGGATTGAAGAAGCACTTCCTCACAAAGATTTGTATTACAAGAGAGATAATTTTATAGTAGTTTTCGACATGTTGAAATACTGTGATTCCAAAATAACTAAAGATTATTTTGTTGAAACTATACGTGTCTATAAAGAAGATGATTACTATAACAAGGCAAAAAAAACAGGCTCGATTAAATATTATTTAAAAAGTAATTAAAAGATATTGAAGACTATACTAAGAGTATTGTTCATTAAGATAACTAATCCTTGATCAGCCTTTCTTTAGATCTTCTTCAAACTTTTTCAATTCCATTTCAATTCCATCAAAAGTAGCATAGGTAAAATGACCACACCAGTCACCTAGATTAGTATATAAACTATCTTCAATAGGAATTTGCATGGGTAAATGACGATGGCCAAAAACAAAATGATCTCGGTGCTCTTGAGAAAGTTTCTTTCTGCAATATTGTACCAACCACTCATTTTCTTCGCCTAAAAAAACCACATCTTCATCGCCAGATATTAACTTGTTTTTAGTAGAAAGTGTATGCCCTAACCAAACGCCAATATCGGGATGTATAAAACGAAATAACCATTGACAGACAGGATTGGTAAACATCTTCTTCATGCGTTTGAAGCCTTTGTCACCAGGGCCTAAACCATCACCATGACCGATAAAGAATTTTTTATCATTAATTGTAAATTCTTGAGGTTTGTGATACACAGGAATATTTAATTCTTCTTCGAAATACCCATTCATCCATAGATCATGATTTCCCACAAAAAAGAATACAGGAATTCCCGCATCTGTAAATTCGGCAAGTTTTCCTAGAATACGTACAAACCCTTTTGGGACAACACGCTTGTATTCTACCCAAAAATCAAACAAGTCTCCTAATAAAAAAAGAACCCCACAATCTTCCTTGATGTCATTTAACCAACGAAGAAATTTTTGTTCTTTAGGACGGCTCGCTTCAGCAGTAGGAGCTCCTAAGTGGTTATCAGAAGAGAAGTAGACTTTTTTTCCTTTAGGAATGGTCAGTTGCATAGTTAGGTTCAAAAGTTTTTTCGAAGATACTTTCTTTTTAGTAAATGATTCTTTGAGTTTTGTCTTTCATTGCTTGTCAAGGAATCTCATAAAGTATAGTTCTCAAATTTATGAGACCTCTGGTCAGAGCCAGAGGTGGCACAGGTTATATTTTAAGTTTATCCAAATAAGAATTCTACCATTTCTTCGATTTTAGAAACTCTTATCAATTCAATACCATGAGTTTGTCCAGCGATTTTAGCATATTTAGAAACCATAATTTGTTCAAACCCTAAAGTCGCAGCTTCTTGAATGCGTTGATCGATACGGCTTACAGGGCGAATTTCTCCTGCTAGTCCTACTTCGGCAGCAAAACAAATATGATTATTCAATGAAATATCTTCATTAGAAGAAAGAATCGCTGCGGTTACTGCCAAATCTATAGCAGGGTCACTTACACTAATTCCCCCAGTAATGTTTAAAAAAACATCTTTTGCACCTAACCTAAAGCCAGCTCTTTTTTCTAAAACAGCAAGCAGCATATTTAGTCGCTTTGCAGGGAAACCCGTAGTACTTCGTTGAGGTGTTCCATAAACGGCAGTGCTTACCAAAGCTTGAATTTCAATCATTAAAGGACGCATACCTTCTAAGGTGGCAGCAATAGCAGTACCACTAAGGTCTTCTTCTTTTTTGGAAAGTAACAATTCACTAGGATTGGTCACTTGTCGTAGACCATTATGCTGCATTTCGTAAATACCTAATTCGGCCGTTGAACCAAATCGATTTTTATGAGCGCGAAGAATACGGTAGACAAAATTTTGATCTCCTTCAAATTGCAATACCGTATCTACCATATGTTCTAGTAGCTTAGGTCCGGCAATATTTCCTTCTTTGGTAATATGTCCAATGAGTAAGATAGGAGTATGGGTCTCCTTGGCAAACTTGATCAATTCGCTAGTACATTCTCGAATTTGAGAAACACTTCCCGGACTTGCTTCTATAAAATCGGTATGCAGTGTTTGGATAGAGTCGATAACCACCACATCGGGTTGATGGTTGGCGATCTGTTTAAAAATAAGTTGTGTATTTGTTTCGGTTAAAATAAAGCAATTATCCATTTTGGAAATCATGCGATCTGCGCGCATTTTAATTTGCTTTTGGCTTTCCTCTCCAGAAACGTATAAGGTTTTAAAAGGCAGATTCAATGCTATTTGAAGCATCAAAGTACTTTTTCCTACTCCAGGTTCACCACCAAGTAAAGTCAAAGATCCAGGTACTAATCCGCCACCTAAGACTTGATTAAATTCAGCATCACCCGTATTCAATCGAATATCTTTCGAACTATCTATTTCAGAAACCCTTAAAGGCTTAGCAACTTGCTTCGATTTGGGAACACTTTCGTTTTTCCAAGCTACTTTTTCTTGTTTTTGTACAATTTCCTCGACAATGGTATTCCAAGATTTACAAGTAGAACATTGTCCTAGCCATTGCGCATGCTGAGCACCACAGTGTTGACAATAAAAAACAGTTTTCGTTTTAGCCATATTTTAAAAGAAGTGTGCTGTAAGTTACAAAAGTACGTAACGACTGAGTTTTTGTAACAATTTTTAAATGTTGAATATGTATTTTTTGAGAGTAAAAAATAGCATTATGGTAAAATTGTTAATATTATTTTGAAGAATTGTTTAATTGTGATTTGAAAATTTATTAATTTGTAAATCCAAATCTAAAAGAAATACTATGAATGCATTAGCCATCGAAAAAGAGGTAGTGAACAACCTACGCTTTCCTGAAGAAGATGTTTTAGAAACACGCGAAGATCAACAAAGACGAAGACAAGCTTTACGTAGAGCTTCAATCCTTGGAAATATTGATCGCACGAAAATGCGAATCAAGTTTAAGGATAGTGAAGGTTTAAAAGTGGTGAATACTACTATTTGGGCGGTTACACCTAACTATGTAATTCTAAAAGGAGCAAGGCTATTGCCTTTACATCGTATTGTAAGTGCTCAATAAATAGACGAGTTTAAAATTATGATATTAAAAAAGCATTACTTGAAATGAACAAGTAATGCTTTTTTGATTTAGGTATATCTGTAATAGCAACTATGTTCAAGCGGGAAAGCTTTAGAATGATCATTAGTCTAAATTTACCGTCACACCCGAGAAGTCGGGTGTCTCCTTAAAGAAAAGGTGGTTTTCAGTTTTACCTTATTGATTTACAATTTTTTCAATCCCAAGACCTATCAGGATCAGGAGTGACGTATAAGTTCACCCATTACTATCTAGTAAATCGTTTATCTACAGGCATTTTTTTACCGCAATTATCACAAGACAATAACTCGTTATTACCGTAAAAGTCTTGAAAGTGTTTTAAGAAATCAACTTCTATATTATTGAGCTTAAAATAGACTTCATGCAGTTTATGGTTACAACTATCACAAAACCATAATAGGCCATCGTCGGCAGGTAAATCTTTTCGTTTGCGCTCGATTACTAAACCAATAGAGCCTTCGTGGCGTACTGGGGAATGTGGAACTTTTGCAGGGTGCAAGTACATATCTCCAGGGCCTAATTTCATAGTGCGCTTTTGTCCATCTTCCTGAATATGCACTTCGATATTCCCTTCTAATTGGTAGAATAATTCTTCCGTTTCGTTGTAGTGATAATCTTTTCTGGCATTAGGGCCAGCAACGACCATAACGATATAATCGCCCGATTCTACATACAGATTTTTATTACCTACAGGAGGTTTTAGCAAGTCTCTATTTTCATCTAACCATGCATTTAAATTGAAAGGTCCTTTGATAGCCATGTGTGTTTCTTTTAAAGTAATTTACTATATGTAAAGGGTTAAGTTTAATTTTGCTCCAAGAGCATTAAAGATCTTCATAACAGTCTCGAAAGTAACATTTCCAGTGCTATTTTCCAGCCTAGAGATTTGTGATTTTTTGACACCGACTAAATCTCCCAATTGTTCCTGAGTTAATTTTCTTTTTTTACGTGCTGTCCTGATCATATCCCCAATGATTTCAATTTTTAATTCAAATTCATACTCATCTCTTTCTTTTGTTCCTTTTTTACCTATAAGGATATTTTCAGTTTCATTTAAAGTATAGCTTTTCATTTTTTTCTTGCTTTTAAATATTGATCTCTTAATACTTCCGCTTTTTGAATTTCTTTTCTATCTACTTTAGATGTTTTTTTTATAATCCCATGTGTAGCAATAACAAGTGTTTCTATTTCATTTTCTTTATCCCAAAAGGCCAATAGTCGGTATTGAACTCCAGAATATAATGTCCTAAACTCCCAGATATTTCCAGATAACTTTTTAAAAAATTTTATATCTGGATGCTGTTCAGCTCTTCTTATATTTTGAAGTATTTTATTTCTCGATTTTTGATCTTGCTTTTCTATGAATTCGAAAGCTTCTTTCAATAAAATGGTCTTAAATCTTTTAAGCATGATAAATATATGAAAGTTTCGTTAAATGTAAACTTTTGTATTTCTGTTTTTATAAATCCTTCGTGGAATTGTCCCGAGGTAGTTTATTATTAGAAGCTTTACCCAAAAACACATAAACGGGAAAGTGGTCACTATAACCAAATTCATTTCCTGCATTTCGCTTAGGATACCCTTTGTATTTTCCTTTTTTATTCTGAATAAATGAAGGCTTGAAAATGGATGATTTTAAATATTTCCATCCTAAATTGTCCGTTAGAGAGTTCGATAATATAATTTGATCGAACAAGTACCATTTATCTCTATAGCCAAGTGAACCTTGCCCTTTTTCGAATTTAGATTCATAAGGATTGTACAAGTAATTGCGATTGTTGGTTTTTACAAAGGGCTCAGTTTTCAATATTTGTTTGAAAGCTTTATCGTTGGGGTTATCATTAAAGTCTCCCATAATTACGATGTTGGCTTTATGATCAATTCGATATAAGCTATCTGTAATTTTTTGAGTTAATTGAGATGCCTTTATACGTTTAGCTTCACTCCGTTTTGCACCACCTCTTCTCGATGGCCAATGATTGATGATGAAATGGATTTTTTCTTGATCGATGATTCCAGATACACAAAGTTGATCACGAGTCCAAATAGGATTATTGTCAAGGTCTTTTAATGAAAGAAAATGCTTTTTTGCCTGTATTAAATGAAATCGATCTCTTCTAAATAACATCCCAACATCAATACCTCTTCGGTCGGGACTATCGAAATGAGCAATTTCGTAATCGTAAGGCTTTAGTAATGGGTGATCGATAAGCTTTTCTAGTACTTTTTTATTTTCTATTTCGGCAATGCCTATAATACTAGGGGCTTCACCTAATTCTTTTAATCCAATTTTTGAAATCACAACGGCTAAGTTTTCGATTTTCGCTTCCAATTTTTCAATAGTCCAATGATATCTCCCGTTAGGCGTATAAGCTTCATCTAAAGTGTTAACATCGTCTTCCGTATCAAATAGATTCTCCAAATTATAAAAAGCAATACTGATTACTTTCAGTGGATTTTTAGTTTTCTGGCTGTTCGCATTAAAAGTGCTTAAAAACATAAGTAATACGGCTATATATTTCATGATCTAAATTATTTAACGGTTTAAATATAAATATTTTATATTAGCGATATGTTTTTTAAATGTATAAGCATACTGTTATTTTTTAATTGTACTATTTGTTTTGGTCAAGAGGTGCGAGTATTATTCTCATTAAAAGATGAAAAGAAGCTATCTTTTATAGAAAATGCTCAAGTCGATGTTGAAAACGTCAATACCCATACTGATGAAGCTTCGAGAGGGAATTATGTGCTTACAGGAGCATTTACTATTGGTCGATATATACTAAAAATTAAGCATCAAGATTATGAACAATTAAGAGTAACGATTGATGTGGTAAAAATCACTCAAGAAATAATTGTAGGTCAATTATTGATGCAGCCAATATCGAGTGTTGTAAATAGTGAATTCGCTCTGATAAATAATTTAGATGAATTATTAAATGAAGATGAAGACCAACAAAATCAAACTCTTCTAAGTGCTGGGAAAGATCAATTTTGGAATAGTGTCGCATTTCAATGGCGCGGAGCTTTTTTTAGACCAAGAGGGTTAGGGAGTGAAGAAAATTCGATTCTTATCAATGGTGTAAAACTTAATAGTTTTAGAAATGGGAGATTTACTTGGGGAAGCATTTATGGGTTAAATGCGATGTTACGGAGTCAAGAAACTACCTTATATATGAATGCGAATCCTTATGATTTTGGAGGAATACAAGGAGTCAATGCATTTCAATTTGAGGCAAATCGATTTAAAAAAGGAGGATATGTTTCCTTATCAAATACAAATAGCACTTACCAAGGGCGAATCATTGCAAATTATCATACGGGAGTTACTAAAAAAGGTTGGGCGTTTAGTGGTTTGTTATCTGGTAGCTATGGTACAGAAGGCTATATCGAAGGAACGAATTTCAAGCATGCAGGTGGTTTATTAAGTGTTTATAAAGAACTATCGAAGTCCCATCAATTGAACTTTACAGCCTATTTTACTCCAAATAGTAGAGGTAGAAATACCGCCTTAACAGATGAAGTGATTCGATTAAAGGGTCGTCAATACAATCCCTTTTGGGGGAAACAAGAAGGACGTATTCGAAATAGTAGAGTTAGGACTATTTCGGCACCTAGTATTTCATTGTCACATTCTTGGCAACCGAGTCGGAATATGGAAATTCAGCATACTGTTTTTTATCAACGAGCGAGAACGGGAAGTTCTAGGATCGAATTTAATGGTAAGCGTCTTTCCTTAGATGGTCAAAGTTTTATTGGAGCGTCACAAAATCCAGATCCTACCTATTATCAACGTTTGCCAAGTTTTTATCTTCAAGAAGGAGATGAGGATTTTGAAAAGGCCTTTTTAGCGCAACGATTTTTTGAAAATGATGGGCAGTTAAATTGGGAGAGTCTTTATCAAAGAAATCAAGAAGGCTCTAACTCGGCTTATATTCTATACAGTGATGTAAACGAAGACAACTTATTTGCGATACAGTCTTTGGGGCAACTACAATTAGGGGATAAAGTTTCTCTACAGTATAAATTGGCTTACCAACATTTAACAAGTGAAAATTACGCTCAAGTAGATGACCTTTTAGGAGGCAATGGTTTTTTAGATATCGATGCTTTCGAAACAGGAGATAAAGCACAAAGTAACCTTCAACAACCCAATAGAATTGTTGGAGTAGATGATATTTTTAGATATCACTACAAGCTAAATGCAAATAGACTTACAGCATTTTCTCAAGTGAATTACAAAGCGAATCGTTGGGATCTTTTTGGTGCTATGGAGTTACAACAGTTTTCAACTGCTAGAACAGGAGTATTTGAAAACGGCCTATTCCCAGGTACAGATTCTTTAGGGGATAGTGAAAAGTACAGTACTTTGACTTCAAAGTTTAAGGGAGGTATTACGTATAATATCAATAACAAATGGTATGCCCAGTTTAGGGGTTTAGTTGGAAGTACGCCTCCGTCTTTAAATAAGGTGTTTATTAACCCAAGACAGAATAATCAGTTAGTTGAAAATCTAAAAAACCTTAATCAACTATCCGTAGAAGCAAGCTTTAGATATCAATATGAAAAATGGAAACTAAGGTTTTCAGGATATCACATAGATCAAAAAGATGATACTTCGGTACGGTTCTTTTTTACTGAAGATATCGCAGGTTTGGGACGAGAAAACAATAGTGAATTTGTGCAACAAACCATTACAGGAATTGATACAAGAAGGCAAGGAGTAGAATTGGGGTTGAATTATGAATTAACCAATACATTACAGCTCAATCTCGCGGCAAGCTATGGGAAGCATTGGTATACAGATAATGCGCAATTAAAATTGTCAGCGGATAGCTTCGAGCAAAACCTAGATTTAGGAGAGGTGAGATTGAAAAATTATCGATTAGCGAATGGGCCTCAGCAAGCTTATGGTCTTGGTTTTACGTATAGAGATCCAAAATTTTGGTGGTTCAATACTCAATTGAATTTCTTTGATGATATCTATATATCTATTTCTGAACTGTTGCGAACAAACAGTTTTGCTACTGATATCGATGGACAGCCAATTACAAACTACAATGCTGATCGTGCTAGAGCACTTTTACAGCAAGAACGGCTTCCTTATTATTTTCTTTGGAATGCAACGGGTGGCAAATCATGGAAACTAAAAGACTACTATGTAGGTTTTACACTAGGTGCCCAAAACATCTTGGACGCTTTTTATAAAACAGGAGGATTCGAGCAATCTCGAAGAGGGAATTTCAATACACTGAATGCAGAACGTAATCAAGAGTTTCCCCTGTTTGGAAATCGATATTGGCTGGGTAGAGGAGCTACCTATTATTTGAATATGTATGTAAGATTTTAAATAAGTAAGATGCTAAGAAATGTAATTTTTGGTTTTTTGATAACAATGGTTATCGCTTGTACCACAGAAGAATTTGATGTCCCAGAAGGCAGTAACAATTCGATACCTGAAGGGGATATAATTCCGTTAGAAAATATAAGAAGATCTGTTGCAGGAGTATTTCCTCAAAAAACAGTCACTTTCGATATTCCAGATCAATTTGTAGAAGGATATGTGATTTCTAATGATGCAGGAGGCAATTTTTTTAAAGAATTATTTATTCAAAATAAACCAAATGATCCCACTACAGGAATACAAGTGCTTATTGATGAAAGAGCGCTGCATCAACGGTTTCCTTTAGGAACTAAAGTTAGAATTCGTTTAGAAGGACTTAGTCTTAGCCAACAACGTGGAGTCGTAAAATTAGGCGTGTTGATGGATAATGAAATTGTAGCTATACCATTTACAGCAATTGATGACACTATATTTAGAACCACGGAAATAGCAGCGATTAAACCCAAAGAGATTAGTATCAACGAAATTACAGACGAATTAGAGTCGGTATTTGTTACGTTGTCTAATATTCAATTCGAAAAAAGTGTGCTCGGGCCACAATTGAAGACTTTTGCAGGAGAAAAAGAAGACCGTTTCGATGGGTTAAGGCCTCTATTGGAATGCGAAAATCAATCATTTATTACATTATGTACGAGTACGTTTTCGAGTTTTTCGCAAATGAGCTTACCTGACGGACATGGAAACATTTCGGGAGTACTAACGAAAGATTTTGATGGATTAAATTATGTCTTGAAAATAAATGAATTTACTGATGTGCAATTCAAAAATGCTAACCGCTGTGATCCTGTATTTTTTGAATGTCAATCAGGCACAAATTCAGACAACGAAACGCTAATCTTTTTTGAAGACTTTAATGAAATCACAAATCCCGATCAGCTAGAGGATGCAGGTTGGTTCAATATAAACACAACAGGAGATGAAATAAAATGGGACGATCGCAAAATACCGAATGTCGATAATCGTGTGTTGGATATTTCAGCTAAAAATACAGGACTAAGGCCTTTAGAGGCTTGGTTGGTGAGTCCAGCGGTATCTATAATTTCCGAAGAAGAAGTGGTGTTTAGTACTCGCGTACGGACAGACAACAATAATGGGAAAGCATTGCGCATTTGGATTACCAACGAATGGAGTGGAAACCCATCGACAACGACTTGGCAACTTTTAGATTTGGAAATACCTGTCAGTAATAGAAACTATGTTACTTTAAAGGAACACATTCACAGTAATTGTCTAGAAGGGGACATTCGGATAGGGTTTCAATACCTAGGTTACGATCCCGTTGTGACATCTGTTTATGAAATAGATGAGGTTAAATTTTATATATCGAATGGTATGGTTATCCCATAAACTTTAAACTTTATGGAATATTTCACAGTTTAATTATAAAAAGGTATTGGCTTGATTGTCATAAACATATATATTCGGCTCATATATGTATTTACGATGAATAGACTTTTTATTATACTGATGATGTTTTTTAATTCGTATGCTTTTTCTCAGATTGATGCGAATTCTTTAATGGGGCTTCCTAGGGCTTCAACGGCTGAGAGAAATGCAATTACGGGGGTTAGTTTAGGTAGTTTAGTATATGATTCAACCCTTAATAGAGTATTTCAATATACCAATTCGGGGTGGTTAGAGCTTCAAACAGAACGCAATGTATATTTAGGAGTATTTGAAATTACTGGAGCGACAACTGCGGCGAGTCCTCTAGAAATCATAGATGTGCCCTTTAGACCTACTCAAGTTAGTTTTGTTGCTCACGCAAATGTAGATGCTTTAAACCAGAATCAAGATAATGGGGTTGGAAATAATAATACCGGAATCGCTAATGCATTTGGTTCTATGAATGGATTTGCCCGTGAGAATACCGATAATTCTATAACACAGCAAACCATTTATATTGGGGGTAGTGGAAATTCGATCAATGACATTAGCCGTTCTTCTTCAAGTAACCATTGTATAGGTGTGCGTTATAGTAATCAAAATGGTAATCAGGTAGGGTTGATTAGGGCGAGTTTAGATGGGTTTACCAATGTAGGATTTAATTTGGTGGTAACCTATGCCAATGGTACTCCTGCAGCAGAAAGGTTAGTGGTATTGTTTACGGCGTATCGATAAAATATATTCAATGATTTATATAACAATGATGATCTTCGTGAAAGAAGGAAAAGAAACAGCATTTCACGAATTTGAATATGCTGTACTTCCAATATTAGAAAATTATGAAGGTAAATTGATATATAGAATAAGACCTAATACTGATTCTATTGTACACAATGAAAAAGAAGTGCCATATGAGATCCATTTTTTATCATTTCCTAATGAAGAAGCTTTATTAGCTTTTGGAAATGATGAAAAAAGAAAAAAATTTATACACCTAAAAGAAGATTCAATTAGGTTTACTTTGATGATTAAAGGAGAAAAGGTATAAGCCTACAAATTATCCGAAGCATACCATTCCGCAAAAGACGTATCGGTTTCGGATAAACGAACCGAATGCAAATCGATTCCTTCAGGTAATTTGTCTTCAATTTTATGAGCAAAATCAATTACCATGTTTTCGCTAGTAGGTTGATAGTCCGATAAAATAACATGATGTCCTCTATTTTGCAGTTCATGAGCAATTTCAATATGAGGAGTATTTTTATTTAAAATGGTAGAGTGATCCCAAAGATCAACAATCTCTTCATTTACGATTTTCTTTAAATCACCGAAATCGATAACCATTCCATTTTTTACGTTCGAAGTCTCATTGATGGGACTTCCGATTACCGTAACACTTAATTTATAGCTATGGCCATGTACGTTTTTACACTTCCCATCATAACCATATAAAGCATGACCTGTTTCAAATTTAAACTGTTTGGTGATTCGGACTTTAGTCATGGGAGTTATCGCTTACGTTTGTTGATGAATACAACAACAATTAAAATTATTGCCAAAATTAAGAAAAGTCCTTGGCCTGATAAAAAGTTTAGTGTTTCCATTTTGAAAGTTTTATTAATAAAATAATGAGTTTGAAATTCTTTAAAGTTTCCTGTTATCTCTAAAAAATGAATTTTACATCTATTTTCTAAACTTCTCTAGCGCCTCTTTAGTATGTGCAGACAATACAAGTTTACCAGAAATCGCAGCACGCTCTTCCAGTAGAGTATCCCAATCATTAGTACCTACCCATAAGCTTTCCTTAAGAGCTTTCATGGCCATAGGATTATAGTCCGAAAGTTTTTCCAGAAGATCCGTAATGGCTTCGTCCATATCATTGCTATTGTCAAATACCTGAGAAAAAAGCCCTTTATACTTTGCCCAATAAGCATTTTGCCAATGAGAGGCATCTATACTTAATTGACTCATAGCCGCAACACCAATTTTTCGAGTTACAGCAGGTTCTATGACAAAAGGACCAATGCCGATACTAATTTCACTAAGTTTTACAGCAGCAGCTTCTGTGGCAAAAACATAATCACAGGCAGCCAACACGCCAACTCCTCCTCCTACAGTTTTCCCTTGAGCGCGTCCAACAATTAGTTTAGGGCATTTGCGCATTGCATTAATAACATTAGCAAACCCCATAAAGAAACGTTGTCCTTCTTCTAAATTGGTAATCGCTAATAACTCAGTTAATGAAGCCCCAGCACAAAACGTTTTTTCTCCTTCAGACTGCAATAAAATTACTTGCGTATCTGGGTCATTAGCCAATTGATCTATAGCTTTTGCAAGTCTGCCGAGTAAAGAAGACGGCAATGAATTGCTTTGCGGGTGACCAAAAGTAATTTTTCCGATACCTTGTTCTGAAGTAATGAGTAATGTGCCGATTTCAGAATTCATGATAGATGGGATTAGTTTCTTATCAAAGAAACACAAAAAGAGAGGTTTAGTCAAACCTTTGAAGGAAGAATTGGCAAGAAATTTATTTAAAGCTTTTATTGGCATCGCCAAAGGGTATAATACCCCAAGGCTTGTCCCAAGGTAGTTTACTATTTCTATCCAATAGAAACCATTTTGCTCTTATTTGAAAATTAAAAAAGCTTAGGCCTATTTTAACTTTATCATTAAAAAAGACTTAGCAAGGATATCGAAATCAAACCTAATTTTCACAAAACATAAAAGTTTAAGAAATGGTTAAATGTGTGAAAAGAAGCGGTATCTTTGCGGCAACATTATATCCTGTTTTATGAGTAAACTACTAATCGTAGGAACGGTGGCTTTTGACGCTATAGAAACCCCGTTTGGTAAAACCGATAAAATCTTAGGTGGAGCTGCCACTTACATAGGTTTATCTGCTTCTCATTTCAATGTTCCTTCTGCAATTGTTTCTGTTGTAGGGGACGATTTCCCACAAGAACATATCGATTTATTATCCTCTAAAAATATAGACTTATCGGGTCTAGAAATTGTTAAAGGAGGAAAGACTTTTTTCTGGAGTGGTCGCTATCATAATGATATGAATAGTCGAGATACTTTAGATACTCAATTGAATGTACTTGAATCTTTTAGTCCAAAAGTTCCAGATAATTTTAAGAATGCAGAAGTCGTTATGCTAGGGAATTTACATCCTTTAGTACAATTATCTGTTATCGAACAAATGTCCGAACGACCAAAGCTAGTGGTATTAGATACCATGAATTTTTGGATGGATGTGGCATTGGACGATTTGAAAAAAGTAATTACTAAAGTAGATGTTATTACAATTAATGATGAAGAAGCTCGACAATTGAGTGGAGAATATTCATTGGTAAAAGCGGCTAGAGTGATTGCTGAAATGGGGCCAAAATATGTGGTCATCAAAAAAGGGGAACATGGCGCATTGATCTTTAATGAAGATCATGTGTTTTTTGCACCCGCTTTACCATTAGAAGAGGTTTTTGATCCAACAGGAGCAGGAGACACTTTTGCTGGAGGTTTTTCTGGATTTTTAGCAGCGACAGAAGATTATAGTTTCGAAAACATGAAAACAGCTATTATTCATGGATCGAACTTAGCTTCATTTTGTGTTGAAAAATTCGGAACAGAGAGAATGCAAACGTTATCAAGAGATGAGGTTCGTAAACGCCTAATGCAATTTAAAGCATTGACGCAATTTGATATCGATTTGCAATAATTTTTAAGTAACTTATATACGTATTTTTTAACGAGAGGGAACAAGGAATCTATGAGTGATGCGATTAAACATGAATGCGGTATAGCATTCGTTCGACTTCTAAAGCCTTTAGAATATTATAAAGAAAAGTACGGTACAGCTTTTTATGGATTAAATAAGATGTACTTGTTAATGGAGAAGCAACACAATCGAGGTCAAGATGGTGCAGGCTTAGCTAGTATTAAGCTTAATATGCAACCAGGACAACGTTATATAAGTCGTGTGCGCTCGAATGAAGCAACTCCTATTCAAGATATTTTCAAGAAAATTAATGGAAGTATCAATGAGAAAATGACCAGTGCAGAGGCGAAAGCAGATGATGTACAGTGGGTAAAGGAGAATGTTTCTTATGTTGGAGAGGTTTTCTTAGGTCACGTACGTTATGGTACGCATGGTAAAAACTCTCTTGAAAGTGTACACCCATTCTTAAGACAAAATAATTGGATGCATCGTAACTTAATCGTTGCGGGTAACTTTAACATGACCAATAACAATGTATTGTTTGACAATCTTGTAAAATTAGGTCAGCATCCAAAAGAAAACGTAGATACGGTTACGGTAATGGAAAAAATAGGTCATTTTTTAGATGGCGAAGTTTCCAAACTGTATAAGAAATTAAAGAAAGAAGGATATTCTAAAGTAACGGCATCGCCAGAAATCGTTAAGCGATTAAATGTTGCTAAAATCTTGAAGAAGGCTTCTAAACGTTGGGACGGTGGTTATGCTATGGCAGGAATGTTAGGTCATGGAGATGCATTTGTACTTAGAGATCCAGCAGGAATTAGACCCGCATATTATTATCAAGATGATGAGGTAGTAGTAGTGGCTTCTGAAAGACCTGTAATTCAAACCGTTTTTAATGTACCTATTGAGGCGGTTCAAGAGTTAGAGCCAGGTAAAGCAATCATTACCAAAAAAGACGGGCAAACAAGTATTGAAAGTATCATTGAGCCTTTAGAAAGAAAAGCATGTTCTTTTGAGCGTATTTATTTTTCAAGAGGAAGTGATGCAAAGATTTATCAAGAACGTAAAGAGTTGGGGCGTTTGGTTATGCCGCAAGTCTTAAAAGAAATCAATCACGATACTAAAAACTCTGTTTTTTCATTTATTCCTAATACTGCCGAGACCTCTTTTTACGGATTGGTAGAAGCAGCCCAGGATGAATTGAATAAACAGAAAGGAGATCAAATTCTAGCAGAGAAAGAAAATTTATCTGATGAGCGTTTGATTGAAATATTATCGAGTAAGATCCGTACAGAAAAGATAGCGATAAAAGATGCGAAACTAAGGACTTTCATTACTGAAGACAGTAGTCGAGATGATCTAGTAGCGCACGTTTATGATGTTACGTATGGAGTAGTTAGGAAAGAAGATAATCTAGTAATAATCGATGATAGTATCGTACGTGGTACAACGTTAAAGAAAAGTATCATCAAGATGATGGATCGATTAAAACCTAAGAAAATTGTTGTCGTTTCTTCAGCTCCACAAATCCGTTTTCCAGATTGTTATGGGATAGATATGGCCAAAATGGAAGGTTTAATTGCTTTTAAAGCAGCTTTAGAGCTATTGAAGGATAATGACAATTATGGTTTGGTAGATGAGGTGTATAAGAAATGTAAGGCTCAAGAGGGCTTAGAAGATGCACAGGTAGTAAACCATGTCAATGAAATATATGCTGGTTTTACAGATCAGCAAATTAGCGATAAGATTTCCGAATTATTAACGGAAGAAGATGTAGAGGCAGAAGTAAAGATTATTTACCAAACTGTTGATAATTTACATAAGGCTTGTCCTGATAATTTAGGAGATTGGTATTTTACGGGAGACTATCCTACGGCAGGAGGTAATAGAGTCGTTAACAAAGCTTTTATAAATTTTTATGAAGGTAACGATGCTAGAGCTTATTAATTTTAGTTTCTCAAATATTAATAAAACGTTAATTATCAATCATTTAGCACTTTAACTAATTTATAGGTCATTCGTCTAAAAACTTTTAGTTAATGGTAAATGCATTTTATATTTACATCACCATAACATAAGTAGGTTAAGTTCATGGTAGATTTGGGGCAAAAAGGGTATGTGTAAGCATACCTTTTTTTTATGGGTAACTTTCTGTAAAATATAGAGTTAACCTCTTCTTAAAGAAAATGTTTCGTGATTGCGTCTTATTTGTTTCGTTTTCTTTGAATAATTTTCAATTATGACCAACAGTCATTTTTGAATGATTGTTGCCGTAATTTTGCTCAAAATATTAAAAAATGAGTAATCCTACAATAGAATTTTAGGAGTTTTTGAGTCTAAAATGGCGTATACCAAACTTTGTCACTAGAACTGAAAGATTTAAAAAACAATTTTTATACTTTTTTGTTTTCCATTGATTTTAACAATTACAATGTATATTCCAGAGGTAAGATTTTTATTGGGTACTCCTTGGCCTAGGATATTATATACTTCAGTAATTTCACCTTTATTAGTTTCGAGAATACCTTTGTTAGGAAATACAATTGGTTCTTCTTCTGTATCAAAGGACTTTGTGTTTAATGTACTTAGTAAGAATGTTTGTCCTGTATTAATGAAGCCAAATGATGAGGTATTTGGATCTTGCCAGCTAAAATCGGAGTAGGTATTCCCATTACCTGTTAATTGCAATGAAGAACCTTCATTAGTCGTACCAGTTTCAGATACACCAATATCAATGGAGGTTACTCCATCTGCCGCGCCTCCAATAGCAGTAAAACTGCCTTCGTAACTTAAAAATTGAATAAGTGTTGAACCGTTTACAAGAGCGATACCATCGGGAGCACCATTTTGAATGCCCGAAATAGGAAAGGCAATGGTACCATATCCAGTATTAGCTTCATTAGGAATTATTCCCGATAAAGTTTCGGTGTCATAAATAGTTCCGTTACTCCCATTGTAAAGTACTATAGAATAAGTAGAGAGATCGGTACCCGAAGGACCTGCTATTTCAACACCTTCATTAACATCAGCTCTAGAGTTATCATAATGAATTTCGTTAATGAAAACAGATTGAGCATTTGCTATGAATGTAATAAATGTTATCAGTATAGAATAGATGGTTTTCATAGTTTTAATTTTGTGTGTTCGTTAGTTTGTTTTTTATAGTTGGTATCAATATTAATTAAAATATACATTTTAAACAAACAGTTATAAAATAATTTATGATACTTGCTATCTGTAAATAAGAATATAGAGCTATGTTTAATTGAATTTTTATGCTAATTATGATTTTAGATTAGATTATTTAAATATAAAAGCTTTAGGTAAAAAGTGGTTATTTTAAGAGGTGTAGTAGAATAGTTGAGCTTTAGTTAACTTTCACAACTCGGTTTAAAAACGATTGATCTTTAATCGAAGAGAGTATAACTTATCATTATAGTTTTTACAGGACTAAAACAATACATGCTAGCATATCCCGTTCAAACATTTAAAAGATCCTTTTTAGAATGGTATTACAGCTATTAGGTATCAGTAATTATCGATACATTTGCTACAGTAGAAATACAGAATTGTATGGCTTCAAAATTTGAGAAATATTACAAGAGAAGGTTATTATCTTCTTATTTTTCGGTAGTTTTAAGTATTGGTTTAGTGCTTTTTATGCTAGGGTTATTAGGAATGCTAATAGTTAATAGTAAAAAAGTTACAGATCATTTCAAGGAAAAAATTGCCCTTACTATCTTTTTAAAGGACTCGGCGAAGGAAGTTGAAGTAATTCAGCTAACCAAAGCGCTCAAGCTATCTCCAGAGGTTAGAAATACAGTTTATATTTCTAAAGATGAGGCAGCAAAGAAACACAGTCAGGCAATTGGCGAAGATTTTGTTCAGTTTTTAGGAACCAACCCATTGCAAAACGGTATTGACGTATTCTTAAATGCAGATTATGTATCGAGCAGTAGTATCGAAACCTTAGTAGATACGATTACTTCTAATGCTTTTGTAGATGAAGTTTCTTATGATAAACCTTTAATAGATTTATTAAACAACAACATCAAAAAAGTAAGTTTTTGGATATTGATCATAAGCGGCATTTTGTCACTAATAGCAGTACTATTAATCAATCATTCTATAAGACTTACCATTTATGCAAAGCGTTTTACAATAAAAACAATGCAAATGGTAGGAGCGACAAAGGCTTTTATTCGTCGACCTTTCATTCGATTGAATATGAAATTAGGTGTTGTTGCTTGCCTTTTGGCAGTTACAGGGATGTTTGTCGTTTTGTATTATTTAGATAAAACGTTCCCAAATTTATACTTTTTCGAAAATCAATTATTGTTAGCGGCTGTTTTTGGCGGAGTTATCCTTGTTGGTTTATTTATAACTTGGTTAAGTACATTCTTCGCTACTTCTAGATTTTTAGGTTTACAAACAGACGAATTGTATTATTAGAGGCGCTTATGTTTAAAAAGATTTATTTAGGAATTCTCTTTCTACTCTTTTTGATTTTCATCTATTTGGTCATTATTACAGTTAAACCAATTAGAAATGTTTCTGCTGCAGATGTGTCATCGATAAAGGGAATTGTAACAAGTGTAGAAGATAAAAATGGAGACCTTCTTGTAACTTTAGAAAATGACCCGCATTTGTATTATGTAAAATCTT
The DNA here is from genome assembly GCA_947499005.1 of uncultured Aquimarina sp. Lineage (GTDB taxonomy): Bacteria > Bacteroidota > Bacteroidia > Flavobacteriales > Flavobacteriaceae > Aquimarina. The sequence goes on from CANMML010000003.1 coordinate 136,964, forward strand.
TCAAAAAGCATCAGCTTGATTTTTCTACTGTACAGCAAGCTATTTTAAAAAAAGAAATTACATTGCATCATATAAACAAATGGACTCCGTTTACAAGAGATCGCGTTTATCCACATATTTCAAAAATAGAAGTTGAAGGAAGACGAATATTTAATGAAATCAAAGAATAATGGCTGATAAAAAGAAAAACCAAGAGACTCCAATAAAGCATGATTTTGTTTTTGGAAAGAAGAATTATATGTTCATGCTAATAGGTATAGCTGTAATAGCTTTAGGTTTTATATTGATGTCAGGTGGCGGTAGTGATGACCCTAATGTCTTCAATCCAGATTTATATAGTTTCCGAAGAATTCGATTAGCACCGACTTTAATCTTGATAGGCTTTGGTATCGAAGTTTATGCCATTTTGCGCAAAAGCTAAAAGGCCTTTAGCTTACATATAATTTTCTTGCTATTCAATTCATAGCTTCTACAATACATTAACCAAAGAAATTGAGACTCATTATCTAAAGTTAAGAGTGCCTCACTGCGAAAGAAACTCTTGAAAGTGAACGAGTCCCCTGTTTAAAGAGTGTGATTTTAAAGTTCATCAGGTTTTTGACAGTATCTTCAGATTTAATTGGGCTAAATATTGAAGTTTGTGCTATTTTGCGCCAAAACTAATTACAACTTATTTTATGGAAACTATAGATGCGATCATCTTAGGAATCATCCAAGGTTTGACCGAATTTTTACCAGTCTCTTCTAGTGGTCACTTAGAGTTAGGAAAAGCAATTTTAGGTGATACTTCAGTTGGTGAAGAATCGATGCTATTTACAGTAGTACTTCATTTCGCGACAGCGATCAGTACCATTATTGTTTTCAGAAAAGATTTAGTTGAAATTTTTAAAGGATTATTTCAATTCAAATGGAATGAGTCTACCCAGTTTACAGCAAAGATCATGCTTTCCACGCTTCCAGCTGCTTTTGTAGGTTTAGTGTTCGAAGATGAGTTAGAACAATTATTCGGAGGAAAAGTACTGTTTGTAGGCTTCATGTTATTAGTAACAGCATTATTACTTTGGTTAGCAGATAAGGCTAAGAACACCAATAAATCGGTAAGTTTTCCTAATGCTATTGTAATAGGGATATCACAAGCCATTGCCATTTTACCAGGGATTTCTAGAAGTGGAGCCACCATAGGGACTTCGGTATTATTAGGGAACGATAAAACAAAAGCAGCGCGTTTTTCATTCTTAATGGTGTTGCCACTTATTTTAGGTAAAATAGGAAAAGACCTTTTGAGCGGAGATCTCAATCTGCAAAGTGAAAATGCTTCTGCAATGGGAATCGGCTTTGTAGCAGCATTAATAAGTGGATATTTTGCCTGTAAATGGATGATAGCTTTAGTTAAAAAAAGCAAGCTTACCTATTTTGCGATTTATTGTTTAGTAGTAGGTCTCGTAGCAATTACGGTAGGTTATATGTAATCAAAAGATATATGACAGATTTTAGGGTGTTACCCTTCTAAGGTCGGGTCGGGCTTTTCGTTTCAATTCCTCGGTGCGCTATCGCTCCCTGTGGGATTTCCACTGCAATCCCTAACACAAGAAAAGCATTATTTAATATCGATTTCCAAGATCAAATGATATAACCCCACATTGTTAGGACGAATACCCCAATGTTTACATCGAGGTAGTTGATTATTTCTTTGGTTAAAAAAACGAAACTTACGTACTTTGTCATTTAATATGCGTTTGTGATACCATTTAACGTTTCATATGATTGAAAATAGGTATAAGACTTAGCAACCGTAGTCGCGTTAAAGTACATGAGTAGAGAAGATTTTTTAGCCGGGAAAATTTTATTAATCGATAAACCATTAGAGTGGAGTTCTTTTCAAGTAGTAAATAAACTACGCTGGTTAATTCGAAAACAATTTAAAATTAAAAAGATTAAAGTAGGACATGCTGGGACCCTAGACCCTTTGGCTTCGGGTTTGTTAATAATCTGTACAGGTAAAGCAACCAAACAAATCAATGAGTTGCAAGGTCAAATAAAAGAATACACAGGTACTATTCAGTTGGGAGCTACTACGCCTTCTTATGATTTGGAAACTGAGATTAATGCCACATTTCCGACAGCACACATTACCGAAGCTTTAATTCATAGTGCTACTTTAAAATTCATTGGAGAAATAGATCAATTACCTCCTGTTTTTTCAGCATTAAAAAAAGATGGAAAGCGATTGTATGAATTTGCTCGTAAAGGAGAAGAAGTCCAAGTCGAGCCCAGGAAAATATGTATAGATACTTTCGAAATTACAAAGATCGATGGTACTGCTGTAGATTTTAGAGTGGTGTGCAGTAAAGGAACTTATATTCGATCATTGGCCTATGATTTTGGGAAAGCATTAGATTCTGGGGGTCACCTAACCGCATTAAGGCGCACTAAAATAGGAGATTATGATGTTGAAAATGCACAAACAGTATCCGACTTCGAAGCAATGTTACAATCTATTGAGGAAGTGTAGCCTCTAATTTTTCTAAAATCTTTAGGCGTACTTCATCTTTTAGGGCAGCTTTATGTTCTAGCTTTATGTCTTTAGTAGGTATAATGGGTAAAATATACGATCGTGTTTTGCCCAAGCTTCCACTAAAGAAAGTATAAGAAAAACGTTTTTTATTATCGGGAAAAACCAAAGACAGTATGGGTAGTTGATGTTCTATAGCCATTCTAAATGCTCCATCCTTAAAGTTATCTAAAACAATAGATTCGTCATCAGGAACGCCGCCTTCAGGGAAAATACAAATACTAAGGCCTTGGCGAATTCTTTCTTGACATTGATCATAGACTTCTTTACGACTTCTAGGACTATTTCTGTCTACTAAAATACAAGTGCGCTTGTAAAAGAACCCAAAAACAGGAATTTTAACAAGCTCTTTTTTCCCTACAAAAACAAAAGGATTTTTAACGGTGTATAGCATTAACATAATATCCAACATCGAAGTATGATTTGCTACAATCATAAAAGATTGTCCCTTTTCATAAAAAAAACCATCCTTACGAAAAGGAATAAACCCCGTAGTATAAATAACCCATGTAGCCCAAAAACGAGCGAATCTAAAAAAGAAAGGATACCATTCCGATCGGGCAGTAGCAATTAATAAAATAGGGAATGTAATAATTAATGGAAGGGCCATCATAATGTAAAACCAAGACCTCCAGAGTATATAGAATAGTTTTTTCATCTATTTATATTTATAAATCGGTTTTGTTGATTAAAACCGTAAAAGCTCATTTCATTTAAAATAAGGAAGTCTAAAAATTTCGGAAACAAAGACTCATCGAAGTCAAAGCCTAGCAATAGATTGGAAATCAATAGATATTTCGGCTTCGCTTAATGTGCGATTGTTTAATTGTTACCTTTAGACGGTCTCATTAAATATGAATGGAAAGATAAAGCATATACCTTATTGCTTAAAGCCTAAAGCTTAAATATATTTGCCATGAAAACGAGAATAGCATTATGGCAAAGATTTTAACAGGAGTTCAAAGTACAGGAATTCCGCATTTAGGAAATATTTTAGGAGCAATTTTACCAGCGATAGAGATGGCAAAAGATCCTAAAAATGAATCTTATCTTTTTATTGCCGATATGCATTCATTAACTCAAATTAAAGATGCTAAGACGTTAAAAGAAAACACATTTCATACTGCAGCTGCTTGGTTGGCTTGTGGATTGGACGTTTCCGAAACGGTTTTTTATAAGCAAAGTGATATTCCGCAAGTAACAGAATTGAATTGGTACTTAAGTTGTTATTTTCCATACCAGCGATTAACATTAGCACATTCTTTTAAAGATAAAGCAGATCGTTTATCGGATGTCAATGCAGGCTTATTTACGTATCCTATGCTTATGGCAGCAGATATCTTGTTATATGATGCAGAACTTGTTCCTGTAGGAAAAGATCAATTACAGCACTTAGAAATGACGCGTGACGTAGCCTCACGTATTCACGCACAGGTCGGAAGAGATGTTTTTGTATTGCCAGAAGCCACTACGCAAGAAAGTACCATGTATATTCCAGGTACCGATGGAGGAAAGATGAGTAAATCTAAAGGCAACACGATTAATATATTTCTGCCAGAAAAGAAATTAAGAAAACAAATAATGGGGATCGTAACGGATGCAACACCTTTAGAAGAGCCTAAAGACCCAGATGCATGTAATGTGTTTGCCTTGTATAGCATTTTAGGAACAGCCGAAGAAATAGCTGAGCTTAGAGCAAAATATATAGCAGGTAATTTTGGATATGGTCATGCAAAGCAAGCTTTATTCGAATTGATACTTAAGAATTTTGCAGAAATAAGAACTCGTTTTGATCATTATGTAGCAAACCCCAAAGAAGTAGAAGATGCTTTAAAAATAGGAGCAGATAAAGCGTCACGAGTAGCCACTAAAACACTTAGAAGAGTAAGGAAAGCTATGGGGTATTAGCAGTCTATAGGTTTTGAATTGAATAAATACACAAGCGATTGGTTTATAAAACGAATCGCTTTTTTGTTTGCCAATTGTAATTTTATATCTGGTGCTATACAGTAAGATGATGCTGATCGTCACGACTGTTATAAAGTTATAATTAGCATAACTAAACAAAAACAAAATGAAATATTCAATCAAAAGGTTACTAACCGTTTTAGGTATAGTCCTTACAGGGAGTCTAATGAATGCCCAAGTAGAAGTCGATGTCAATTTCGATTTACGACACGTCGTAGGAGGAGAAGATAATTTTGACAGAGAAAAATTCATAACACTTCACGCAGGTGCGACAGAGAATGATTACAATGTCGAGCTACCAAAATTAGACAGTTTATTAGTGCTTTATGGAGCCAATTATGGTAGAGAAACAGGAAGGATGCGTTTTCTTTCTAGCCAAGTTACCGAAGATCCAAATAGGCCAGGATTTGCCGATCCAGCAAGTATTACAGCTAGAGGGAATCAGTTAAATACAAATTATAGTCTTTTTCAAACAGGAAAACACAGTACCCAGAATCGTGGACGCCTTATTACAGCAGCACAGGATAGACCTTTTTTTCCTGACGGTACATTGACCGATTCGGGAAACTTTGCTTTTTCTACTGCGAATGGACCAGCCGATGATGATTTTGGAACAGCTACAGGTGAGTTTATGGGAATATTTGTTAGAGATGCTTATGGAGATGATCCAAATTCAGGACTAGATGGACCACCAAGACCAACTTGGGTGGAAGCGATCAATGAGCCTTTCTTTCCGTTATTTGATTTTACAAATGATACTCCAGCAACTGTTGATGAGATTTTCGAATTTCATAGAAGTGTAGCTCGTGAAGTAAGAAGATTTAATCCAGACGTTTTAGTAGGAGGTTTTACCAATGCATTTCCCGATTTGCAATTTTTTGGAGGAAGAGGAGAAAATCAGCAAATTTTTGGACAATGGGAGCAGCGTTGGGAAGAGTTTATTGACACCACGGGTGACGATATGGATTTCTATTCGGTTCATTTATATGATTTCCCTAGTATAGGAGGAGGTTTAGAAATACTTCGTAAAGGAGGGAATATAGAAGCCGTATTAGATATGATTGAACACTACAATACCATTAGGTGGGGTAGTGTAAAACCATGGGTTATTTCGGAGTATGGATCACAATTAAATGATTTTTTTAGACAGAATTGGACTCCCGGGAGAGATTGGTTTATTCTAAGAGCCTTTTCTTCTATGATGATGCAATTTATGGAACGCCCTGATGTTATAGATGTCACGATTCCTTTTGTATTAACGCGTGCTGAGTTTTTATATGGTGGTGCTGCAAATCCAGGATATGTATATCCTTGGCGTATGATGAGAAGGGCAGAAGAATTACCATTAATAGGTCCGCTAACTCAAGCAAACCTATACCCACCATTTCCTAATTTTACTGCACCTGTAGATCAAGAATACGCCTTTACCGAGATCATTAAATTTTATGAACTTTGGGCAGATGTAAATGGAACTCGAGTAGATACGAAATCAACAGATTTAGATATAATGGTTGATGCCTATGTAGACACTTCTAATAATAAAGCACATCTAATTTTAAATAGCTTAGATGAAACAGATTTATTAATCAATTTGAATCAAGTAGGTCTTGATTCATCTAATATTGCTGGAGGAGAAATTTTACACTTATTTTTAGGTAATGATGGAAATCCTACCCTTACTAGAGATCTATTTACAACGCTTCCTGAAACGGTTACTTTAGCAGAAGAAGGTACCATGATTATAGAGTATGATCTTAATAATACTCCTGTGGTTGATGGTACATCAGAAGAACGAAAAATTTATGCATTATCGGCGAACCCAAGCCTTCCAGTAGAGCAACAAGGAGATGTTTTTCCTAGGGATATTCAGGCAAATCAACCTATCACATTTACAATTCCAGGTGTTACTTTGGGTGATGATGGAGAAGCGGTATTGCGTTTGGGGATAGGAAGACAGATTAATACGCCACTTATTCCAACAGTAACGGTTAATGGAATAGCTATTCAAGTTCCTACTGATTATAGAGGAGATAATCAGTCAGATAGAGCTTCTAGAGGAAATGGGCAAAATATCTTTTTTGGAATGTTAGAAGCAGAGGTTTCTTATGATCTTTTAGTTGCTGGAGATAATACAGTAGTAGTTACATTTCCTGATAATGGAGGAGCGGTAAGTAGTTGTGCATTACAAACATTTGAATTTTCAAGACCTGTTGAACGAACCGAAGGAGGTAACAGAACACGTGCGATAACTTTTGATAATAGAACCGATTTTATTGAAGCAGGAGATATAGATCCTACGGTTGAGATTAATCAGGCTTTAGATATTACAGTAACTTATAGTACTGGTGCTGTATCAGGGGTAGAAGAAGATCTATTTTTTGTAGCAACATTTTTAAGGCTAGTTGATAATAATGGGGCAACGGTTAGAGATACAGCTTTTACGACGTCTGTGCCTGGTTCAGCAGCCAACTTTGATACTGCTAATTATCAATATACCATTCCCGAACAATTTCAAGACGGAAGTCCTGTGTTGCCTTCATCTCAATTAACCAATGGGCAGAGTTATGTTTTAGTGATTTTTATGTCTGTGGATGATAATGGAGGTTTTGTAAATGCAAATGCACCAATAAATATTGTATCTCAAGGGGCTTTATCTATTGATAGCTTTGGTGGTAGTGAAAATGCAGTTGCAGTTGTATATCCAAACCCAGCAAGTTCAAATGTGACGATAAGTAATGCTGTTTTTAATTCATGGAGCCTTTATGGAATTTCAGGTAAAAAAATCATGGAAGGAAATGAAACAAGTTTTTCTGTAGCAGTACTTAATACAGGGATTTATTATCTAGTGCTTGATAATAAAACAGTATTGAAAGTGGTAAAAGAGTAATTTTAGAAATTAATCATAAAAAATGCCCACTTAGAAATATTTCTAAGTGGGCATTTATATTTTATAAATTGTGTTTATTTACTTCAAACTAAATTTTGAAGGATTTTTTCACAATGTAAGATTAAAGATCAAATCCAAGATCGGTTCTAAAATACATATCCTTAAACTTGATTTTTTCAATGTTTTTGTAAGATGTTTTTAAAGCCTCTTCAAAATTCTCTCCAAAAGAAGTAACTGTTAATACACGGCCTCCATTGGTTACGATGTTTCCATCTTTTAGAGTAGTCCCTGCCTGAAAAACGATAGAATTTTCTACAGTTTCAATGCCCGTAATTACATCCCCTTTATCATATGCCTCTGGGTAACCACCAGCAACGGTCATTACAGTTACAGCAGTTCTAGGATCAAGATCTAACGTAACCTCATTTAGAGTTTGGTTTCCAACATGTTTAAATAAATCAACAAGGTCATTTTTTACACGAGGAAGTACCGCTTCTGTTTCAGGGTCACCCATGCGAACATTGTATTCGATGACTTTAGGATCGTCTCCAACTTTAATTAGACCAATAAAAATAAATCCTTTATAGTCGATATTATCTTTGCTTAAACCATTAACTGTAGGTTTTACAATTTGATTTTCAATTTTTTCCATGAAGGCCTTATCAGCAAATGGCACTGGAGAGATAGCTCCCATACCTCCTGTATTTAGTCCAGTATCCCCTTCTCCTATACGTTTGTAGTCTTTTGCTGTTGGTAATGTGATATAGTTTTTTCCATCTGTTAGCACAAATACACTAAGCTCGATACCGTCTAAAAATTCCTCGATCACAACTTTAGCACTCGCTTCACCAAATTTTTGATTCGCAAGCATATCTTCCAATTCCTGTTTAGCCTCTTCAAGGTCATTTAATATTAATACTCCTTTTCCAGCAGCTAAACCGTCAGCCTTTAATACATAAGGAGCTTTTAGAGTTTCTAAAAAAGCTTTTCCTTTTTCTAAAGTATCCGAAGTAAAGCTTTCATATGCAGCTGTAGGGATATTATGTTTTACCATAAATTCTTTAGCATATTCTTTACTTCCTTCAAGCGTAGCACCTTCTTGTGAAGGACCAATAACAGTTATTCCTTTAAGCTGTTCATCCTTTTTGAAAAAGTCACTGATTCCTGCTACTAATGGAACTTCAGGTCCCACAACAACCATAGTAATATTTTCAGAAATAACAAGTTCTTTAATCTTCTCAAAATCTGTAACCCCTATATCTACGTTGGTAGCAATCGCTGCAGTACCTGCGTTACCTGGTGCAACAAATAATTTTTCACACTGATTACTTTCAACTATTTTGTAAGCAAATGTGTGTTCTCTTCCTCCCGAACCTACTATTAAAATATTCATGGCCTGTTGTTCAAAAATTTAGACTGCAAAAATAGTGATATTGTATATTTATTAATGACTATTGATGATTTCAATTTAGAAGAAATTAATCAGTATTTGTAGGTAAACACTAATAATTGAAAATAATCGACATTAAATACTAAATTTAGTATGCTTTTTCTTGTCCTTTAAAAAGAAGAATAAAGGTATCGAAGATGATTTTGAAATCCATTAATAGACTCCAATTTTCAATATAAAAAACATCATGACGAACACGTCCAATAATGTCTGCGTCAGATTGCACTTCTCCTCGGTATCCTTTTACTTGAGCAAGGCCAGTAATGCCTGGGCGCACAGAATGTCTAAAAACAAATTGAAATTTATCAATTTTTTGGGCATATGCATCAGTATATCGTGGTATATGAGGCCTTGGCCCTACGATGCTCATATCTCCTAGTAATACATTGACAAATTGAGGTAACTCGTCGATACTTGTTTTTCTAAGAAAACGTCCAACTTTGGTAACACGATTATCTTCTTTAGATACATGAAGCTTATCATTCTCTTTTTGAACTTTTAAAGATCGAAATTTATAGCACCAAAATTCTCCATAATTCACTCCATTCCTCTTGTGAATAAAAAACAGAGGGCCTTTAGATTCAAGTTTAATTATGATAAAAAGTAGAGGTGTTAACCAGGAAAGAATACTTATAATTACTAATGATGACAGAATAATGTCAATCATTCTTTTTAATATAATATTAGCCTGAAAGTGTAAAGGCATTTTTGGAACAGAAAGTACAGGTATGTAATCGTAATAATCGGTATGTAAATGAGTAACAGGTATGTGTTCTACATCGGGTACAAATTTTAATACGATACCATTGCTTTCGCAATAATTAACTAGATCATTAATGCTATCATTACCATTTTCATTTATAGCACAATACACTTCGTCTATTCGATTTTCTTTTAAGTATTCAAATCCTTTGTCGAAATTATCTGACTCATCATCAGTAAAAATTTTACTGATATGATATCCTAAATTTTTCTTCTTATTGAAGAAACTAACGAGTTCTTTAGTTTGTTTAGAATTTCCAATAACTAGTACAGAACGGTTATTTCCATTAAAAAGTAAGCGGTATTTTCTTAACGCGGTATAAACTAAAAACTTGTTTATCGATATAATTAGCATAACAATACTAACAAATCGTATTACGTCAATAGCAGAAATTTGATCTAGTTTTACAATTCCTAAATAAGCAAAAACTAGTAGGAACATGATGAGTGATTGCTTAACACAATACCCAAGAATTTTTACAATTGTAGTAAATCGGTAAACTTCGTAAAATTTTACAACACTAGCACCTACAAGCCATCCACTCATTAGATAACCAAAATAAAGGTAGTTTGTAGAGGGATATAATAAATAATAAGCACTAAGACAAAGCGTAATAAGATCTAACCCAACCACAAGTGGTCTTATAAGAAAAGAAAATCCTTTTTTGGGTTTATTGAGCATGATCTCATTTTTTTATAAAGCTGTCGAAATTTTTATGTTCGACTTTATACCATTTTTCTTCTGGTAGGCTTGCAAAGTAGTCAATAGTTTTTTGTAAACCAACAGTTCTCAGTACTTTTGGTTCCCAGCCTAATAAATTTTTTGCCAAATCTATATTTGGTTTGCGTTGTAAAGGATCATCTTTTGGAAGCCCTTCAAAAACGATTTCTTGATTAGATCCCGTCAATTCTAAAATCTCTTTTGCAAAATCGATAATGCTAATTTCCGACGGGTTACCTATGTTAACGGGTTGACTGTAGTTAGATTGTAACAACCTATAAATTCCTTCTACTTGGTCTGTGATATAACAAAAAGATCGTGTTTGGGAACCATCTCCAAAGACAGTTAAATTTTCTTTTCGTAAGCATTGGCCAATAAAAGCAGGGATTACTCTACCATCATTCATTCTCATTCTAGGGCCGTATGTGTTAAATATTCTTACTATACGTACAGGAACTTTATGAAAGGTGTGGTATGCCATTGTCATAGCTTCTTGAAAACGCTTCGCTTCATCATAAACGCCTCGAGGTCCAACAGTATTTACATTTCCGTAATAATCTTCGCTTTGAGGGTGTACTAAAGGATCTCCATATACTTCACTAGTTGAAGCAATTAATATGGTCGCTTTTTTTGCTAAAGCAAGTCCCAAACAATTATGTGTCCCTAAAGAGCCTACTTTTAATGTTTGTATAGGGATTTTTAGATAGTCTATAGGGCTAGCAGGCGAAGCAAAATGCAAAATATAATCTAAATCGCCTTTGATATCAATATGCTCAGTTACATCATGTTCTATGAATTCGAAATCAGGATTATTAGATAGATGGCGAAGATTGTCTTCGGAACCTGTAATAAAATTATCCATTCCAATCACAAAATAACCCTCTTGTAGAAATCTATCTACCAAGTGAGAACCTAAAAATCCAGCAGCACCAGTAATTAAAACTCTTTTTTTCATATTTAATTAATATCTAGTCCCAATATTTGTTCTAAAATTTTCTCTGTAATGGTGTATGTGGGTTTTACACCAGTAGTCCCTAATCCTCCAGAGGCTAATGTGCTTCCTGTTTGTAATGGATTATCAGAAGCATAGTAAGCATAACGTACTTTTACATCATTAGAAATGCTTTTTCTTATTTGCGAAGCAGCCTGAATTGCCTTTTGATAATGAGCACCTTCCATTTCTAGCCCAATGGCTCGCCATGTAGATTCATAAAAAAATTGTAATAAATCCCTATTTTGTAAAGATGTACCAAGCACCGTAATCATGCTCCCTTCGCAAATAGTAATGTCATTATCTTTAAAATCATCAGCACATAACTCATTTTTAAAGGGATAGTTGCCAGAACTTCCTTCAAAGATATGAGCATTAGGGATCATAATATCTCCTTTGTCTCCTTCTAAAATACCTGCTTTACCCATAATAGAAACAGAATCAATATTCATGTAGAATAACGTTTCGTTAGGAGCTTGAAATGGCTTTAATAACTCGTCCATTACACTATAGGCCTGTTCGCCAAAAGCATAATCCATCACTAGAATAACGGGCGATTTATCGGGGTCACTACAGGTGTAATGAGGAATTTTTAATGTATCAAAAATTTGAACATCAATATGAGAGCGGCTATTATCTTCAATAACTGACATCCCATATTTTAATGCATATTGTTTAATTTCACTACGAAGAGATTTATTATTATCATCACTAAGTAATTCATAAAGCTTCATATTAGAGCTCTCGGGGTACTTTTCTTGTAATACCGTTTTAGCATAAAGGGTATTCATTACACTATGCATATTAGCACTAATAATGTGTAAAGGTCTTTCAAATAGATTCTTTTGATGAATCCACTTTTTTATTTGATATGCCCAGAAAGTAGAGTGAATATGATGACCTATTTGTTCCCTCAATACAGGACTAAAACTAATTTCGCGCTTTTTTCCAAGAATAGCTTCTTGTAATGAAATATTACCTAAGCCGTAAATAAATTTAATTAACTTATCGGGATCATTAGAAGTCGCAAATTTGGGATAAGTATCCGAAACTTCTTGAAAACTTCTTCCCAAAACAAAAGCTAAGTGAGAAATAGCAATATTGCGTTCTTTCTCTGAAAGGGTTTCTTTTTTAGCAAAAGCTTCAATTTTTTCCCAATCTCTCTTTACACTATCATCTTCTTCTAGCTGAACACGTTTTCTTATTTTTTCGGCTTCCATATACATGAAAGTAAGATGGGTAAGAATATCATAGATTTCCGAGCGTCCTCTTGTAATTTCAATATTCATTTGCTCTTCGTCAATACGATAGCAATTTCGCCTTCTCTTTTTAGGAATGATTACTTCAAAGTCTGCTTCTTGGTAACCTTCTTCACTGGTTAAGTTGACAAATCGACACTCTTCAATCCCTTCGGGTAAGCGTTCTAAAACGTAGAGCAACCCATTAAGTTCTACTTTGTCTTCATTGATCGAACCATAAATTTCTGGACGTAATTCTAGTAGGGCTTCACGTAACGTTTCACCAGAAATCCCCATTGGTTTGTAAAATCCTCTATTAAAAAGATGCCTCATTGCAATGTACAAACGCTCTATAGCATTTGTGCTTTCCTGGGCTCTCGATGGACTATAACTTTGGAAAGAGGAATTCATTTAGGCTAAATAATTTTGTAATGCATCTGCTATTTTACGATCATTAGAAAGTCTAGGCAGTTTGTTTTGGCCACCTAATTTACCAATAGATTTCATGTAATCATTAAATCCATTAGTAGATATAGAAGAAATTTTTAAAGGCTGAAGAATTTTTCCTTTAATAAGGTCTTGATAATATACATTTTGAATCTGTAGATTTTTATCGATTTCCTTTCTTAATTGTTCGATATCTTTAGGTGTTTCTTTGAATTCGATAAACCATTCATGATATGGTAATCCACTCTCGGGACTCACTTGAGGAGCTACTGTAAACTCTTGAATTAGATCACCTGTAATCGAAATAGCTTTTTCTATGGCTTGATCAACTTCTTTCCCAATAACATGTTCTCCAAAAGCAGAGATAAAATGTTTGATGCGTCCAGAAACAATCACTCGATAAGGAGATGTACTTACAAATTTTACAGTATCACCAATATTATAAGACCAAAGTCCGGCTGTAGTAGAGACAAGAATCACATAATTGATATCTAGTACTACATCTTTTAAAGAGATACGTGTTGGGTTTTCATTAAAGAAATCGTCTGCTTTAACAAATTCATAGAATATTCCCGAATTTAATTGAAGCAACATTCCTTCTTCGGTTTGAGTATCCTGAAAAGCAAAAAATCCTTCAGAAGCTGGATACAATTCGATTTGAGGCACTTCTTTTCCAATCAACTTTTGAAGTACTCCCTTGTAAGGGTCAAAACTGACACCTCCAAAAATGAATAAGTTGAAGTTTGGAAACACCTCTTGAATCGATTTGCCTGTGCGTTCGACAATACGCTCAAAATACATTTGTACCCATGGAGGAATTCCGCTAATGATCCCCATATCCTCTGTGAGAGTTTCATCGATAATCGATTCTACTTTTTGCTCCCAATCTTCGATGCAATTGGTTTCCCAACTAGGCATTCTATTTTTTTGTAGATAAGCAGGTACATAGTGAGCTACAATACCCGATAATCGACCAAGATTTACACCGTTTTTATCTGTCAGTTCGGGACTTCCTTGTAAAAAGATCATTTTTCGATCTACGAAATCGGCTTTACCTGTTTCGGCAACATAACAAAGAATCGCATTTCTAGCATTGTTAATATGCGTTGGCATAGATTCTTTAGTAATAGGAATATATTTTGCACCACTAGTAGTACCAGATGTCTTGGCAAAATATAATGGTTTCCCGGGCCATAAAATATCTGAAGCACCATCAACAACTCGATCGACATAAGGTCTCAATGCTTCATAATCTCTTACAGGAACACGCTCGGCAAAATCTTGATACGATTTGATATTTATAAAATCATGATCTTTACCAAATTGAGTGTGTTTGGCTTTTTTGATAAGATTCCGAAACACTTTCTCTTGTGTGTCGAAAGGGCGATTTGCCCATTTTTTGATATCTCTAGCGATTTTTTTTGCAAAAAGTTTAGCTGCGAATGATTTTACTGACATAGTTTACTTTTCAAAATCGATGAACTTCATTGGATCTAAAGGTCGTTGATTGTCCCAAAGTTCGAAATGTAGATGTGGACCTGTGCTTAATTCTCCTGTATTACCTGCAATAGCAATTACTTCCCCAGCTTCGATTAAATCGCCTTGCTTCTTGAAAATTTTACTATTGTGTTTATAGATAGAAGAGAGTCCAGACTTATGTTTAATTACAATTACGTTACCTGTGGCAGGATTCCATTCATTAAAAATTACAACACCACTAGCTGCAGCCATTACTGGCGTATTTTTTTCAACAGCAATATCTACGGCAAAATGTTTTTCTTTATCACTAAACTTAGAAGTTACATGCCCCTTTACTGGAGGGAAAAACAAATATTCGGAATCTATCTGAGCGGTATTAATATTGAATTTCTCCTTTTGTTTAATTTCTTCTTGAAGCCCCATCATTTCTTTTGATGGCTTTGTATTGATACTATCAAACGTAAGTGTGCTAGTGTTTTCTATAGAATCTAAACTCAAATCTTTATGCTCTAGCTTCCCCGTAAGCACTTTTTGAATGGATTCATAATATTTTTGATTCAATGAGATGGAGTGTGTCAGTGAATCTGTTTGGTAGGCAAGTTGTACCGTTTGATGATTAAAATTTGTGGTGCTGTATCCTGGAATATATTCTTTTAAAGGAGAAAACGCAATTAGAAAAAGGGTTCCAGTAATTAAAAGTAGTGCACCTATACCAGCTAAAACAAAAACATTTAAACGAGATAGTTTAAAAGAAACTTGTTCTTCAAATGTGTTTTCGTTAAGTATTACTAAACGGTATTTGTTTAGTAATTTTTTTGAAAAAGAGCCTTTGTTTTTTTTCTTTGTTGCCATAATCTCTATTGCACAAATATAAATGATTTAGCCTCAAAATATCTAGTAATTTTAGGGTTTACCAGAGGGCAAATAATCTTTTTATAAAAGAATTTGTAAAAGAGCTAATTTGTAGCTGATTTTATTTTTTTTGATGTCCACTCATAGGTTGCTGATCTCTTACTTTATAAAGAAAAAACGACTGTTATTGTAAATTATTACGACTTTGCGTAAAGAAACCTTAAGATATAAAGAGGTACTCGTTTTTTCTTTATAACTTTGACCTGTATTTAAAAAGTATACCAAATGTTACAGTCAATTTTTCTTGGTGTCATAGGTGCTCCACAAATTATTTTAATTGCTATAGTTATTTTATTATTATTTGGTGGAAGAAAAATCCCCGAATTAATGAGAGGGTTAGGTAGTGGAATTAAAGAATTTAAGGATGCTACGAAAGAGGATGAGGATGATAAAAAAGACGATGAGCCTAAGATAGAAGCTTAATTCTTTTTTATGAAGAAAAGATATTCGAAGCTGGGTAATAAACCCAGCTTTTTTGTTTTATGAGCCGATTAATAATCTTAATCGGCTCAAAATTATAATTAGCTTAATTTACAAATCGCAATACATAATAGTTCTTCTTACCTCGTTGCAATAATACAAATTGCCCATTGATAAGGTCTTTTTCGGTAATTATGTAGTCTTCTTTCACCTTTTCTCGGTTTACAGCAATAGCATTTTCTTTTAAAGCTCTACGTGCTTCTCCATTAGACTTTAAAAAATTAGTTTTTTCTCCCAACGCAGCAATAATTCCCAAGTCTTCTGTTAATTCGTTTTTAGATAATTCTGCTTGAGGAACCCCTTCAAAAACATCTAAAAAAGTAACTTCGTCTAATTTTTTTAAATCTTCGGCATTCGATTTTCCGAATAAGATGGAAGAGGCCGCAACAGCATTTTCTACATCTTCTGCAGAATGCACTAAAGTAGTGATCTCTTCAGCTAGACGCTTTTGTAAAGATCTTTGGTGAGGAGCTTCTTGGTGCTCTACAATTAATTGATCTATAGTTTCTTTATCTAAGAACGTGAAAATCTTAATGTACTTTTCAGCATCTTCATCACTACTGTTCAACCAATATTGGTAAAATTTATAAGGAGAAGTTCGGTTTTTATCTAACCAAACATTACCGCCTTCAGATTTTCCAAATTTCGAACCATCCGATTTAGTGATTAATGGACATGTAATAGCATACCCTTTCCCGTTTCCGATACGACGAATTAATTCTGTTCCTGTAGTAATATTTCCCCACTGATCGCTACCTCCCATTTGAAGAGAGCAATCATTGTTTTTATATAAATGTAAGAAGTCATACCCTTGTACTAACTGATAAGTAAATTCAGTAAAAGACATACCACTAGAGGATTCGGCACTCAAGCGATTTTTTACAGAATCCTTCGCCATCATGTAATTTACAGTAATGTGCTTACCAACATCACGTATAAATTCTAGGAAAGAAAAGTCCTTCATCCAGTCGTAATTATTTACCAACTGAGCTGCATTTTCTGCATTGCTATCAAAATCTAGAAACTGCCCTAATTGTTTTTTGATCGCTTCTTGATTGTGTCTTAACGTAGGCTCGTCTAATAAATTTCTTTCTGCAGACTTTCCAGAAGGATCTCCAATCATACCTGTAGCTCCACCCACCAATGCTACTGGACGGTGCCCACAACGTTGGTAATGACTTAACATCATAATAGGTACAAGGTTACCAATGTGTAAGGAATCTGCTGTAGGGTCGAAACCAATGTAGGCAGAACGCATTTGTTCTAAAAGGTGCTCTTCTGTGCCAGGCATGGCATCATGTAACATTCCTCTCCAAGTAACTTCTTCAATAAAATTTTTAGGCATGATGTTTTTTATTCTAAAATTGAATATTTCTTAACAATTATCATTTAGTTATTCCTCCTTTACAAGGAATCGTATTATGTCGATAAAAATGATGAGATCTCGAAACATACCTATTTATTAGGAATAGTTTAAGATGACTCATAACACTTAATAATATGAGTTTAATCTAAGGCGTTTTTCCATTTTGTATTGGGCTAGACCTTATGTCAAACTTATGTTTAATATTTAAATTCTGTATACATCAATGAAAAAAGGTGAAACAGAAACAGGCGCAAAGATATATAGGACTAATTATATTATCAAGGAAAGCGCTTGATAGCTACACAGCAATATGTATTTTTGTTACAAACTGCACATATGATTCTAGTAACAGGCGCTACAGGTTTGGTCGGAACATACTTATTAGCCGAATTAAATAAACATTCTAAGCTTCCTATTAGAGCGATCTACAGGAATGCTGAAAAACTAGAATTCACAAAAACTGTACTTGAAAAGTATACAGAGGTTGAAGCTGCTTTTTTCGATGCTATTGATTGGGTGCAGTGCGATGTTACAGATATTCCGAATTTAGAGAAAGCTTTTGAAGGGATCACTCAAGTATATCATGTTGCGGGTTGTGTATCATTTCAAGCAAAGGACAAGGCTTTATTAATGAAAGTAAATAGAGAAGGCACCTCCAATATGGTGAATTTATCCCTAGACTTTAAAGTAGAGAAGTTTTGTTACGTAAGTTCTATTGCAGTGTTGAATAAATCACCCAAAGAAATGACATATTCAGAAAACAGTCATTGGGATCCCGAACACACGAATTCTATTTATGCGATCTCGAAGTATGGAGGAGAAATGGAAATATGGCGAGCTATGGAAGAAGGCTTAAATGCTGTAATTGTAAATCCTGGAGTAATATTGGGTAGTGGATATTGGCAAAATGGAAGTGGTCGATTGTTTAGTGGTATGAAGAATGGCAGTCCTTTTTATTTCAAAGGAGGAACAGGCTATGTTGATGTTCGAGATGTTGTGAAGGTAATGCGATTGCTAATGGAACAAGAGTGTTTTAAGGAACGATTTATTCTCGTGGCAGAAAATTGGAGTTTCAAAAAATGTATTGAACATGTTACTAAAGCACTTGAGAAGAAAGCGCCTTCTAGAGAGATTGGAGGTAAGACCTTGTATGTAATTTCTTTTTTCGAAAGTATTTTCGCTAAGTTAAGTAACTATAAAGCTAAGTTTCCGAATGAGATGCTGTTAGGTCTATTTGAGGAAGACGCATATGATAATTCTAAAATAAAAGAGCAGTTAGGTCTTGAGTTCACTCCTATTGAAGTTTCAATAGCTGAACATGGAAGTCATTTTCTAAAAGGATTGAAAAAAGATTAATAGGTCTCAGTATTTGAGAGCCTTAAGCAGGCTCGAAGTCGATTACAAATAGATATATAGTTGCTTAGTCTTCTTCTCGCGTTTGGTATTTTCCAGATAGACCAGGGTCAGCGCTTTCCTTTCTGTATTTTTTCATCAAAGAATCGTGAAGCTGAAAGCGTATTTCGAGGCTGTCTTCTACACGTAAGTATATGTCTTTTAGTTTTTCAGGGCGATAACCGTAGAAAGCTATATTTTCGGACATTACAGTACTATCAACATTAATTTTTTGAGCGATATACTCTTTAAAGTCAATACCCGAATTGTTTTTTACTCCAGGGGCAACGGTAATAGATGCCTTTAGAATAGCTAATTCGGTTAGCGCATTTACCATTTCATCCTCACTTAAAAGTGTGGTTGGCTTTACTTTTTTTTCTATAGATTGACAGCCTATTAATAAGGCTATCAATCCAATAAAATAGTACTTGTGCATAGTGTATTATCTATCAAAAGTAAGTCGTTTTCCAAAACGGCTATCTTCATTAACAGTTCCATTTTCATAAGCAATGTTTCCATTCAAGAACGTATGTGAAATCTTTGATTGGAAAGTCGTGCCTTCGAAAGGAGACCAATTACATTTATATAAGATATTATCCTTTTCTACCGTCCAAGGATTATTCAAATCTACTAAAACGGCATCGGCAAAATATCCTTCTTTGATATATCCGCGTTTCTCAACTTGGAATAAAATAGCAGGATTGTGGCAGGCCTTTTCAACAATCTTTTCAAGGCTAATTTTTCCTTGATGATACATTTCTAATAAGGCTACTAATGCATGTTGAACTAATGGTCCTCCAGAGGGTGCCTTTGTGTATATATTGTCCTTTTCCTCTAGTGTGTGTGGAGCATGGTCTGTAGCAATTACATCGATCTTATCAGCTAATAAACCAGCTAAAAGTTGATCTCTGTCATTGGCTGTTTTTACAGCAGGATTCCATTTGATATGTGTCCCTTTAGTATGGTAATCTTTATCGCTAAACCATAAGTGGTGGATGCAAACTTCAGCCGTAATCTTTTTATCTTTTAAGGGTATCGAATTATCGAAAAGCTCTAATTCTTTAGCCGTAGAAAGATGAAAAACATGTAGTCTTGCGCCAGTTTCTTTTGCTAATTCTATAGCTTTAGAAGAAGAAAGGTAACAAGCTTCTTCACTACGAATAATAGGGTGTAAGTGTATCGGAATGTCTTCTCCATATTCTTTAATATGTTCCGCCGTATTTTTGCGAATAGTGGCTTCATCTTCACAGTGTACAGAAATCACCAAGTCGGTAGATTTAAAAATATTGCGTAAAGTGTCTGGGTTATCTACCAACATATTACCAGTAGAAGAGCCCAAAAACAATTTTAATCCAGCAACAGTATTTTTATCAACCTTTAAAACTTCTTCTAAGTTATCGTTTGTACCGCCAAACATAAAAGAATAATTGGCATAACTTGTTTTAGAAGCGGTAGTAAATTTATCTTCAAGTAACTCAATTGTAGTTGCTTGAGGAACAGTATTAGGCATTTCTATAAAACTAGTAATTCCACCAGCGATAGCTGCTTTCGATTCCGTTTCAATATTTGCCTTATGTGTTAAGCCTGGTTCGCGAAAATGAACTTGATCGTCAATTAATCCTGGTATTAAATACTTTCCAGTTCCATCGACTATAGTACAATCCTTATCGAGTGTACTGGTATTTATATTAGAAGTAATGGTTTTAAAAATTCCATTTTCAATCAAAACATCTGTTTGTTGAATAGCTCCTTCGTTAATGAGTTGTGCGTTTTGTATTAAGATTTGCATTTGGCTTTCTAAAAAGTGATTTTATTTTCATCAAAATTACCCCAAAAATTGCTTCAGAGATAATTCCTTTAGTCATTTTTGAATCTCCTCGCGTACGATCAGTAAAAATCACAGGGATTTCCTTGAAGGGAGCTTTCATTAAATAGGCTTTAAATTTCATTTCAATTTGAAAAGCATAACCCACAAATCGAATATTATCGAAATCAAAACAAGACAATAGTTTTTTCGAATAACCTACAAAACCAGCAGTAGTATCTTTAATAGGCATTCCAGTAATAAGGTTAACATATATAGAAGCGCCATAAGAAAGTAATACTCTAGACATAGGCCAATTGACCACATTAACTCCTTTGATGTATCTAGACCCAATAACCATATCAAGAGATTCGGTATTTAAAGCATTTAAGAGTCGAGGAAGATCGTTTGGGTCATGCGAAAAATCAGCATCCATTTCAAAAACATATTCATAGTCTTTTTTTAAAGCCCACTTAAACCCATGAATATAAGCGGTTCCTAGCCCTAGTTTGTCCTTGCGACTTTCCAAGAAGAGATGATTCGAATACTTTTCTTGTAATGAAATTACGGCATCAGCTGTTCCGTCAGGGGAATTATCATCTACTACCAGAATATCAAATTTTTCTGATACTTTGAAAATGGCTGAAATAATTAGCTTTATGTTTTCAACCTCATTATAAGTAGGAATAATTACTAAAGCTGTATTCATTAACAAAATTTTTAAGGGCAAATATACTATAAACTAACCGCTGCGAATTACATTTGTGACATCAATACCACCAAACTAGTGAATGTAATACCCAAAGTTGTTGGATCTCCGGATTGGATTTTTTTCTGGTGCTTACTAGGAATTGTAATTATTGCCATTGCTAAAAATAGCAATTCGAAGGTGTTTTCTGATTTCCTGAAGTTAATCTTTACCAATAGTTATTTACAACTGTATACGAATAACATTTTATCTAGAAGTATTCATTTTTGGATGAGCCTATTTTTTGTACTAGTATTTCCTTTTTATTACTATTTCGTAACTCACGCCTTGGGGTTTCATACAGATTTACTTTTAAATAAATACTTGTTTTTTGCAGGAGGTACATTGCTGTTTTTGCTTTTGAAACGAGTCATAGAGCAACTACTTGCAGTAACATTTTTAAAAAATCAAGGTGTAGAGATATTTGTTTATGCTAAGCAAAGCTATCTCAACTGTCTTTCTTTGGTGTTTTTCTTACCAGTTTTGGTTATTCACTACACTACTTTCAAAAATCCGTACATAATTTACGTTCTTGTTGCATTATTTTTAGTTTTATGGGTATTGTCCTATGTATTAGCGATTTCAAGATTGCGAAAACAATTTAGTTATGGCTCGTTCTATTTTATTTTGTATCTTTGCGCCCTAGAAATAGCCCCTACTTATTTAATGTATATAATGATATCGTATGGCATCAAGTGAAACCGCACAAACTATTGCGCCAATGAAAGTGAAGACGATTTTGGTATCTCAACCAGAACCTAAAGTAGAAAATTCTCCTTATTTCGACTTAGAAGAAAGACAAAAAGTGAAGATAGATTTTGTTCCTTTTATTCACGTAGAAGGTTTAGGATCGAAAGAAGTTAGAGGACAAAAAATAGACTTATCATCGTTTTCTGCCATAATTTTAACAAGTAGAAATGCTGTAGACCATTACTTCAGAATTGCAGAAGAGATGCGTTTTAAAGTACCAGATACTATGAAATATTTTTGCCAAAGCGAAGCAGTAGCTTTGTATTTGCAAAAGTATGTGGTTTACAGAAAACGTAAAATCTATGTAGGAAAACGTACGTTCCCTGAGCTTACTCCGCTTATTAAAAAGTACAAGAATGAGAAGTATTTATTACCATCTTCTGATAAGTTGAAACCTGCTATTCCAGCAGCGCTTGATGAGTTAGGTGTAAAATGGAAACAAGGTACTTTTTACAGAACTGTAACTAGTGATTTATCGGAGCTTAGAGATGTGTTTTACGATATTTTAGTATTCTTTAGCCCTTCGGGAATAGATTCATTATTTAAGAATTTTCCTGATTTCAAGCAAAACAATACGAGAATTGCCGTTTTTGGGAATTCTACAATTAAAGCAGCAGAAGCGCAAGGATTAGTGTGTAACATTCTAGCACCTACTCCAGAAACGCCTTCAATGACTATGGCTTTAAGAAACTATATTAGAGAAGCGAATAAAAAGTAATTATTCGATTTTGTAACATAAAAAAAGGAGTTGTCTTTTATCAAGAAAGAACAGCTCCTTTTTTGTTATTTAATTATTAGGGAAATATTTAATAATTTTAAAAATAAAAACAACCCAAGCAGCTATAAGTAACGTACCTCCAAGTGGTGTAACAAATGCAACAGCAGTAAGTTTTGTTTTTAAGAAATGTTCGTCCAAGCATAGGATATAAATACTTCCAGAGAATAGAATAATACCAAGTAATACTAATATATAAAGTATAGATTTAGAACCTTCTGTTAACCCTGGAATTAAAGCAATAAACATTAAAAAGAAAGCGTGATAAAACTGATATCGAACACCAGTTTGAAATGATTCTAACTCATTAGATGATAATATTGGTTTTAGTCCATGAGCGGCAAAAGCACCTAAAACGACACTCAATGCCCCTAAAATCCCTGCGGTAACGAGTAACTTTTTTTCCATATCAATTTAATTTATGAATAAAGCTAAGGTACTTATTTTCGGAGCAGGTAGGTCTAGTGTTTACCTTATAAAATCATTGCAGAAATTCTTAAAAAAGCATCAAGGTTCATTAACTATTGTTGCTAAAGATTTTGATGCTTTACCTTCAGGATTAAAAGAAAACCACCTCACCGATTTAATTTGTAGTGAAATCAACTCGATAGTTATCAGCGAGCAAGTGATTGTGAGTGATTTGGTGATCTCGGTATTGCCAGCCCATTTACATATAGATATCGCAAAGGCTTGTCTTGCTTTTGAAAAATCGCTTTTAACGGCTTCGTATGTTAGTCGCGAATTGGAGCACCTACAGGATGAGGTTTCTGCTAAAAATCTCGTTTTCTTAAATGAAATGGGTTTAGATCCAGGATTAGATCATATGAGTGCTATGGCATTAATAGATCAAATTAAAAAGAATCAAGGTCAGATAAAAAGTTATGCGAGTTATACAGGTGGTTTAGTAGAGAAGTCAAAAGACGAAAACTCATGGAATTATAAGTTTACCTGGAATCCTAAAAATGTAGTTATTGCAGGTAATGGAGGTGCTAAATTTCTAAGAGATTATAAAATTATTGAAGTACCCTATAAAGAAGTTTTTAAAGGGAGTACACGTATTGCGATAGGTAATGCTTCGTATGATGGATATCCTAATAGAAACAGTCTAGGATATCAACACAAATATGGATTAAAAGAGGTTTCGTCAATTTATAGGGGGACTTTAAGGCATGAAGGTTTTAGTGAGGCTTGGCAAGCTTTTGTAAACTTAGGAATGACAAATGATACTAAACCACTCAGCTTTGAGGAGGATAGTAGTAAAAGAGATTTTCTAAACTATTTTTTAGGAGAAGATTCTGTAGACGTAGAAACTGATTTTTGTGAAGCAATAGGCATTGATAGCGGTCATTCTATTTTTAAGAA
Organism: uncultured Aquimarina sp.; assembly: GCA_947499005.1. GTDB lineage: Bacteria > Bacteroidota > Bacteroidia > Flavobacteriales > Flavobacteriaceae > Aquimarina. The sequence continues at coordinate 161,068 of CANMML010000003.1, forward strand.
ATTTGAAAGCATTGGGCTATTTGACGCTAATGCTACCCGTTTTTTAAAACAAGGAACATCAGCAGAAATTTTATTGAGTATTTTATCTGAATCATGGAAAATGATGCCATCAGATAAAGATTTAGTAGTAATGAAGCATGAAGTAATTTTCGAAAAAGAAGGAAATGAATATTTAGCAACGAGTGAATTAGAAATCCTCGGGGAGGACAGTTATTATACTGCTATGGCTAAAACGGTTGGGTTGCCATTATTTGAAGCTTCCAAATTGATATTGAATAATGACATAAAAAAAGTCGGAGTGTTAACCCCAACTTTTGAATCGATATACAAACCTGTACTTTCAAATCTAGAAAGCCAAGGCATTATATTTAAAGAAAAAATCGTTCCGTTATCTTCTATTACCCATGTAGCGTAATACGAAATACATTAATGTTGCTAACGAGCCTAATGCAGAAACTAGATACGTTCTAGCAGCCCATTTTAAGGCGTCTTTTGCTCCGTCATGTTCTTCTCTGGTTAACATTCCTTGTGAGCTTTCTAGCCAAGCTAAAGCGCGATTACTGGCATCGTATTCAACAGGAAGTGTAATCATTGTAAATGCTGTGGTTACTGCAAAAAGAATGATTCCTAATAAAAAGATATTGTTTCCTAAAACATTTCCTCCTGCCGACATTCCTAGTCCTACCATCAAAATGATATTAGAAAATTTACTAGAAATGTTTACCATTGGTACAATCTTAGAACGCATGGTTAGCCATTGATAAGCTTCCGCATGTTGTACAGCGTGGCCGACTTCATGTGCTGCTACAGCGGCAGCGGCAGCATTACGTTGCGAATGTACTCCTTCACTAAGATTTACCGTTTTATTTTGTGGGTTGTAGTGATCTGTAAGCATACCAGGTGTAGAAATCACCTTTACATCTCGAATGCCGTGATCACTCAACATTTTTTCAGCGATTTCAGCACCGCTCATGCCATTCCTAAGCGAAAGTTGCGAATATTTTTTGAACTTACTTTTTAGTTTGTTGCTCACTAATGAGCTTACTAAGAAGATGATACCAGCGATAATGTAGTATCCCATTCCTCCTCCTACCATAGTTAATGTATTTAGTGTTGAATTCTAAATTACAAAAAACAGAGGAGACCTTCATATGATTTTATAGTTAAACTGCTTTATGCATCATAACGAAGTTCAAATGTATAAAGGTTGTTAAACCCAATCAATAGGATTTTTTAATATTTCAATAAGTCTCTCTTCTTCTGAATCTTCTTCGGGATGATGATCGTATACCCATTGTACATGAGGCGGTAGACTCATTAAGATGCTTTCAATACGTCCGTTTGTTTTTAAGCCAAAAAGAGTTCCTTTATCATGGACTAAATTGAATTCGACATATCTTCCTCTGCGAATCTCTTGCCAATTTCTTTGTGCTTCAGTAAAAGGTAAATTTTTTCTTCTTTCCAAAATGGGAACATAGGCAGTAGTGAAACTGTTTCCGACTTCTGTTACAAAATCATACCACTGTTCGATACTTCTTTCGGGGGTCGCTTTGCAGTAGTCAAAAAATAATCCACCTAGTCCACGTCCTTCTCCACGATGTGCGTTGTAGAAGTATTCATCACATTTTACTTTATAAGTTGAGTAAAACGAAGCATCGTGTTTATCACAAGCAGTTTTACAGGTACGATGGAAATGAGTAGCATCTTCATCAAATAAATAGTATGGAGTTAAATCTTGCCCGCCGCCAAACCATTGGTCAACGATTTCGCCTTGTTTATTATACATCTCGAAATAACGCCAATTGGCATGAACTGTTGGTGCCATTGGGTTTTTAGGGTGGATGACCAAACTTAACCCACAGGCAAAAAAGTCTACGTCTTCTACTTTAAAATAGGCCTGCATGGCTTTTGGGAGGGGTCCGTGTACCGCAGAGATATTGACTCCTCCTTTTTCGATTACCTCACCATTTTCGATAACACGTGTTCTACCACCACCACCTTCTGGACGATTCCAAAGGTCTTCTTGAAACTTAGCTTTTTCATCCACAGCTTCTAGGGCTGAGGTGATTTCATCTTGAAGGTTTTCTATGTATTGGTAGAATTTTTGTTTCATTCTAATGGCTATCTGCTGCCAGCTACCAGCTGCCGGCATTAATTTTTTATTGACACAGCCAAAGGGTATAATATCCCAAGGCTTGCCTTGAATTAAAATTTTATTAGCTTGAGGCTGGTAGCTCGAAGCTGGAAGCTGTTAAAAAATTACCCCGCGATATTCTTTAACAGCATCTACAAATGCTTGTGCATTCTCTACAGGAATATTAGGTAATATACCATGTCCAAGATTCGCGATATAGCGATCTTTTCCGAATTCGTTAATCATTTGTGTTACCATCTTTTTAATCTCAGCAGGGGGAGACAATAAACGAGAAGGATCAAAATTTCCTTGTAGTGTTATTTTGCCACCTGATAAATAACGTGCATTTTGTGCAGAACATGTCCAATCGATACCTAATGCCGAAGCACCAGATTGTCCCATTTCGCGAAGTGCAAACCAGCACCCTTTTCCAAATGCAATGACAGGAGTACTATCTTTTAAAGCATCGATAATTTGTTGAATGTATTGCCAAGAAAACTCTTGATAATCTATAGGAGAAAGCATTCCTCCCCAGCTATCAAAAACTTGTACGGCATCTACACCAGCTTCCACTTTCTTTTTTAGATATGCGATCGTAGTGTCTGTAATTTTCTGTAATAATGCGTGTGCTGCTAATGGCTGTTGGAAACAAAAAGCTTTTGCTTTATCAAAGTTTTTAGAACCTTGCCCTTGTACCATGTAGCATAAAATAGTCCATGGAGAACCAGCAAAACCAATCAAAGGAACTTCGTCATTTAAAGCTTCTTTGGTCATTTTAACCGCTTCTAATACATAACCTAATTCCTCTTCGACATTAGGCACAATAACTTGCTCTACATCTGCTGCAGTACGAATAGGATTCGGCAACCAAGGCCCAATACCATCTTTCATTTGTACTTCGACATTCATGGCTTGTGGTACAACCAAAATATCACTAAAAAGAATTGCGGCATCAGTACCAATTTGATGAATAGGCATTACTGTAATCTCAGTAGCCAATTCGGGAGTGCGACAACGGGTAAAGAAGTCATACTTTTCTTTCAATTTCATGAAATCTGGCAAATAGCGACCAGCTTGACGCATCATCCATACTGGTGGACGTTCTACCATTTCTCCTTTTAGCGCTCTTAGAAATAAATCGTTCTTTATCATAATGCTTTAAAGTAATTGATAGCAGTAACGAGTACATTTTCAACAGAAGTCGTCTTCGCTATGCTGTAATTTGTTGTATGTTTTTTTAATGCTAATGCAGTGGTGTTTCCAATACAAAAAGCATGATTTTTTAATTCATTTTGTTCGAAATAACTATGTACTCCCGAAGGGCTGAAAAATAGGACTCCATCAAATATTGAATTTACTTTCTTAGGAGTACTTACCGTTTTGTAAACAGGTACTTCTTTAAAAGTAATTTCTTCCTCTTTTAATAGATTAGGAAGGATATCTAATCGGTCTTTAGCACAGAAATAAACGAAAGCGGTTTTTTTGTGCTGTTTTGCAATTGACTTTCCTAATGTTGCTCCATTTTTCTCTACGAGAGATACTGTAATTCCTTTTTGTTCTAATAATTCTTTAGTGCGAAATCCCACACAAAAGGCATTATTAACTTTAATTCCTTGTTTTAATACTGCATTCACTCCATTTTTACTAGTGAATATAGCATTCGACACTTCGTCTAGATATTCAAAATCTAAAAGACACGTGTCTATAAAATCCATATGCACCAATCCCAAACCTGCATTTAGCACTAACTGTTGTTGCGCTTCTGATAGTTTTTTTGTGGATAGGATGGTTTTCATAAATCTTATAGAAACTCTGTGTAAACACCCCTAAAGTCCCCTCAAGGGGACAGTAATTTTAGTTTTCCTCCCTTGAGGGAGGACTAAGGAGGGTGTTTTACTGTTTATTTACCTAGCTTTTCCTTAATCATTGTCATTATAGACGAACCACCACTAGACAGTAACTCTTTCGCATACACACTTCCTTTTCCTTCAATGTCATCGATACTACATGTTCTTTCTATTTCTAGTTTGAACTTTCCATCTAAAGAAAATAAGGCGCCGTGAAAATGTACTTCAGTTTCTTTAATAGTTGCTAAAGCACCGATAGGAGCAGTACAACCACCTTCTAAGGTTCTTAAAAAATCCCTTTCCATATGAACACACAGTTGAGACTCTTTATCATTCAAGTCAGCTAAAGCATCTTTGCAATAAGCATCATTTTCCATGGCTACGACTAACATTGCTCCTTGGGCAGGGGCTGGAATCATCCAATCTAGATCTACCACTTTATCAGGAGTTAGATTAATTCTTTTTAATCCAGCTGCTGCAAAAATGGCTCCTTGCCAATCACTTTTCTTTAACTTTTGCATACGAGTATTTACGTTTCCACGTAAATCGACTACATCGTAATTAGGATAACGATGCAACCATTGCGCTTTCCTACGAAGACTACCAGTAGCAATCGTTCCGTTTTGTTGTTTAGGATTAAAGTCGTTCGTTACCAAAATATCATGAGAAACAGCTCTTTCTAACACAGCAGCTTCAACAATTCCTTTAGGTAATAAAGTGGGCACATCTTTCATAGAGTGTACTGCAATATCAACTTCTCCTTTTAGCATTGCAACATCAAGAGTTTTTGTAAATACACCTGTGATGCCTAGCTCATATAAAGGTTTATCGAGAATAAGATCTCCAGTAGATTTTACAGGAACTAATTCAGAATCGTATCCTTTGTCCTTTAGTAATTGTTGAACAGTTTTGGCCTGCCAAAGCGCTAATTCACTATCTCTTGTTCCTATTCGAATTACTTTGCTCAATGCACTATGAATTTTGTAGTTGAAATATTTTTTGAATTAATGCTAAATCTTGATCAGCACTATGTTGTTCCTCCCTCAAGTGAAAAGCAATTTGCGAAGTAATTTTACTGATCATCTTATCACTAATAATTGCAGCGTCATTAAAGTCAACATCACCATTCTTCTTACGATATTGATTAATCTCTTTATCCCTCATTAAAGTCAACTTGGTTTTCAAGGCTTTTATAGTAGGAGCAAATTTTCGAGTTTCTAGCCAAGCGTTAAATTCGGCAATGATCTCTTCTATAATTTTTTCCGCATGAGGTACTTGCTCTTGACGCTTCATTAAGGTTTCGTCAGTCATTTGGGATAATTGATCCAAATGAACAAGGGTAACATTTTCTAATTCCATAACATCATCCGAAACATTTCTAGGAACAGATAAATCCAAAATAAGTAATGGTTTTTTAGAATAAATTAAGTTTTTGCTTATCGTGGGGTTTTGAGCCCCTGTAGCGACAACTAAAACATCCGTTTGCGAGATTTCTGCTTGGATATTTGCATAATCTTTTACAATTAAATTGAATTTCCCTGCAACTTCTTCTGCTTTGGTCTTTGTTCTGTTAATAAGGGTAATGTGCGAATTATCTGTGTGTTTTATCAAATTTTCGCAGGTATTTCTACCGATCTTACCCGTTCCAAATAGTAAAATGTTTTTTCTTGAAATATGCTCTACATTTCTTAGGATGTATTGTACCGAAGCAAACGATACAGATGTAGCTCCAGAAGAAATTTCAGTTTCGTTTTTAATTCTTTTGCTAGCCTGAATTACAGCATTAATCAATCGCTCCATAAATGGATTGATCATTTGAAACTTTTTAGAAAGTCTAAATCCATTTTTTAATTGGCCGATAATTTCAAAATCTCCTAAAATCTGACTGTCCAATCCAGTTCCCATTTTAAAGAGATGCGATATGGCTTTACTATTTTTATGTACATAGGCAACACGCTCAAATTCTTCGACGGTACCATGCGTATATTCGCAAAGTAATTTTATTAATTGAAAAGGGTGCTGTGCAAAACCATATAATTCGGTTCGATTGCAAGTAGAAATAACGAGCAAAGACGGAATGTTTTCACCACTAGCTCGTTTGATAATATTTTCTTGATTAGTTTCGCTAATACTGAAGTTTCCACGTGTCTCTACATCGGCTTTCTTATAGTTGAGGCCGATACAATAAAAATTTAATTTTGAAATTTCCTTTGGGACGTGCATAAAATAACGCTAGCTGTTTGCAAAATTAGCGGCACTTATTTATAAAAAACAACGCTAAAAGAATTTAAAATGTCGTCGTTTGGTTTTAGATTTTTGCAAATGTGAAAATATCGCAAAAAAGGCGGCATCCCAATGATAAAGTGTTATTTTTGAATAGTAGTTTAGAATGAGTAAAAATAAAAGAAATAACCAATTATGGAGTTTCAACAAAAAAATATCGCAGAAGGATTGTTAGAAGAAATTTGGATCGAAGATCATTTTCAAGTATTGAAAATGAAAAATGATGAAAATCAATCGCAAACGGTAGTTAGAGAAATTGATAGTAACTTTATTCAATTTCATTATACTATAAAGGGGAGTGGTATTTTTAGTTTCAATAATGGAGCATATACATTGCCAATTCACGATGAAACCTCTTTGCTACTTTACAATCCGCAAAGAAGCCTACCCATGAATTTGGAATTAAAACCAAGCACATGGATTGTCTCTTTGATCATTTCTATTAAAAAGTTTCATAGTCTTTTCTCTTCCGACGCACATTACATTCCATTTTTAAGTGATGATAATAAGGATAAGAAATATTATAACGACATGCCCATTACTCCATCCATGGCTGTGGTATTAAATCAATTAATGAATTTTACGGTTCACCCATCTTTAAATAGTGTATATCATAAAGCAAAAGCATACGAGCTATTATGCTTGCATTTTAATAAACCAGGAGATGCAGATGTAGAGCAATGTCCTTTTCTGGCTGATGAGATTAATGTTCAAAAAATTAAAAAGGCCAAAGACATTATTATAGATCGTATGTCCGAGCCACCGAGTTTACAAGATTTGGCTTTAGAAGTCGGCTTATCGCTTGCAAAATTAAAAGATGGTTTTAAACAAATTTATGGAGAACCTGTTTATACTTTTCTTTTCGATCATAAAATGGAATTGGGTTGCAAATTACTATCTCAAGGAGATAATGTTAATGAAGTTGGATTGAAATTAGGATACAGTACTTCGAGTCATTTTATAGCGGCATTCAAAAAGAAATACGGTACGACTCCAAAGAAATATGTTAGTGCTTTAAGTTAAAGTGCTTTTCGTTTTGATAAAACAGAGTTGTTAAGTTATATGACAAAATGGTTTTTCTCTAACAGGTATTCATAAAGTTTAATTAAGGAAAATTAAAAATAGGTAGGGATTTTCTATTTTTGTGGGATAGGTTATAGTGAAAAAAGTTATAAATGACTGTTTTTTACAAAAAAAATAACTTGACAACTCATAGAAAAAAAAACAAGAAACTCTTATTTGTAGGCGCGTAAAACTAGACAAAAACTGTACAGACACCATTTCAAGCCTAGTAAGGCATAAATTTGTGGCAACAACTAATCAAAAAGCTAAATGCTCAAATTTCTGAAATACTCTTTATAGTATTGCCCTTGATCTTTTTTACAAATTGAAATTAGCTCAACTTAATTTTCGCTGTAGAGGAATTTTAGAAAAATGACAAAGTATAATTGTTTTTTGAAATCAATATTAAGAGAAACCTAATTTTATATTAGGCGGTTTATGATTAGTAAGTCGAGCCCACATTGTGGGCTCTTTTTTTTTGCTTATTATCTAAGTTGATCTTTTTCTACAATTAACTAGATATACAATCTGTCAATCTACCTTAGACTAGTAAAAAAGAAACGGCAGATATGCGAAATTTTTGTTAGTAAATCGTATAATATAATGCACCTGAATTTTCAACTGGAATAATCAAGAGCTCATGACCAGATGCGTTTAATGTATTCTGGCTTTTTTATTTTATGAATTAGTTTTTGTTCTTACTCGACGGTTTTTAACGTTCCTCTTTTTAGTATTGTGTTTTACTATAGTTTCATTACTGTTTTCTCTTCTCAATAAATGTTTTTTTAATGATAAATTAATACAAGAACTAACTCCTTCATTCAAGCTTAGATAGTTGAATTATTCGCAATGAAAAGTAGAATATTAAGCTGTTTCATTAGTCAAAATATTGAAATTAAGTTAAAACATTAGGAATAATTTATAGATTTGATTGCTTTCGCTCACATGCCAAAAACAATTTAAACACTTATGAACTTACAAAAACTATCTACTAGCTTGCTCATGTTGGGAACATTGGGTACAGCAATTGCTCAGGTAGAGGTTGATGTCAACTTCGATATGAAACATGTCGTCGGAGGACAAGAAACTTTTGACCGAAACAAATTCATCACTCTTCACTCAACCTCATCGGAAAATGATTACAACGATGAGCTGGGTAAATTAGATACCTTGATGAATATTTATGATGCTTATAATGGTCGAGATACAGGACGTATGCGTTTTGTGGGAGACCAAGTAAGAGAAAATGCAAGTCGTCCAGGTTTTGCAGATCCTGCGAGTATTACTGAGTGGGGTACTATTTTAAATAATAGTTATGCCAATAGAACATCAAAACATCCTTTTGAAAAAGGAAGTGTAATTACAGCAGCACAGGATGTGCCTTTTTATCCTAATGGTGCAAACCCAACAGGGCAAGGGTGGACTTTTTCGTCTGCTGATACTAGCAACGAGCCTTTCGGGTCTGCGTTAGGTCAGTACATGGGAATCTTTATGCGTGATGCCTATGGAAATGGAGGAGTTGATGGAACTCCAAGACCAGAATTTGTGGAAGTAATGAATGAGCCCGTATGGCCATTAGTTGATGAAAACCTTCATGGAGGAGGAACAATCGACGATATTTTCAATATGCATTTAACCGTAGCCGATTCGATTAGAAAATACTCTCCTACTAGTAAAATTGGTGGATTTTGTACTGCTTTTCCTGATTTAGAGAAAGTAGGTATACAACCTCAAAACAATGAAATGTTTGGCCAATGGGAAGAGCGTTGGAGGCGTTTTATAGACGAAGTAGGACCAGAAATGGATTTCTACTCGTTCCACCTTTATGACTTCCATAGTATTGGAGGAAGAAAGCTGTTGCGTAAAGGAAGTAATATGGAAGCTACGATGGATATGATCGAGCATTATAGTACCATTTCTGATGGTGAGATAAAGCCTGTGATTATTTCTGAATATGGAGGACAATTAAATGATTTTTATGCACAGCCATGGTCACCAGCTCGTGATTGGTTAAACATGAAATCATTTAGTTCGATGATGATGCAGTTTATGGAGCGCCCAGATGTAATTCAGAAAACCATTCCATTTGCATTACATCGTGCAGATTTCTTATTCGGAAATATAGCTGATGGTTTTGCGTATCCATGGCGTATGATGCGCCGTGCAAACGAACCAGCAGATTACTCTGGAGACTGGGTATTTACAGAATTAGTGAAATTCTATCAATTATGGAGTGACGTTAAAGGGACACGTGTGGATACAAAATCTACGGATCTTGATGTTATGGTAGATGCTTATGTAGATCAAGCTTCAAATACTGGATATTTAATTTTAAATAACCTTTCTGAAAGCGGTCAAAATGTCAATTTGAATCAGTTTGGATTGGGGATTTCTACCGTAACTAATTTAGAGATAAAACATTTGTATTTAGGAGGAAACAATGCTCCTGTATTAGATATTACAAATGTAGCAGCAGTGCCAAATTCAATAGTATTAAATGCTGAAGCTACTATGATATTAGCATTTAGTTTTGATGCTCCTTTAGCAGTTACAGAAAGTTCTCAGGAAGTTAAAACATATGCCACTACCTACAAACAACCTATTATAGCTAATCAAGCGATTGATTTTACGATTCCTAATGTTCCTGTTGGAGCACAAGGGGAAGCCGTATTGCGTTTAGGAGTAGGTCGTGCTTTAGGTGCTAACCGTGTACCAGCGATTGTTGTAAACGGTACAGTGATTTCAGTACCTACAGATTATCGTGGAGATACACAGGATCAAAGAGATACTTTCTTCGGAATTTTAGAAATAGAAGTACCGTATAATTTATTAACTGCGGGGAGTAATACAGTTTCGGTGACTTTCGACGATGATGGTGGTTTTGTTAGTAGTTGTGCACTACAAACATTTGATTTCTCTAGAGTGGTAACAAGATCACAAATTAGTGATAGAACTCGTTTTTTAACTTTCGATAATATTACAGATTTCACTCCAGTTGGCGGTCTTTTACCAGAAGTTACTGTTGGTCAAGAGTTGAATCTTGAATTATCTTATGGAACAGGAGTTACCAATCAAGTAGAGGAAGATTTATTCTACATCGCTGCACAAGTTCGTCAATTGGATGAGACAGGAGCAGAGGTAGCTACATCTCCATTCACGACATTAGTTCCAGATGCTGCGGATAATGCAGGGATCATAAATGTAAATTATACAGTGCCTACTCATTTTGATACCGAAGTAACAAATCCAATTCCAACAACGGAAGCATTGCCAGCAGGACATCAATTGGTATTATTACTGTTTATGTCTACAGATAACAATACAGGTTTTGCAAATGCAAATACAGAGATTATTATTAATGAAGTTCCTGATCGTGAAAGAACTTTAGTGTGGGATAACATCGCAGATTATATTCCTGCAGGAGCTACTGTGCCTTCGTTTTCAGCAGGTCAAGATGTACCATTGAACTTAAGTTATGCTACTGGTTTAACAGATAGAATCGAGGAAGATTTATTTTATATTGCCACTTTAGTGCGTCAAACGGATGAGACAGGAGCAGTTGTTGCAGAATCTCCTTTTACAACTATTTTAGGAAATGATGCGTCAAATATAGGAACGGCAAACTTTACGTATACGATACCTACACATTTCGATGCGGCAGGGACAAACCCTCTTCCAACTGTAGCAACATTACCTGATGGTCATGCATTGACATTATTAATTTTTATGTCTGTTGAAAGCGATACAGGCTTTGCAGATGCGAATACAGCTATTACATTAAGTGCTACCCCAAATAGAGATCGTTCTATTTCATGGGATAATAAATCTACATTTAGTCCTAGTGGACAAGGAGCACCAACATTCTTGCCAGGACAAACATTCTCTACAACATTAACGTATGCTACAGCTTCTTTAAATGATGTAGAAGAAGATTTAACTTATGTAGCAATGCAATTAACTCAATTAGATGAGAATTTTGCACAGGTAAGTACAAGTTCTTTTGAAGCGGTTATCGATGGAGATCAAATAGATGCAGATACAGTTACTTTCGATTATACATTACCAACTGCATTTGATGATGGAACTGAAATTCCATTAACGGCAGACTTGCCAACGGGACACAGATTCTTCTTATTGATTTTTATGTCTGTTGATGGAGATACTGGTTTTGCAAATGATAATACCGAAGTTGTAATTACAGATACATTGCCTAGTAGAACAAGAGCAGTTTCTTTTGACAACGTAGCCGATTATATTCCTACGGGGCAATCAATTCCTGTATTTGAAGAAGGTCAAACATTCTCAACAACGCTTTCATATGCTACAGGTATCGAAAATGGAGTTGAAGAAGATTTAACTTACGTTGCTATGCAAATCAGCCAATTGGACGAGAATTTTGCTAATGTAAACACGAGTACTTTCCAAGCAGTAGTTTTGGGTGATGAAGTGAATGCAGATACGGTTACTTTCGATTATACAGTTCCAGCAACGTTTGATGATGGAACAGCGCTTTTGCCAACACAAGATCTTCCTGATGGGCATCGATATTTCTTATTATTATTTATGTCTGTTGATGGAGATAGTGGTTTTGCCAATGAAAACAGAGAAATAATCATTCAAGCGCCAATCAGTGATAGAACTCGTGAGATTACTTTCGACAATGCTGCTGATTTTATTCCTGCAACAGGAGTATTGCCAACCTTCTTAGAAGGGCAAACGTTTTCAACAACACTTACGTATGCGACTGGAGTTGAAAATGGAGTTGAAGAGGATCTAGGATATGTAGCGATGCAAGTAGCGCAATTGGATGAAAACTTTGTTCAAGTAAATAGCAGTGCTTTCCAAGCAGTAGTTTCTGGTGATGAAGTGAATACTGATACGGTTACTTTTGATTACGAATTGCCAACTACTTTTGAAGATGGAACAGAGATTCCTGTAACGACCGATTTGCCTGCGGGCCATCGTTTGTTTTTATTGACATTTATGTCTGTTAATGGAGATACTGGTTTTGCAAATGCCAATATGGAGATTGTAATTAAGGAGTTGAATAGAGACCGAGTGTTAGCTTGGGATAATAGAGATGCTTACATTCCTGCAGGAGCTACTTTACCAACATTCTATGATGGGCAAGTGTTTTCGACGACATTGTCTTATGCTACAGGTATCGAAAATGGAGTTGAAGAAGACTTGTCTTATGTTGCGATGCAATTGCGTCAAGTAGATCAATCAGGTGGTGTTGTAGCGACGAGTACATTCGAAGCTGTGGTTGACGGGAATGCAACTAATAAAGATGTAGTGACTTTCGATTATACATTACCGTTAACTTATGATAATGGGAATCTAGTATTGAATTCCGAAAATTTACCTGGAGGTCATAAATTAATGTTACTGATTTTTATGTCTGTAGATGGTGATACAGGATTTGCGAATGCAGATACTGAGATTATTATCAATACACCAGTACCAGATGTTGATCGTGCTGTGACCATAGATAATCTTTCGGACTTTATTCCTGTTGAAGGAACATTACCCACTTTTGATGAAGGAAGTGTCTTACCATTAGATATTACCTATAACACGGCTATATTTCCAAATAGAATAGAAGATCTTACGGAAGTGTCTTTAGAATTAAGACAATTAGATCAAGCAGGTGGAATTGTAAGTCGTTCTACTGCTGAAGTAGTTGTGGGAGATTCAGGAGCTGATGCAGATACGGTAACTTATGACTTTACCCTGCCACAGGTTTATGATAATGGAAATGCTATTTTAATTTCTGAAGAATTACCAGGAGGACATACTCTAGCAATTGTGGCTGTGTTAACTGCCGAAGATGGTAATGAAACAGTTGAATTCTCTAAAGAGGTTGTAATTAATCGCTTCATTGAAGATCGTGAACGTATGGTTACTATCGAAAATATAGAAGACTATATTCCAAATGGTAGTAAAAGTGGTAAAGTAGTATTCCAATTAGGGGCAACAGTGCCATTGGATATTAATTACGCTACAGCTGTTGAAAATAATATCGAAGAAGATCTTACGGCAGTAAGAATTAAAATACAACAGTTAAATGCAAAGGGGAAAGTTGTAAAAAACACTAGGTCTCAACGTGTAATTTTAGATCATCAACCTAATGAAGGATCTCAAACAGTACATTATACGATTCCTACACATTACAAAGACGGAACTATTGTACCTCGTAAGCGTCTTTTACCATATGGGCATAGTACGAGAATTGTTGTGAAATTAATTGCAGAGGATCGTACAGCATTTGCATTCTTTAGAGAAGAAGTTGTATTAAGACGTAATACTCCAAATTATGAAACTGCAAATACAATCAGTCTTTATCCTAACCCTACAGTTGATGTATTAAACATTGGAGGAGGATTTGATGGTAACTGGTTTATTTTCTCTAAGTATTCGAAATTAGGATTCTTCGGTAAAGGCAACTCAGCAGATGTTTCTTTCTTACCAAGTGGCGTATATTTCATTAAGCTACAAGGAGAAAACAAAGCTCGTAAGTTTATCAAGAGGTAAGTTAACTTCTTGAGTTATTTAAAATAATAAACCGCCCAATTTGGGCGGTTTTGTTATTATATAAGTGGAAGATTAAGGAGTTTGTAGAAAAAAATTATTTCAAATTCACCCAATTTTCATCGGCTTTCTTTTTTAGCGTTTCAGCTCCTTCTTCATTCCATAATTCAAGAGTATTGGTTCCCCAAGCATTATAGAAAAGGTAAACTTTTCCGTTTTCTACAGAGAATGTTTTTGGATCAACTTTTACTTTCTCACCTTTCTTACCAACAGCATAAGCGCAATAACCTCCGTATTCTGGTAAAAAGTTTTCTGGGTTTTTATTGAATTTTTCTAGGTTATCAGCATTAACAAAGTAAAACGTAGTGCCCTGATAAGTAGCGTTAAATTCTTTTGAGCCTTCTATAGCTTTTCCATTAAAATATTCGGTAACATCATAGCCTTCAACTGCAACTCCTTTTTTAGAATAAAAGTCTTGTGCGAAGCCCGATATCGAGATTAATAGAATAGTAAAAAGTGTTATTAATTTTTTCATGATTTCTTTTTTAATTTTGTCATTACAAACCTTTGTAGCTTACACTGCTTTCAAAAATTCTAGCACTTTAGTATTAATGAGATCCGTAGATTCTAGATAACTCATATGTCCTCCTGCTACTTCTAAAAGTTGAGATTTAGTAATTTGCGCTTCTTCTTGTAAGGAAGAAAGCTGCAAAACAGGATCGTTTTTTCCAGCGATAATTAATTTATGACCTTCAAATTTGCAGAGTGTATTTGAACGATTAGCTCGAATTTTCATTCCCTTTAAAGCGGCTATAATTCCCTCTTTAGAAATAGTAGCTAGCTTTTCGATAAGGGCATCGATTTCTTTTTGAAGTACAGCTCTTTCTTTTGTTCCAAATAAGTTAACAATCCCCATTTTTAAAAAACTATCTTTTTGATATTGCACTAGTTTTACTGCTCGATCTCGATTTACTTTCTTTTCTTCAGAATCTGCTTTACTAGTAGAATTCAATAAAATAATACGAGTGACATGTTCTGGAAAGGCTTCTAAAAAAGCCAGTGCTACATATCCGCCCATAGAATGCCCTATTAAAGAGCATTTATTTATGTCTAAACTATTTAGGATATATTTTACCAAATCGGCTTGTTCTTCCATGGTATGGGTGTCAGCAAGTACTTCTGTTTCCCCGTGACCCAATAAATCGATATACACATTGGTAAAATGTGTTGAAAAGAAAGACCTTTGGAAATTCCAAATCGATTTATTTTCCATAAAACCATGTAGCCAAACAAGTGCAGGTCCTTGCCCTTCGACTTCGTAACTAGCGGTAATATTTTTATATGTGATTTTCATTTTTCGATTTTCATTAGCACCATCAAAAAGTATGAACCTCTGGAGTTTTTTCTTTTTTTGTTTGGACTTCGACTGCGCTCAGTCCGACAAAAAAAGAAAAATAGATACTATTTATTCATCAACATTTCAATTTCCTCGATTTCAATAGGAATAGATTCCATTAAATTAATAGGTGCTCCTTTTTTCTGTATCACGACATTGTCTTCTAAACGGAACCCCATTTGTTCTTTAGGAATATAAATTCCAGGTTCAACCGTTAACACCATATTCGCTTGCATGGGGTCTTCTTGAAATCCATAATCATGAGTATCCAATCCCAGAAAATGAGAAGTACCGTGCATAAAATAGTTGCGATAAGCAGGTCGCTCTTTCGTTTCGTTTTGAATATCGGCTTTGTCTAATAGATTTAATTCCAGTAATTCTTTAGTTATAAAACTACCAATCTCTTTGTTATAAGCTTTCCATTCGAGACCAGGAGTCAGTATAGAGGTAGCATAATTTTTCACCCTTAATAAAGCATTGTATACTTCTTTCTGTCTTTTAGAAAACACCCCCGAAACAGGAACAACTCGAGTTAAGTCACTAGCGTAATTGGCATATGCAGAAGCGACATCCATTAAAATTACTTCCCCAGCTTTGCACTGTTTTTTATTCTGAATATAATGAAGTACGTTAGCATTATTACCACTAGCAATAATAGGCGTGTAGGCAAAACCATCACCTTTGTTTTTTAGGAAGTGATATGCAAAAGTAGCTTCGATTTCATATTCCCATATATCGGGTTGAATGATCTTTAGGGCTTCTCTAAAACCGATTTCTGTGATATCACAAGCCTTTTTAATAGTATCTATTTCCTCTTGACTTTTGATTGCTCTTAGGCGATGCAAAATAGGTGCGCTCGAAGCTACTTGATGCGCTGGAAATTTAGCTTTACACCACTCAATAAATCGATCTTCTCTTGTTTGGACTTCCGAAGTCGAGCGTCCATGAATATTAGTATTGAAATAAATGATTTCTGCTTCTTTCATTAATCGAAAGAATACCGTTTCAAACTGCTCTAGCCATTCGATATGATCGATTCCAGAAAATTCGCTTGCTTTTTCTTTGGTTAATTTTTCTCCTTCCCAAATCGCAATATGCTCGTCAGTACGTTTTACAAATAATATTTCGCGATCAGATGCTTCTCTTGCTTCAGGGAAAAGTAATAAAATAGATTCTTCTTGATCGATTCCGCTTAAATAATAAATATCGCGGTGCTGCTGAAAAGGAAGCGTACTATCTGCGCTAATGGGGTAAATATCATTACTGTTAAAAACAGCAATGCTTTTGGTCTTTAGATTTTTAGAAAAATCATCGCGATTTTTTTTAAATAAATCACTGGATAAAGGTGTATATCTCAAGAGTAGAAATTTTTAAAAATAAGTAGGGTAAGCCTTACGCTAAGGCGTTTTAGTTATGAAATTACTTAAAACAAAACAAAATGAAAACTTTATTTACTACACTTAAGAAACGAATGTCTCGATTTGTAAAACTGATCATAGATTTGGATCTTCCATCAGCCTGTGGATATGTGTTACGACATTAGATTAATTAAATGCTTATTAGACTTTCAATTAAAGGGTATTTGAGAGTCACAATTTCATTTACTAAATGCACATCTATTGCGCCATCAAAATGAGCACTGAAGTTCGAAGCTAAATAAATGGCAATTACAGTGCATAGGATACCAATTGACAGTAATCTTTTCTCAGGGTATTTTTCAAAAGGATGAAATAGAATAGTCATCATGATTAAGAATTTTTGATGTTATTTATTTTTTCGATGAGGTCGTCAAGGTAATTTCTGACTGTTGGGTAGCTTTTACCCAATTGTTCTGCCATTTTTTTGATACTTCCACTAGAAGTAATAAAGTCGAGTAAGAATTGTTGTTCCTCTGGAGATAGTTGCAATAACAATGGCAAACTATAATTTCCAGAAACTTTGGTGCCGCAACCTTCACAAGAGAGTTCACTCACTTCAAGGGCCGATTCACAGCTTGGACATAATGCAGGTAATTTCTTCAAAACAAACTATTGTTAAATAAACTTTCAATAAAATTAAAAATTATTTTAAATAAATTAAATTTAATATGAATTTATTTTAACACATCCTAAGTTAGAAGAGTGTTTTGTGCAGTGTGTAAATTCTGGAAACAATCCTTGTCCTATGCATTATAAGTTTATTGAAATTATACGAAATTTTTGTTAGTGAATCGTATTAGATAGCATCTACGAAAAATGTTAGAAAGTACTACCTTAGAAAATGTCGCTGATGATATGAACGAAATGCGGTCTACTTTAAAACGCTAGGAAGTTTTTAGTTGATATTTTTTTCTGAAATAGCCTATCATACCCAAACAACGAAAAAGCAACCAAATAGCCAAAGCGATCCATACCCCAATTAATTTTAGATCGAAATATTGAGTTATATATAGTGAGGGTATAAACCCAACGAATGTAGCTGTCAACAATAGATTACGAAGAAATTTCATTTCCCCTAATCCTTTAAAAATTCCATCCATAATAAACGCGATCGAATTTAATGGCTGTACGGCAATAACCATAAAGAAAACCCCATAAAACGGAACTAGTACTTGGGCTTCTTGGGTGAAAATGCGTCCAATGGGATAATAAAAAATACTACCAAGAATTACTAATAATACACCTATAGCAAGTCCGTAAAGGCTTAATTTTTTTACCAGTATGTTAAGTTGTTTAAAATCTTTGGCACCATACAATCGACCTCCAAAGATTTTTCCTGCGGCAGCATAACCATCAATAAAAAAGGCAGAAAACAACCAAATATTCCAGGCAATGGTGTGTGCAGCCATAAATTCTTCGCCTATTTTAGTAGCTGTTCTTCCGGCCAGTGCTATGGCGATATTTAACGACACAGCCCTAATGATTAAGTTGAGTGTCATTCCTATGATGCGTTCCATTTCAGGATGAATCTCGGTAGATAGTTTTAATGAGATATCTGTTTTCTTAAGGAGGAAGTACAAGATCAATACAGCCATAGAAATTTGAGCAATAAGGCTCGCCCAAGCAGCACCTTCGATGTGCATTGCTGGGATGTACCCATCGATACCGTACACGAGTATGATATCCAAAACAATGTTTAGCGCTGCTCCTATAATGGATACGATCATAGGCCAAAAGGTGTTTTGTAGACCACTAAAAACACCAATGAGAGAAAATAAAAATAAGCTAAAGGGAAACCCCCAAATTCGAATTTTGAAATATTGTAAGCAATACTCTAATGTTTGTCCCTCGGCTTTAAAAATGATTCTAAAAATAGGTTCGGCCAATAGAAAAGTAACTATAGACATAAAAAGGCTAATTCCAATGTTGAGAGCAATAGCCTGAGCAGGCATGGTCTTTATTTCATCTATTTTTCCAGCTCCTAAGTACTGAGAAATTACAGAAGAAATAACACTTCGGGTTTGTCCAAAAATCCAAATTAAAGATGATAGTACAATTCCAACCAAACCGACAGCAGCTAAGGCTTCTTTAGTGTCATGTGGAATATTCCCCACAATCGCAGTATCTGTAGCCGACAAAATAGGCTCGACAATACCTGCAATGATTGCAGGAATAGCTATTTTATTGATCGATTTGAATGAGGTAAGTTCCATAACGTTACTTTTCTAAGGTAAAAGTATAGAGAAGTGCCTTGGGATATTGTTAGATTATTGACGGATTACGATGGTCAATGTCGAGGGGTCAATTTATACTAATTCTATATTGTTAAATATTTAGATAAAATATTGATGAAAAAACTATTTTAGAATTTATTAAACCAATCTTAATCAGGAATTTATGTCACACCACGATAGTATTCAGAATCATCAACCTACAAAAGTTAGTTTACGAACTGCACCTAATTTTGCATTAAAAGATTTAGTTGGAAATAATATTCCTGTACCATTGTCAAATGAGTTATTGATCACGGGGCAAGGAACTATTGTTTTTGAAATTCCAGAAACGAGCAAAAAAATAAAAGAAGCTAGTGTCCTGTTTGAAACAGAAGAGGGATCAAGAATTAAGTTTAGCATAAAAGAAGAAGGTGCTAACTTCATGTACAGTGAAAAAAACGAGACATCATGGAAGTCTTTAGATTTGGTGAATAAAGGTCACGAAGTCATTACCGCAGTAGATCATTATAATCAAGGGATCGATACAAATAAAGATTGCAGATATTGGATTAGTATCGATAGTTTAAATAAAAGATTGCGCTATGGTAAAGGAGAAATGAGGATTTCTACACTTTTGTTAGATTATCAATACGATATCCCATTAGATCTATTCAATAGGGAAGAACAAGAAGACAAGCAAAAATATCAGTTTATTAACGAGTTAAAGAACTTTACTTTTTCTGAAGGAATTCAACCTATTTCTTTATGGAAAGACCCTGTAACGATAGAGCCACCTGTTTTAGTAGTACCTACGGAAAACTATACTATGGGTATGGCTGCTGAAGGCTCTGCAACTACGCCTAGTAGTTTGTCTAAAGAATGTCAAGTACAGTATGGTAATGTGGCAAGTTTTGAATTAAATACACCCGATTTTCCAGATTTTGAACAAGCCATTGAATATAGTATTAGAACAGAGGGATGTATTGGGCATAGGATTTTAGAATACAAGAGAAATAATAGCCCGTTCGAATCAGAATCTGAGTCTGAAGCAGAGTATAAAGAATTATACCTTCGCGTTACTTTAGGAACAGCTCAGGGAGAATCTCCAGGAGTTCCTTATGTGATGGAAATTTGGCCAGTAGGTTGTAAATCGCCAGTACACCAGCATGGATATACGCATGCTACAATAAAAGTACTAAGAGGTGCTATTGATGTCGATCTGTACAGAATGTTGCCAGATAAAAATAGTGTCGATTTTCCATTAAAATCAGCAACTTTTAAGCGCAATGAGATAACATATATTATGCCTGAAGTCAATCAATTTCACATGCTGAAGAATGATTTGGATAATAAAGAAACCTGCATCACGATCCAATGTTATTCTTATTCTGAAGATGACGATGTTCACTACAAGAATTTTGATTTTGTGGAAGATGATGAAGTAGGACATTTCGATCCAATTTCGGATTACGATTTTCTAGCATTTAAAGAAAAGGTAAAAGAAGAGTGGAATGCTTTCTTGGAAACTAAGTTTTGGATGGAAAAGTAAGTAATTAAGATAGAGCGCAGTTAGTGTTCTAGCTGCGCTTAATGCTTTTACTTTTCTTTAAAAATAAAATCTTAAGTCAGGTATTATACGATTTGCGAACAAAAATTTCACATATACCTTGTTTCTTTTTCTACTATTCTTGCGTTAAAAAATAAAACAATAGCAAATGCTATTCTTTGATTTTTCGCCTTAGTCTAGCGAAAAATAAATCAATCTATTGATACGAAATTCTTATCCGCAAATCGTATTATTAAGATAAAATACTAAGATTTTGTCTTCCGCATTAAAACTAATTCTAAGAACAAATTATTCGAAAGGGTAAGTGTATTTTGCGTCTTTTATTAACATGTAAAAATTGTTATGTTTCGCAGCTAGTTCGTTGGCGACATATGCTTCGCATGTACTTTGTAAAACCTCTGATGGTTTTTTGCTTACAATATTCATAATCTGTATTGCTTCGGCAGCTTCGTTAAGTTTACTCATCGCTCTTCGTTTGCCAGCTAAAGTATCTTGATGATTAAAAAATTTGTTTTCATGAGCTTTAAAGGCATCAACTGCCTTTTTTTTAAATCTGTCATAAGCACTATTATAGCTGCTGTAGAATGTTGCACTTCTTGTTACCGAGCTAGGTAAAGAAGGCTTTTGACTTTTCCATACTTCCATGATTTTAGAAGGAGGATTGTTTTTGTCATCCTTAAATATAGAATAGACCTTAGCAGCATTGTAAGCGGCTATAATTTTACCATAGGCAGCACCAACAATAGCAGCATTCATTTTATTAGGATCTTCTCCCAGTATTTTTAAAGAGCTATAAATAAACTTCACCTGTAATCCAATAATAATGGCACCGCCTAAAGCAGTTCCTCCAGCCAGATTATTTGCAAGACTGGTTCCTCCTTTTAATGCAGCTCCTGTAGATGAATCTTCTACTACATTTTTTTTTCGTTCCATGCCTTTCGGCTTCCCTGGTTTTATTTCTTTTGGAAGAGGCACTTCAACGATAGTTGTTTTTTTGGGTTTTGGATCAGGTTTTTTAGGTTGTTTTTTATCAGGGAATGAAATGAATATCGAAGCTCTTCGTTGAGAAGCTAATCCTTTATTTCCTTTCTCTTCTCCATGCCCTTTAATGTCAATATTAAAATTAGAAGAAGTTTTACTTAGTTTATCCTGCAAAAAGAAAGCAACTTCTGCAGCTCTTAGGTAAGCAAGTCCTTTATTACTTTTTTCACTACCGCGATAATCGGCAAATCCTTCAACATAAATCTGTGCTTTATTTCCTAGTAATTCATAACCAAGGTCTGCGGATACACTGTCTAAGATTTTTTTGTCATTTCCGTCCAGTGAAGTTTCACTTGTTTTGAAAAAGATATCAGCCACAGCACCCATTCCTCCAATAGAATCCCTGCGTTTTGATTTTAGTTGGTCGGTGGGTTTTATAAATGTATCATTAGGATTCAAGAAGCTAGTATACGGATCTTCGAAAATACTTCTTTGGTTTGTATTCGTACTTTTACTCTTATGCTTTTTTTCGTCACCCATTGTTTTTTAAGTTAACAGGTTTATTGTTAAAGTTAACTTTTTTATGGTAATAGGACTTTGGGTTTTAAAAATTAGGTATTCAAAAAATCAATACACTTATCAGTAACCAATCTTAACGCCTCAGACATCTCATCCTTTCCCCAAGGTTGTTTGGTGTTAAAAACATGATCGGTTTCTAGAGTGAAAAGTTGAGCTGATGGGTTCCAAGAATGAATCAATTCAGCATTGTTAATCGTCACAGAAGTGTCTTTAGTGCCATGAATCAATAGATGGGGTATTTGTAGTTTTCGAGCTGCCTTTTCAATATGTAAAGCCTCTTTATTGGCTTCGTAATCTTCATAAAACTGAATATAATGCGGCATTTGTTGACCAGTTCTGCCATTTTTGATACACCAAACGCCCTCTTTTTTCCAGTTTTCGAGTATTTCTCCTTTTGGGAAACTGGTATCATAAGTGCTTATAGAAGCCAAGGTAATTAGTTGAGTAACTTTTAGTTCGTGAGCTGCTTTTATGATACTAGCGCCACCCCCACGAGAATGTCCAATTAAAGTCAATTGGTTGGGGTTAACTTCCGTAGCAAATTTAAAATTGTCAGAAGTAACTTCATCAATTACTGATTGAAGGTCATCTTGCTGTTTCGAAAAATTATCATTTCCGAAAGCTTCCAAATCTGGAAAATCAATAGGTTGTTCGATGGTACCTCCATTATGCGAAAAATTAAAACCCACTACAAAATATCCTGCTTTAGCAATGCTTTCTAGCATTAATGGCCAAGCCCCCCAATCTTTATACCCTTTATAACCATGAACAAAAATGACCATTGGTTTTTTGATTTGATTGTCTTCAAAATAAAAATCAGTAACAATGGGTTTTCTATGTTGACCGACAAGAGGGATGTGTTTATATGTTTTCATCGTTTGAAAAAGGGGTGTTGATGTCAAAAATTTCTGTAACTAAGTTGCCAAATGCTTCTAAAAAAGATTCGAAAGTATTGGGAGTAATATCAAGATCGACGGTTCTACTTCTAGGAGCATCTTTTGTGCCAAAATACAGCACACCATCGTTTAATTTTTTAAAACTGATAATTCCGGCTGTCAGGTGTTCGGTGGGGTGATACATTTTTTGGTACATATAAGCATACATCAATAATTGTAGCGCTTTGCTATACGATTCTTCCTTATGTAACATCGACCAATCGTAGATTTTTAATTTCCCAGGATCGACTTTTCCTGTCTTATAATCGATTACTCGTAAAGCGCCATTAAAACGATCGACGCGATCTACCTTTCCTTTTATCTTTATAGGAATATCCAAAGTCGGAATTTGAATACTGGTACTAAAGTCCCCTTCGATGGCAACGATTTGAATTTCATTGCCCTCTTCTATCGTCTTTAATTCTTTCTTTAAAAACTTTTTAAGGTAAGTTTTGGCAACTTCAATTATGATGAAATTGCGACCAGAGTCGACATTGTTTTTACCATACACCTTGTGAAATTCGTTTGTAACAGCATCGTCGACTTGTGTTAGCATATGTTTGATATCCTCAGCGACAAGAATCTTATTAAGAAACGGCTCATAAAATGTTTCCAATACATTATGAATGACCGTTCCTTGTGTATTTGCGGCAGCTTCCTCTTCTACTTCCTCGATTTCTTTTACTCCTAAAATATAGCGTTCATAAAACTGAATGGGATCTCGTAGATAAGTGGCTAATGCCGAAGGGGATATTCCGTGACTGAAAAGGCCTTTTAATTTTTCAATCACAAAGGCATCTTTTGCGATCGAAGTAATCGATGACATGGGTTCAGCAGGAGGAATACTCACCATATTTTTGGTGACATTATGGTTTGGGTGTGGTAATAATTCGAGCTGTTGGATAAACCTACTTTTTTCTCCACCATTCATATCATCAACCACAGTATTGTAGATAAGGTGAGCTGTCTTGCAGCGTTGCAATGCTCGATAGAAGTGATAGGCGAAGATGGCGTCTTTTTCTTTGTAGGTAGGTAAATCCATGCTGACTTTTAGATCATATGGGATAAAGGAAGTTCCTTTTTTTCCAGCAGGAAGATTTCCTTCATTTACTCCTACAAAAATTACCGTGTCAAAGTCCAAGCAACGCGATTCGAGCACTCCCATAATTTGAAGCCCTTGATGTGGATTTCCAATAAAATCAATCTGTTGTTGACTTATTTTTTGGTTGAATAGATCTTCGAAGCTTCGAAGCGTTACAACTTGTCGGTGAGTTTGTAATAGGCTGTCAATTTCTTCAAGAATATTCGAAATACGTTGACAATACTGCGAATCTTCTTCTTGTTTTATATTTTGAAAAGCAAGTTGCGCTTGTTCAAAAAGAAAAATAAGTTTTGAATTAAAATCATTTAGAGAGGTTGTTTTGCAAAAAATAGAAGACAGAATAAGATCTTTTTCGAAAAGAGATACTGGTAAATAAATCCAGTTATTTTGAATTATTTTTTCTTTCCAAATGCGGCATTTTTTTACTCCGATAAGGGCTTGAATGATATGATGATCCAAGATGCCATTTACTTCCTTGTAATAAAAGCCATCCGTGGGTTTCACATTTTTTTGTAATGCGATTAATTGGTGTACCAAGTTGGCTACAGGAATAGTAGCAAAAGGTAATCCCATAGTGATATTTACCGCTGTTACATTTGGCGGAATTGAACTTAGCATAGGGAAAAGTAACTCTTCATTAGCCAAAATAACCGCCGTATTATTTAGAGCCTCTTCAGACATTTCACTAAGTAACTGCCCCACGTATTTTACCTGCCCAATGTTTTTAGCAATTCCAGTAAGGTATATTGATTTTTCGGCGCTGTATGAATTATGTTCGTCTTTAGAGAATAACCCTTCTATGTTCCATTGACGTTTATACTTTCTTAAAAAGTGCGAAGCATCATGATATTTCTCGTTCAAGAAATAAGTATCTGCATCCCAAACCACAGTTCCTTTATTTTCGTTGATGCAAGTTTTTATAATGTGTTGTTCGGCATTATTCAATGCGTTGAATCCAGCAAAAAAGACATGACGATTTTCCTTTTTTAGATAAGAATCAATAGCCTTAGCGGCTTCTCGGTATTGTAATCCTTGGAATCCAATGCCCTGTGCTCTTATTAGATCAACAAAAGCTTTATAGTAATGTTTTAATTGTTCCCAAAGGTGAATATAGTTTTCTACTAACTCGGTTTTTTCTTCTTGTAAAAACCAATGCTTCTGGTCGTTGATGTAGTACAGATAATTGAAAAAAGTATCATGATCTACCAGATAACGATCAATTTCATTGAAGTCTTGTAATAAGGTCTGTCCCCAGCTAGAAAAACTCTCAAAATCTTTTTTAGGTTGCTCTTCGGGAACATTTAAATATGCCTTGTAAAACAACAAAATACTTTCGGTAGGATCGATAGGTTGTAGGCCAGAGAGGTCAATAATAAATTGTTCAATATCAATAATCATTGGGAGTAATCCCACATTCGATTTTTGTGAGAGTTGAGCAACCAATTCTTTCTTTAAAAAGCCAACAGCACGCTTACTAGGAAGCACCACCGATAGTTGATCAAAATCTTGATGTTCATTAATAATTCTTCTAGCAAGATCTTGGATAAATGTGGGCATAGTAATTATGTTGGGCTAAAAAGGGTTTAAGCAGCTACAAAGTCTATCTGTAAAGCTATTAATAATGATCTAACATATAAAAATCTATTTTCTAAATTCTAATAACGAAGTCGCCTATATTCTATTATTGTTATCTTTTCTGAAATTTTTTCCAAATTGAATTTAAAATCTAAAACATATCAAGCTTGTCAAAAGCTATTGAATGAGAAGCGCTCTCAATTAGTTAAAGCAATCGAGGATGTGCAAAAGTCTTTAGGAAGTGAAAGCAAAAGCACCGCTGGAGATAAGCATGAGACTGGTCGAGCAATGTTGCAGCTGGAAAGGGAAAAGTTAGGGCAACAGTTAAAGCAGTTACAGCAAATGGAGGCTTTGTTGGCCAAAATTGAGCATACAAAGACTCAAGAAAACGCTGTTTTAGGAAGTTTACTAGAAACTAATTTAGGAACCTATTATTTAGGAATTTCATTAGGGCAAATAAAAGTAGATGGGAATATCGTATTTGCAGTTTCTTTGCAATCCCCGATAGGAAAACAATTTTTTGGAAAAAGAAAAAATGACTCTTTTTCTTTTAATGGTAAGACGATAGAAGTGTTAAAGCTTATGTAACAAATTTGGACACATATAGTTAGTGTATTGTGTATATTAATATAATTGTGTCATGAGCAAAATTTCATTGATAATTACCCTATGCTTATTCTTTTTTAAGCTTTCCGCACAAGAGTATAGTATTTCTAAGATCGTAATTGATCATGATACGAAAGAACCACTTTCGTATGTGGATGTTTATAATGCGATTAACTACGTAACGACCAATGAAGAAGGTCGATTTGAGATGTTAACGGAGGTGGATTCTTTACATTTCAACCTATTGGGATACCAACCTGTAAAAGGTACACTTTCCGAATTTCAAAAAAAATCAGATACGATCTATTTAAAGCCTCGGGTAGCGGCTTTAGAAGAAGTACATATAAAAGATATGTTCGAATGGATGAAAGGAGCCTTTGAAAACTACAATAAAGAAATGTTTTCGAAACCCTTTGTACATCGTTTTTTTCTAAGAGCAACCGAACGAAGAGATGGCCAAATTGTAACGCTCATTGATATGACCGGGAAGGCACATTTTAAATTAGACAAAGGGATAGGGGCAAATTATAAACCACAAGATCTTTTGGCTGTAGAAATAGAGCAACAACGTTCTTATGGGGTAAAAACACATTTTTTTCACAAACAATCTATGCCCAAATTGTTTCAATGTTTATGGACTGGTTTTTCTATCAACTTTTTTGGGGAAGATAAATCCTTTGAAGATAGGGGTTTGGTGTATGGTGATACCAAAGAAATAAAGTTTGAAACGAAAGACTCTGTTCAAGATCGTATGCATTTTAAAGGGCATTTTCATATCGATTTAGAAAATGAGCGTTTGATGGAGTATAAGAAGGCTTCTACTTCTAAAACATATGAAGTAATTCCTTTTCAACGATTTTTAAATTATAAGTTTCGCCAAGTGATTTCTGGCCGCCATAATATATATAAGATTGATGATAAAAGCGGAAAAGTGTATCCTAAGTCAGGGACATTTAAGTATGGAATCGAAGCAAGAAAGAAGAAAAAAGAGTTAGAAACTTTCGACTTTGATGTTCAAATGATTTTCCTTGATCCCTTTATACAAGATAAAGTGAATAGGAATATAAAATCAACAGCTTATCTAACAGATATAGATATTCCGTTTGATGCTTCATTCTGGGAAAAGCAACAATTATTGAAATTAACTAAAGAGCAGCAAGATTTCATTGATCGAATTCGTAGTAAGGATGACTTTGGGTATAGAAGAAATAAAATTATTTCAAATGAGTAGTTGTCAGTAAATGTTATTAGTTACTTCAACCCAAACTCAGCCAATCGCGACACGTATTTTCCAATTACATCAAATTCTAGATTAACAGTATCATCTATTTGTAAGTTCTTAAAAATAGTGTTTTCATAAGTGTAAGGAATGATGCAAACACTAAATCCATTTCTTTTACTATTAACCACTGTTAAGCTCGTTCCGTTAACGGTTATAGATCCTTTTTCAATAGTGATATTGTTTATACTTGGGTCGTATTCAAAATCAAATTGCCAGCTTCCCTCTTGTTCCCAGATACCTGTGCAAACCCCTGTTTGATCTACATGGCCTTGTACAATATGACCATCTAGCCTAGCGCCTAATTGCATACCGCGTTCAAGATTAATAGTATCTCCTTCATTAAGCTTGCCGATGTTGGTTTTATCAAGCGTTTCTTTAATGGCAGTAACTGTGTAGATATCTTTATCAATGGCTACAACAGTAAGACACACTCCATTATGAGCTACACTTTGATCTATTTTCAATTCGGAAGTAATTGAACTTTTTACGGAGATGTGCAAATTTTCAGCTTCTTTGCGAAGAGAAGTTACCTGTCCTAAAGTTTCTACAATACCTGTAAACATAAGCCGCTATATTTGATTAACTTTGGTCCTTGCGAAGGACGGCGTATCTAAATCTTAATACAAAAATAGTTCTTTAAAGATAAAATTAGAGTAACTATCTACATTGATCTGATAAGAGGCTGTCTAAGAGTATTTAAATACGAAGGCTGAGCGAAGTCGAAGTTTGTAAACGCCATTATGTGCTTTTTTATATAGCTCATATGGCGCAAATAATGATAAAGAAACACATGAGTGAAGAATCGAAGAAAATAATTTTAGGGATATCTGTTGGTGATTTAAATGGAATAGGAGCTGAAGTCATTTTAAAGACTTTTCAAGACAATCGAATGTTCGATTTTTGTACTCCTGTAGTATTTGCCAATAGTAAATTGATGAATTTCATCAAAAAACAACTAAATGTAAAGACACCTATTCATCAAGCGGCATCTTTGGAAGCATTGGCAGATGGAAAGTTAAATGTAATTAATGTTTGGGAGGAAGTTGTTAAGATTGAATTTGGAAAAGAAAATAACGAAGTAGGTGCCTATGCTTTTAAAAGTTTGCAAGCAGCCACGGAAGCTTTAAAGAATGATCACATTGATGCTTTAACTACAGCGCCCATTCATAAAGCGACCATTCAATCAGAAGAGTTTAAGTTTCCTGGTCATACCGATTACTTAGATCAAGAATTGGAAGGTGATAGCCTAATGTTTATGGTAACAGACACATTAAAAGTAGGTTTGTTTACAGACCATGTAGCTTTGCCAGAAGTCGTAAAACACCTAACACCAGGTTTAATAAGTCAAAAAATTAGCACGATACATCAATCTTTAATTAAAGATTTTGGAATTTCTAAACCCAAGATTGCCGTATTAGGAATCAATCCTCATACTGGAGATAATGGAGTGATAGGAAAAGAAGACGATGAGATTTTAAGACCGACGTTACAAAAGTTGAAAGAAGCCGGTAAATTAGTATTTGGTCCATATGCGGCGGATAGTTTTTTTGGATCAGAAAATTACAAGAAGTTCGATGCTGTAGTAGCAACGTATCACGATCAAGGACTTATTCCTTTTAAAACATTGTCTTTTGGTCAAGGGGTAAATTATACAGCGGGCTTGTCACATGTACGTACTTCGCCAGATCATGGAACTGCATTTGAAATAGCAGGAAAGGGAGAAGCGAATTACGAATCTTTTAGTGAAGCAATTCATACCGCAATAAAGATTTGCAGAAATCGATTAGAGTATCAGGAACTCACTAAAAACCCTTTAAAATCGTTTAAAAAGAAGTAAGTTAGTGATAACTTAAGTATAGAATGTCGGGTATTTGTTTTGATTTTTAAAAAAATAATCCTATTTCAAGGAGGTAAAGCAAAAAATAATTACATTTGCACCCGCTTTAGATTAAACTGAGTTAATATGAAAGCATTAAAAGAATTCGACATTCCATTTGTCGGTTTGAAATTTGGAAGTCATCAGTTTACTTATAAAGTTGATAATACGTTCTTAGAGATATTCGAGTTTGATGAATTCAATGCTGCTAATGTCAGTGTAGATTTAAGTTTTGAAAAGAAATCTACACTATTCGAACTCACTTTCAATATTAATGGAAGTGTCAACGTCGATTGCGATATTAGTACAGAACCTTTTAATTTACCAATTGAAAATGAATTGCCTTTGGTAGTGAAATTTGGGGATGAATTTAATAACGAAAATGAAGAATTGTTAGTCATACCTCATGGCGAGTACGAGTTAAATGTAGCTCAGTATATATATGAGGCCATTGTATTAGCAGTTCCTTCAAAACGAGTACACCCAGGAATAGAAGACGGCTCTTTAGATTCTGAAATATTAAATAAATTAGAAGAATTAGCGCCAAAAGAAAGTAAAGACAAAGAGGAAAAAGAGATTGATCCTCGTTGGAATAAATTAAAAAATCTACTTAACGATTAAGATAAAAACGTAGTTATGGCACATCCTAAGAGAAAAATCTCCAAAACAAGAAGAGATAAAAGAAGAACACACTACAAAGCAACTGTTCCACAAATTGCAACTGATCCTACAACAGGAGAGTCTCATTTGTACCACAGAGCACACTGGCATGAAGGGAAATTATACTACAGAGGAAACGTATTGATTGACAATACTGAAGAAGTAGCTGAAGCATAATTTTTTATCGAAGAAATAGGAATGTTGTCTAGAATCTATATTTACTAGGCATGCATAACATAATATCGAAAAACGCACCAATTGGTGCGTTTTTTTGTTGTTTTTTGTTGAAAATGACGCAAAATCACCTTAATTTGCGCAAAATTTGTGTAAAATCGATTAAAACTGCCTAGCTTTGACATGTCGAGTTTGACGCAAAAAGTTAACCTACTGTTATGACAAAAATTACAGCTGCTATAACCGCTGTGGGTGCTTATGTTCCAGAATATAAGCTTACAAATAAAGAACTAGAAACCCTAGTTGATACTAATGACGAGTGGATCACTTCACGTACGGGTATTAAAGAGCGTCGTATTTTGAAAGACGATACCAAGGGGACATCATATATGGCTATTAAAGCCGCTGAGGATATTCTTGAAAAGAGGAAGTTAGATCCCAAGGAGATAGACATGATCATTGTGGCAACAGCTACTCCTGATATGTCGGTAGCTGCTACAGCAGCTTACGTGGCTTCTGAGATTGGAGCTACCAATGCTTTTGGATATGATTTAGCTGCAGCATGTTCTAGCTTTTTATATGGAATGTCTACTGCTGCGGGATATATAGAATCTGGGAGGTATAAGAAAATCTTGGTAATAGGAGCAGATAAAATGTCTTCTATTGTTGATTATACGGACCGAACTACTTGTATCATATTTGGGGATGGAGCTGGTGCAGCTTTATTCGAACCCAACGAAGAAGGGCTTGGGCTTCAAGATGAATACTTGAGAAGTGATGGCGTTGGACGTAACTTTTTGAGAATAGAAGCCGGTGGATCATTGAATCCTGCAACGCACGAAACCGTAGATAAGAAACAACATTTTATCAAGCAAGACGGGAAAACAGTATTCAAATATGCAGTGTCTAGTATGGCAGATGCTTGTGTTAATGTTATGAAGCGCAATAATCTATCTAATGAAGACGTTGATTGGTTAGTTTCGCATCAAGCGAATAAACGAATCATCGACGCAACTGCCAATAGAATGGGACTTAAAGACAAGAATAAGATTCTTGTAAACATAGAGAAATACGGAAATACAACTTCAGCAACCATTCCTTTGGTGCTGTTTGATTTTGAAAAGCAGTTCAAAAAAGGAGATACAATTGTATTTGCTTCTTTTGGAGGCGGCTTTACGTGGGGGTCAATTTATTTGAAATGGGCCTATAATTCTAACTAACAATACTATTTTATAATAACTACTTTACTATGGATTTAAAGGAAATTCAGAATCTAATTAAGTTTGTTGCTAAGTCTGGTGCTAGCGAGGTAAACTTAGAATATGATGATGTTAAAATTACTATCAAAACAGGTAGTGGTGAAGTTAAAGAAACAATAATACAGCAAGTTCAAGCTGCTCCTGCAGCTGTTGCTCCAGCACAAGCTGCCCCAGTGGCACCTCTAGCTGAAGCAGCTCCAGCGGCTCCTGTAGCAGAGGCATCAGCAGCACCTGATTCGAAATATATCACAGTAAAGTCTCCGATTATAGGGACTTTCTATAGAAAGCCATCTCCGGATAAGCCAAACTTTGCTGAGGTTGGTACAGAAATCAAGCCAGGAGATGTGGTATGTGTGATAGAGGCAATGAAGCTTTTCAACGAAATTGAAAGCGAAGTTTCAGGTAAGATTGTTAAAGTATTGGTTGACGATGCGTCTCCAGTAGAATTTGATCAACCTTTATTTTTGGTAGATCCTGCCTAAACAGCAAGTTTAAGGTGTCCATAAGGCACCAACGTAGAACTAATTTTCGAAGAAATGTTTAAGAAAATATTGATTGCCAATAGGGGAGAAATTGCCCTTCGTATTATCCGTACTTGTAAGGAGATGGGTATTAAGACGGTAGCGGTTTATTCTACTGCGGATGCAGATAGTTTACATGTACGTTTTGCTGATGAAGCAGTCTGTATTGGTCCAGCACCAAGTCCAGATTCGTATTTGAAGATGTCAAATATTATTGCAGCAGCGGAGATTACTAATGCCGATGCAATTCACCCTGGATATGGTTTCTTATCCGAGAATGCAAAGTTTTCTCAGATTTGTGAAGAACATGAGATCAAATTTATCGGAGCTAGTGCCGATATGATTAATAGAATGGGAGACAAGGCTACGGCTAAAGCTACCATGAAAGAAGCAGGAGTACCAACAGTACCTGGTTCTGAAGGAATTTTAGCAAGTATCGAAGAAGCGAAGCAAATCGCTGAAGATATGGGGTATCCTGTAATGTTGAAAGCTACTGCTGGTGGTGGTGGACGTGGAATGCGTGCTGTTTGGAAACCAGAAGATCTAGAGCCAGCTTGGGATAGTGCTCGTGCCGAATCTAAAGCAGCTTTTGGTAATGATGGAATGTATATGGAGAAGCTTATTGAAGAGCCTCGTCATATCGAGATCCAAATTGTTGGAGACCAAACAGGAAAAGCATGTCACTTGTCTGAGCGTGATTGCTCGGTACAACGTCGTCACCAAAAATTAACAGAAGAAACTCCTTCGCCATTCATGACCGATGAATTACGTGAAGCGATGGGAACAGCTGCGGTTAAAGCTGCAGAATATATTAAATATGAAGGAGCAGGTACGGTTGAATTCTTAGTTGATAAGCACCGTAATTTCTACTTCATGGAGATGAATACGCGTATTCA
The DNA here is from genome assembly GCA_947499005.1 of uncultured Aquimarina sp. Taxonomy (GTDB): domain Bacteria; phylum Bacteroidota; class Bacteroidia; order Flavobacteriales; family Flavobacteriaceae; genus Aquimarina. The sequence continues at coordinate 193,965 of CANMML010000003.1, forward strand.
AGTAGAGCACCCTATTACGGAAGAAGTTGTAAACTATGACTTAATTCGTGAGCAAATTTTGGTAGCAGCTGGTGTGCCAATTTCTGGTAAAAACTATTTCCCAGAGTTACACTCTATCGAATGTCGTATTAATGCCGAAGATCCATATCATGGATTTAGACCTTCGCCAGGTAAGATTACAAATTTACACCTTCCTGGAGGACATGGAGTACGTGTAGATACGCATGTTTATAGTGGTTATTCAATTCCTCCGAATTACGATTCGATGATTGCTAAATTGATCACAACAGCTCAATCTCGTGAAGAGGCTATTAATAAAATGAAGCGTGCTTTAGATGAGTTTATCATCGAAGGAATTAAGACAACAATTCCTTTCCATAGACAATTAATGGATCATCCAGACTATGTAGCAGGAGACTATACTACAAAGTTCATGGAGGATTTCGAAATGGAATAATCATAGATTTTAGAGAATAGAAAAGAGAGAATAGATATTAGACTATAATGTCCTAATGATAAATCTATGCTCTCTTTTCTTTTTTCTATAAAGAGCTATTTTCACTTTTCTGTTTCATTCCCCAATGAAGGATTTCTTTTACAATAGCGTTTACTTCGTCCTTGTAGTCGACAACAATCTTTTCGGTGTTAGATAACCATTCTTCAATTTTAGAAAGCGATTTTATATTGAATTGATCTAATACGGTGACGCCCATTTTTTCTAAAGCAGCAGCATTACATTGTTGTTCATATTGTCCAGACATTGGGATAACGAGTAGTTTTTTTTCTAAGTATAATACTTCTGCTGGAGTTTCAAATCCAGCTCCGCAAAGCATGCCTGTGCAGCTTAATAGGCTCTTTATAAAAGCTTCGTTATTTACTGGAGATATATGGATATGATTATTGTGAATGCTTGCTTCAGTACAATGTTTAGAAAACACTTCCCATTTTATATTGGAGAAATGCGAAAGCATATGTACTATTTTTTCATTGCTATATGAAGGAAGGTATACGGTGTAGTGATCATTGTTTTCTACAGAAGCATGTCTAATTTCATCTCGAATGATTGGGGTGTATATTTCATTGCTATAGTTTTCGAAATGCAAACCAAATTGTTTTTCTGTAGGAGCATATTTATTTAAAATAAATGAGCCCAGTATATTTTTAGCAACGGGTTTTGGGGCTTTTTCGTTAATTACAGCCGCCTGATGGCTGAAACTTACACAAGGTATTTTTTTCAACTTTGCAGACCAAGCCGATACGGGTTCGAAATCATTAATAATAAGATCGTATTCTTCTACAGGGAGTTTTTTAATTTCTTTTAATAGTTTGAAAGGTTTCGTTTTAGAAATGGTTTTCCATAGATCTACCCCTCCTTTTTTTCCAAAAATAAAACTCAATCCATTTAGTTTATATTTTAAAGGATACGGGAGAGATACGTCGGCTTGTATGCCACTTACTAGAAGATCTAACTCTATCTTATGAGATTCTAATATTGGAATAATAGCGCGTGCACGACTTAGGTGACCGTTTCCGGTTCCTTGTATTGCGTAAAGAACTTTCATAGTTATCCTTTCATTTGAAATTCTTGTAGAAGATTTTCAAATAACTCCGAATCTTCTGGTAAATTATCCTCTGGGCCATGTTGGTCATCATCTTCATGTGAGATGGTGGTGTCCTCATAATAATGATATAAACTCCATGTTCCCTTGTTGTACTCCAATGCTGTAAGGTTTTCAATCCAGTCACCCGAATTTAAGTACATTACCTTTCCATTATTTGTTTTAACTTCTCTTATAACAGGTTGGTGAATGTGTCCACAAACAACATAATCATATTTATTATCGATAGCGATTTCAGCTGCAGTAATTTCAAAGTTATTAATGAATTTGACTGCGGATTTCACACTATTCTTGATTTTTTTAGACATAGAAATAGGGCCTTTTCCCATCAATCCCATTAAATAATTGATAGCTCTATTGATCAGTATCAGGGAGTCATAACCGACGGCTCCAAGTTTAGCCAACCATTTTGAATGCTGCATCGTTACATCAAATACATCTCCATGAAAGCACCATGCTTTTTTTCCATCAACAGTAAGCATTACTTTATTTACAATTTCAAAAGTACCTAGCTTAAATCCAACAAACTTTCGAAGCATCTCATCATGATTACCCGTAATATAGTGTACTTGTACTCCTTTAGTAATCAAACTCATGATGTGTTTGATGATCTTCATATGAGATTTTGGCCAGTATCTTTTCTTGAATTGCCAGATATCAATAATATCTCCATTTAAGATTACCTTTTTAGGCTGAACAGATTTAAGATAACGAAGCAATTCTTTGGCGTGACAACCATAAGTACCTAAATGTACATCGGAAATAACTACTACATCTACTGGACGTTTTTTCATGAGCCTTTAATTAGCTTATAAGCGTACAAAATTACTCTAAGATAATTGAAAATAAGTTGTTAAAAGCTTAAGCTAATATTAAGTAGGGATTAATTATAATCTATGCTTTGTTTTATCAACTGTGTAGGTACTCGTTACAAACGAGCACTAGCGCTATTTTTTTATACGAGCGCCATCCTTTAGATTAGCTTCATAATTATTTTATGATTAAATTTTAAAAAGAACGGAGTGAACTTTCGGCGCCATCTA
>CANMML010000004.1 GCA_947499005.1 uncultured Aquimarina sp.
AACGATTTTAAACTTGCAAAACTCCTTAAGATTTATGCCCTTACCTTTGTAGCGACACAGGGCGGATTACCTTTAACGCCAAATATATGAATCGGAGCAAGGCTAGTATACCTGAACCAATTGATTTATCTGCGCATTTTTATTTCTTGTTTAATGTATAAAAATCTAGCGCCATTGCAAAAAGGAAATGACCTTTGGATCTAGCACTAAATTGCTCTGATTTCATATATAATGTTAGGCACTTTTGTTTTTCACCACCCAGGTCCGAGTTTTTCATTCGGTTCAGGTTCAATAACACTCATATGGTTTAATTCTATTGGATTTTCACCTTTCTTAATTCTTTTATGCATATCCAATAATATAGTTAAGAGAGAAATAATTCCCTCATTTTCATTATTGTCTTCAACTTTTAATTTCGTCAGAGCTTTTTGTGCCGCTTCCCAGAAAAAATCTCGGTTTTTAGGAGCGAAGGATCTCAAGTCAAAATTGAACATTATATTTTCATTTTCTCTAATAAACCCTCCATATCCATTATATTCATCTCCAATTTCTCTTCTATAAACAAATTTTTCCAAGTAGTTATAAAATTCTTCGGCTCCTTTTGTTGTTTTGAGTTCCTCAGTTATAAGTTTTAACATATACGCCACCCACGTCCACCTTTTTGCGAAACCACGTCCATCCTCTAATGTCCAAAATGCTGATGCCATTTTATTTAATTGTGCCTAACGGTGAATATATGCATTCGTGCGAGCGGAAATTCAAGGGATTTCTGGTGTAGCACGAGTGCATATCTTTTTGTTTGACGCTAACTTAATTCAAACCAGCGACTAATCAAAATTATATGCACGGCTTAGCAAAAAGAAACCATACATTAACTCAAAAAGATTACTTCGCATGATGTATATATAGTGTTGTGCGTTTTTTATTATTTATTGATTAATTGCCAGTAGCCTACATCAATCCATTTATCAAATTTATATCCAACTTCTATAAAATGTGCTGCTTTAGTGTATCCAAATTTTTTATGAAGAGCAACACTGGCTTCATTCGGAAGAGCAATACCGCTAATTATTGAATGAATTTTCATTTCTTTTATTCTATCGAGTAACTCCTGATAGAGTAATGTTCCAATACCTTTACCTTTCTGATTATGATTTAAATATACAGTTGTTTCAGTTGTGTTATTATATGCACATCTTGACTTCCATTTACTAGCATATGCATATCCTAATATTTTATCATCTTCCTCATATACAATCCAAGGATATTTGGAAGCTATAGTGCTGATTCTTTTCTCTATCTCACTTTCGGTAACAGGCTCAGTTTCGAAAGTAATTACTGTATTGACAATATAGTAGTTGTATATCTCTGCTATTTTTTTTGAATCAAGTTTAGTTACATCTCTAATCATAAGAATTTAAGATAGCAAATATTACGCACAACGTTGATTATAAGAAACGTAGGGCAGAGGAAAGCTCTAACTTTACGTTTATAACTAAGCCAAATATACTATTTTGTGTTTATCTTCAATATTGAAATACCAAATTTTATATTTGGCGACATAGCGGATTAGCCCAAATCTTTCGAATGATCACAAGCTTCCCTATGTTTTTTTATATGGTGTTGTACAATGTTAGTTTTTCCATCCTTTTTTAATAACAAAATAGGAGTACAAAGATTTTATAACATTTGTCAAATAATGATAAATACCAACAAAAAACAGAATTAGAGAAACAAATATATAAACCATTATTAATTGGCTAATTTTGGTATCTCCATATCTGTCCGTAGGATAATATTTGTCAAGAACTGGTACTAAAAGAATCACTAAAACAAAAGAATTTACAAACCAATAATTAAGAATCGTTTTTCTGTCGATTAAGTAAAAGCTAGCTTTGAATTCAATAACGAGATATATAATTCCCACTATTATTTGTAGTATAGCTATCAGGTTAAAAAAGTCAGATTCATAAAATTCACCTGCACTAAATCTTTTCCCTAGATTGGCATTTGGGACATTTGAAAAAATCATTTTGGAGTATAGAAGTATTAAAAAACCTGTTAATATGAATAATATTCCATATCTAAATGTAGTACTTCTAAACTTTTCCTTTAGGTCTATCATGTTATTGTTTTTCCGATTTTTTGTTAAATCTATTGCGGTATATTTTAATCAAATACTCCAGTCTCAATGCTGTTATGTCTAAATCATTTATTAATATTTCTCTTTTACCTTGCTTAGAGTTAATAATTAAGTACTCCTTTTGAATTACTGAATTAGAATAATTTGGTTTCACAATTACCTCTGCTTTTTCTATGTTAGACCATTTAATCAAGCGACTATTTTGAGGAGTTATTCCCTTTTCTGATAGTTTTAATAAGATTTTTGGAGATTTATTGGCCTTTTTGATGTTACTATAAATACCATAGATCATTACAAAAATTAAAACAATTGAAAAGTATCTTATTTCAGATTGAACTGTAAACAATTTAAAAATGAAAAACATCATAAGTCCCACCCAAATGAAGTTCTCAAGCCATAGTTTTAGTTTAGAAGGACTTACAATAGTTTCTTTAGGAGCATAGGTGTTTCCTTCCATTTTTTAATCGGTATTAAGAATGTGAAATATTGTACAACGTTGAATGTATATTTTCGTGCGTTGCAGAAATTCAGAGAATTTCAAGGTTAGCACAAGTACATACTTTTTGTTAGTTGCTAACTTAATTCAAAGTAGCGACTAATCAAAATGGTATGTGCGACTACCATGATAAAAATCAGATCTCGATTGGGTAAACTGCTGCGCATGAAATATACATATTGTTAGCCCCCGTTCTTTTAATTATTCGGCAATCCCGATTTTTATCACAGCAAGTATTCCAATACAAAGGCGTACCACGATAAAAGCACAGTTGATGAAATATAGAGCCTTTGTATCCTGGTTTTGTCAACTGCATTAGGAGAAAGTCACCGCTAGAATCCGCTGATCTCTGATAAAGTATTTATGAAGCTTTTAAAACCAAACGATGCAGTGATAACTCTGACCTCAAAAGCTTGGTATGGTGACTCAGAATTTTAAAGCAAGTATACCTATCAAAAGCGTACCACGATAAAAACAAATTTGATGTTTTATTGAGCTTTTGATCGTAGGGTTGGGAGAGGAGATTGATGGTTGTAATTAGCCTTTATTCAAAACTCGATTTTATGGGGGCTTAACGGTGAGTATAAGAAACGTAGGGCAGAGGGTTTGCTCTAACTCCAGGTTTATAACTAAGCCAAATATAATGTTTTGTGTTTATCTTCAATATTGAAATACCAAATTTTATATTTGGCGACATAGCAGATAAGCATGAACCTTTGGAACCATTTTATACCGCCCTATGTTTTTTATACAGTGTTAGGCATAGTTTTTATTGGAGTTCTAATCTTTCTTTTAATTCACGATATAGGCGTACTTGGAATCCTTCAGAACCACCACGACCATATTCCCCCATTTTGGAAAATAAGTTTTCAGCAGTCTGTTGATCAATTAAATTAAATTTAGATCGCAGTATATTCGATACTTTATTTTCATCTTCAATCTCTTCAGTTAGTGGGTAAACATCTTTAATCAACCGGAATAGAGCCCCCATACCCGTTGTTTTACAAAGAATGTATTTATAAGAATAAGCAGAATAAACTTCATTGCCGTCTTTCAAAACTCTTTCTGGCCAACAGGCAGAATAAATTTCTTCAATTATTCTAAAATATTGTTTTAGAAATTTGGCAATTATTAGAAACCTTTCTCCTCCAAGGATATAGTTCCCATATAACTCATGCCAAACACCACCTTCTTTGAAGTGGATCAGTAATTTTTCGACAAAAAATGCTTGGGAGAATAAACCATATCCCTTTCCTAGTAATTTGATCATGTCCTTGAGAGGAGAGTCAAAACTATTTTGCATATGTAAAGCAAGAAAATGAGCTAATTGAATTTCATTTTTCTCTTTTGCTGCTGATCCAAAAATATCATAATACAAAGATTTATTAACTGGCTTTTGATTGAAATTGACATTAGCAAATACCTCAGCTACTTGATAAGAGTCATACCCAAGTAATATTGTACTTATAAATTGAAAATTTGAAATTTTCTTTTTTAAATTGTCATCAGTGGTTTGTTCGTAGTATTTTTTTAGTCCATAAAATCTATGTTGACCATCAACTATTAAACAAATTGCCTTAGTTTTAGGTATATAAATTGATGTTGTCTCATCATTCTTTACCGCGAAGCATGAAGACATTCCTTCATAATAGAGATCATTTATTTGATTTTCGTTTAGATCTTCAGAATTATCTTCATTTAGATCTAATGATAATATTACAGATGAGGGAAAAATGATTCCTTCACTATCATTATCCAGAGCCTTGTCAAGGTAATTCCCAATTTGATTCAGTTTTGAATTATTTAAATGTCTTTGAAATTCTTCTTCAAAATCTATGATTTGAGATTTAGTTTTTTCTCCAAATGGATCTATCGAACTTTCTTTCCTCTCGGTTAGTCTGTGAATTTGTAAAAGTTCTTTAAAAGTTATTCTTCCATTAAAAACCGCACCTGACTTACTGTTAAGTTGAAGAACTTCAAGAGTCGTTATTTTCGTAAAGTTTTTCATATTATTTATTATCAAAAGGGTTTTTATTTGACTTAGGTGTTTTTATAACATCATTTAATTTGGGTCTTTGTTTTCCTCTTGTCACTGTAAAAGAGTTAGAAGCCTCTTCTGAAAACCGTTCTAGATTGTTGATTTTGTCTTTAAGTTCAGTTATTTCTGCTTCATATTTTAATCTAACTATTTCGTCAACTTCCGTATTTATTTTTTTCTTGATAGATTGACTTTCTTCTTTTAGTTTTTCTTTTATCGCTTGACTTTCCTCATTTAATTTTTCAGAAAGGTTTTTTCTAATTGAATTGATTGAATTGTAACCAAAGAAACCTATGAATATTGCAAACAATGTTAATCCTATCGCTATGATTTCTACTATTAATTGTAGTTTTGAAAGAGCAGAGTCATAGTGTTTTTGCTTTTGATCAAGTGTTTTCTCAAAAAGTTCATTGTACTGGGAATGTTTTATAGAGAGATTAAGAGTGTCATATTGTATTACTCTTAATTCCTTTTCAATAATTGTGTCTATTACTTTTACAACCTTCTTTTCGTAGATTGTGTCAATTATTTCAATGGTCTCCGTTACCCGAGTAGTATCTTGACAATGAATCTTAGAGAGAAAGAGCTGAAATAATATAAGTAGATAGATTTTTTTCATCATTCTTGTTAATTGTGCCTAACAACCGTATAACACACATTAATGTGTGTTATTTCCATTACAAATCTAATGGGTTTTTAATATTTTGCAAATGATTTGTGGCTACATGGGTATAAATTTCGGTGGTTTTGCTCGAATTATGACCAAGTAATATCTGAATATTTCTCAAATTAGTACCATTCTCTAAAAGATGTGTTGCAAAACTGTGCCTAAGTGTATGAGGAGTCACCTTTTTAGATACCCGGGCTTTCATAGCTGCTCTTTTAACAATATTATCAATACTAGTACGGCTATAGGCGACACCTGTAGGTGATTCAAATAGGTATTTTTTGGGCTGCCAGACCTTGTAATATATTCTAAGATCCCTTAATGTATTTTTCGATAGTAAAGTAACACGATCTTTATTTCCTTTAGCTTGTTTAACCATGACAACCATACGATTACTGTCTATATCGCAGATTTTCAAATTGAGCAGTTCACTTTTTCGAAGGCCAGAACCGTATAATAAACTTAAAATACATTTATGCTTAACATTAGTAGTCAGCTCAATCATTTTAAAAATCTCGCTTTTAGATAAAACCGTTGGAAGTTTTTGTTTTTTCCTTGGGCGCTCGATACTATAAAAGCGATTAGGCATCCCTAAGACAACCTCGTAGTAAAACTTAATACAATTTATAGATTGATTAATATAACTGTCCGACTTTTTTTGTTGAATTAGATATTTCAAATAAGTTCTAATATCCTGTTCACTTAATTCTTGTAAAGCCCTTCCAGGAAATGAATTCATGAATTTTTCGAAAAGTGTAATATAGATTCTGCAAGTATTAAAAGAATACTGTTTTAATTCTAACTTATCTAAAAACAATTGAGGAACCACCTGATAATTAGAAGTAGGAACTCTTTTTCTATACTGCTCCAAAGAAATCATTTCATTATTCCTAATAACCTTTTCTTTAAAAAAGTGATTCCCATTTATCCACGCAATACCCCTAAAAATATCAAATATTTCATCTAGGTTTTTCTTATTGTTGGATATATAGGCCATTTGAAATTTATTATTCCATTTAGGTTCGGGCAATTGTTTAATTAAGGCTTGTATTACCTTATCGGGATAAAACTGAATGCCAATCTTTTTTTCACCATTAATAAGTAAATGTTTTAACGTAATATGTTTTTGTAAATGATTCATTTATGGTAAAATTCATAAATGAAATAAACTTAAACCATATATTAGTCACATAATATTCGACTAATAATCATTTGTAATGAAAAAATGTCCTGTTTGCGAAATAGAAATTAAAGGAAGATCAGATAAGAAATATTGCTCTTTGAAGTGTAAATCGGCAGATCAATATCAAAAGCATAAAAGAGAAGAAGTGCTGTATCATGTTATTGATAAGCAACTGAAAATAAATAGAAAATTGTTAAAAGCCTATAATAAATCGGGGCTTTCATCGATTAGAAAAACCAAACTTATAGCAGAAGGATTCAACCCCAATTACTTTACGCATTATTGGAAAAGTAGTAAAGGAGAAGTGTATTTATTTTGTTATGAATACGGGTTTCTAAATTTAAAAGGGGATAAAAAAGAAAAATATCTATTAGTTACCTGGCAAGAATATATGGACAAGAAATAAGGGAAACATGAAAGTATAGACGGTCTATTTTTAGGTCAAATAGTGTTCTATATCATGTTTTAGAACATTTATTTAAGAGTGAATTGTCTAAAATTTAAAGAATAAAAATATTTTAGCGCCAGAATAGGATTAAAGATAGCCTTCAATGAATTTCGATTTTTTACAACCATTTATACGAGGAATTTTTTTAATGCTATTCTTTCATCTATTCTCTTTGGCTATATACACTTTAGTAAAAGGTATAAAGTCAAAAAAGCAAGAATATATACTACTGGCAATAGCGCTTATAATATTCCCTACAGTCTATTTTTTTAATACAATGATACTCTCTTTAGGATTCTTTGATACTAAAGTAGTATTAAAAAAAGTGCTTAGCCAAATAGGGATACTCATATATGCTATAGCTCCATTACTGTATATCTATTTAAAACAGTTTTTAAGACACGAAAAAGAAATTGCAGTAGATCATTTAGAGGTAAGCCCACAAGAAATTCGTAAGAAACAAGATTTTAATTCCAAGGAAAATCTAGAGGTATTATACTCTTTGGCGATAGCAATAAAGAGGAATCTAAAACATTTTGTAGTACTTCTTGTGGTACTTTGTTTAGATATATACTATTTTTTCTATCTCGAAAAACCTTTAGAAGTTACGATCACTCCCTTTGGAGCATTTAGATATTCAATATTTCTATTTCAGAATATTATCTATACCATTATTTCGTATTTCTTGGTGAATAAATATTCAGGTAATGAGATGTTTACAAAGGAAATTAAATGGATAAAAATCCTTATCTACATATTTTTCATCTATTGGCCTATTAAATTAATGGGGGTATTTGCTGATATGTTTTTAGATCATAATTCGAATATTATATCTGTAGTACAATTGTCTTTCTTTTTGATTCTTATGTACTTAACAGTGTTTTTCTTGATCATCTATAAAGAGAAAAATAAACAAGCGAAATACAAAAACTCTCAGTTAACTAAGGAAAGAGAAGAAGGTATTTTTTTAGAGGTTAAAGCGTATTTAAACTTAGAAAAAAAATTCTTGGATAATGACTTTTCTTTACCAAGCTTATCCAAAAGCCTCAATATTTCTCAGAAGCATATTTCTCAAGCTATTAATTCCAATTCCAATTCTAACTTCAATGATTTTGTGAATAGTTATCGTATAGAAGAGAGTGCTACTCTGTTAAAGGAAACTTCAAAGTCTGAATTATTAATTTCAGAAGTTTACTATGCCGTAGGGTTTAATTCAAGATCAACATTTAATACACTATTCAAAAAGACATTCGGAATTACTCCATCCCAATACAGAAAAAAATATTCAAAATTATGATCATTTTTTTGTTCTGAAACATGTTATAAAACAAATGCGGTTTCATTTTTAGTTTGTTTGTTACTAGAAAATCAAACGTTTAAAATTATTAAAATGAAATTATTTGAAAAAAGTACCTTGTCTTTGTTTTTCATCGTAACTGCCCTTTTTGCCTGCGAAGACAATGATTCAGTACCTAAAGAAAACCCTAATCCAAACCCCAATCCAATAGAAGAGGAGTCAACAACTATTGTAGCGAGTAATGTCTCTACTTCTATAGACGAATATCGAGTAGAGGGAGAAAGTATTGTGGTTGTAGAAGCAGAGAGTTCAAATGCTTCTGCTATTCAATTTGAAATTGCAAATCAATCTCCAGAAAATGCAGTACAAATAGATAAAGATTCGGGGCAAATAACGGTTTTAGATGCTTCTGCATTTCAATACCGTATTAATCCTACAATTGACGGAGAAATAAAATTGATAGCAGGAGAGGAGTCAAAAAATATCGAATTCGAGATTGAAGTATTGGATATCAAGAATTTGGTAACTACAATTGCAGGTACTACAACACCGGGGCTGGTTGATGGTATGGGTACAGACGCAAGGTTTAATACTCCAGCAGCTATTTGTATTGATAAAGATGATACTATTTATATAGCAGATTTTTTGAATCATGCGATTCGTAAAATGACACCTGATGGTACTGTAACAACATTGGCAGGGACAGGAGTTCAAGGTAGGGCTAATGGCCCAGGAGATAGCGCTTCATTTGCAACTCCTCAAGGGATTGCTGTAGATCTTAATGGAAATATTTTTGTTTCAGATGCTTCAAATCATTTAATACGAAAGATAACACCAAGTGGAGTAGTATCGACCTTAGCGGGTAACGGAAGAGCAGGATTTTCTGATGGAAATGGTATAAATGCTAGTTTTAATGTCCCAGAAGGAATTATAACTGATAGTGAGGGTAATGTATTTGTTGCCGATAGAGAAAATCATCGAATTAGAAAAATTACCCCGAATGGCGACGTTACTACATATGCAGGAGAAGAATCGGGTTTTGTGGATGGCAATAGAGAAGTGGCTAGATTAAGTAAACCTTTTGCTTTAGAAATTGATGATGAAGATAATTTATATGTTGTAGGCATTGGAAGAAATCCAGGTGATGGTTTTGGAAATTACAGAATTCGTAAAATTAGTAAAGACGGTAGCGTATCTACGATTGAAGTGAAAAATGAGATGGGTCAAGATATTCATATTTTAACTATGGATTTGACAATCACTAATGATGGTACATTGTATTTTGCTGACTTAAGTGTAAGAGAGGGTAATTTTTATAAAGTAACCCCTCAGGGAGAATTTGTTATAGTAGCAGGCAACAATGGAGCCGAATTGATAGACGGTATTGGTACAGCAGCTTCTTTTAGCGGAGTAAGAGGAACAGATGTAGATTCAGAAGGAAATATTTATGGAGTAGATTTTCTTAACCATGTGGTCAGAAAAATAGTTTTAGATTAATGAATGTCTGTAATCAGTAATATTTTAATAGCGATTCGTTATCCTTTGGTATCACCGCGAAAATTTGTGGACAATTAAAGTTAACGTCATTTCCACGGAGGTGGAAATCTCCTCAACTAAATATGGTATTTTCAATTTTAAATAGTGATTTACAATCCCTAGAGAAGGAGACTCCACTAGAATTTTTTTCAATCCCGATAACCATCGGAACGTGGAGTGCTGTACAAAGTGAACATAATACGATTTACAATACCCCATAAAAAAAAGAGGTTGTCAAGCGACAACCTCTTTCTATATCTCTAATCAAAATTATTCAACACTATGGTTATGGAAATAATTTAAATTGTCAGTTATTAGTTATTGATCAAACGGAATTCAGTTCTACGGTTAGCAGCATGCTCTCTTTCAGTACATGAAACACCGTCTTTACATCTGTTTTTCAATCTTCTTTCTCCATATCCATTAGCAACTAAACGACTAGCGTTAACTCCTTTAGAGATTAAGTAGTTTGCTACAGATTGTGCTCTTCTTTCAGATAAAGCTTGGTTAGAAGAAGCAGAACCTCTAGAATCAGTATGAGAAGCTATTTCCATTTTCGCACCAGGAGTATTAGCCAATACAGGTAATAAACGGTCGTCGATTAATTTCTTAGCCCCAGAAGTTAATGTAGCAGATCCTAAGTTCCAGTTAATTGGAAGTGGAGAGTACTCTACTAATTTACAGTCAACTTCTTTCCAAGTAGTCAAACCACCTTTTTGCTTTAATACCTCTTTAGAAACAGTTCTGTATCTAGCATCGATATCATTAGAAGTTGTATAAGCATCTCTGTCTAATACAGTTTTAGTGATCGTCGCATATTCAGCAGGAATTTCAATTTCTTCAACTCTAGCAGGAGTAGCGATTACTTGCTTTTTGTATGAAGAAGTAGAAGAAGGTAAAGCCTCAGAAGTAGTCGAAGCATCGTTTACTAAAGTTTGCAAAGAAACGGTAGTAAATTCAGCTGGATACCCTTTGTAACACCAGTAACGACAGTCATCAGGATTAGAAGAAGCACAATCAGGTGCAGGAGCTCCTAATTCCCATAAAGCGTAAGCAGGCTTAATTTCGATAGTCTGGCTATCCGAACCAAAAGAAGCAGGAATTACAGATAATCTGTTTCCACCAGACTTCTTAGTATAAGTAACTGTTTCAGTTTTATAAGTAGCTGGAATAATTCTATATTTCTTACTAGCCTCTTTAATTAGAACTCTTTCAGTAACAGTTTTAAAGGTAGCTGGTACTACTTTTAATGTTTTGTACCCCGGAGCAACTTGAATTTGCTCAGTAACGTTTTCATAAATATCAGGAGTAGTACAACGTACATAACATTTTCCTGGTTCTGGATTTGTTGGTAAATCTTGTGCGTTAGCCGCGAAACCTGCAGTTAATGCAGCAAGAGTAAATAATAGTTTTCTCATTATTAAATGAATTTATAGTGTTGATTGATCACGAAGTTACAAAAAACAACATTTTTGCCTTGATTAGTCAATTGGTTTTTGTCTATTAAAGCCTTTTTTTCGTTCAAACACAAATTCGCACGATTAAAGACAAACTATTGAAATCTAAAGTAAAAAATTGGTTACTGTAACTATGTGTAATTATGTTAATGTAAATATAATATTTTTAATTTAAAATGCTAATTATTAGGTATTTATGAATTTATTAGAGATTAGGGTTTCTAATTGTAGAATCTTTAAAATACAGTACCAAAAGTCGTAAATAGTCTGTAACATGTTAAAAAATAGCTTATCAACTAATTGTATTGAACTCGATTTAAGCATTAGACCGTAGACAGAGTAGATTTTCTAGCACATAAAGAAGATTTAATAATCATTTAGTAAGAGAACTTTTTCGCGATGCAGCTCTATAATTAATAAGGCTTTGTATTTTTACACACCAAAATACATTTCATGGTCAATCAAGACATCTTAAGTACATATAAAGAAAGAGCCTCTAAATTATATACTCACTTGGCTATAGAACATAAAAAAGTTGAGATCACGAATAGTGAAGAAAAAACATTTGCTCCAGATTTTTGGGATGACCCTAAAGCAGCCGAAATACATGTTAAAGCATTAAATGGATTGAAAGCTTGGGTAAAAGACTATGAAAATATAGTACAAGGCATCGATGACCTAGAAGTGCTTTTAGATTTTTATAAAGAAGATGACTCACTAGAGGAAGAAGTAAATCAACAACATGAAATTTTAAAAACAACTTTAGAGGAAGTTGAATTCAAAAACATGTTGAGTGAAGAAGGAGACAACCTTAGTGCTGTTTTACAGATAACTGCTGGTGCTGGTGGTACCGAAAGTTGTGATTGGGCGCAGATGTTGATGCGTATGTATGTTATGTATTCCGAAAAGAAAGGATTCAAAATAAAAGAGCTTAACTATCAAGATGGAGATGTAGCCGGAATTAAAACCGTAACCTTAGAGATTGATGGCGAATATGCTTTTGGTTGGTTAAAAGGAGAAAATGGAGTGCACCGTTTAGTTCGAATTAGTCCTTTCGATAGTAATGCAAAACGACACACCTCCTTTGCTTCTGTATACGTGTATCCGTTAGCAGATGATAGTATCGAGATAGAAATTAATCCATCGGAGATTTCTTGGGAAACCATGAGAGCTTCAGGTGCAGGAGGGCAAAATGTAAATAAAGTAGAAACTGCGGTACGTTTACGTCACCACCCTACAGGAATCATCATCGAAAATTCGGAAACGCGCTCTCAATTAGATAATAAGACCAAAGCAATGCAATTACTGAAGTCTCAGCTATACGAGATGGAATTAAAAAGGCAACAAGCCATGCGTGCTGAAATAGAAGCTTCTAAAATGAAGATAGAATGGGGCTCTCAAATACGAAATTATGTAATGCACCCTTATAAGCTAGTTAAAGATGTTCGTACAGGGGAAGAAACAGGAAATGTAGATGCTGTGATGAATGGGCAAATCGACGCCTTCTTAAAAGCATTCCTAATGGCAACAGGCCAAGAAGAAGAAAATTCAGAATTATAAACTAGTTACTTGTCATTTCACAGAAGGAAGGAATATTGGATCAATCCTACCCTCGTGAAGGTAATTACTTTTAAGGATTCAAATAAAGCGTCACTCCTTTAATTTCGATAGAAATTGTAGAGAAGTCTCCTTATCTAAAGCCTTCACAAATAATTTCAGCTACATTTTGCTAAGGTGTTTGCATAAAAAAGAGCCCTCAGTAAGAAAGATACCATAAAAGGAAAATTTTCCGTTTCAGCATCTATTCCTATCAAAAGATGTCATTTTGACACTTAAAAACAACTTTTTTAAGACAAAATTTCAGTTTTTAGTAAAGGGTACAACAATTGAAATAGCCTGAACAAAAAAACAGGTTATGAATTTCGATAAGTTTACTATAAAATCTCAAGAAGCCATACAACAGGCTCAGCAGATTGCTCAAGGCTTTGGACATCAGCAGATCGAAAATGCCCATATATTTAAAGGAATCACAGAAGTTGACAATCATGTATTGCCTTTTATTCTTAAAAAATTAAATGTCAATCAAGATATAGTGCATCAAGTAGTGGAAAGTACACTACAAAGTTTTCCTAAAGTTTCGGGAGGACAATTACAATTAAGTAGAGATGCCAGTCAAACAGTATTAAACGCAGGGACTATCGCTCAAAAGATGAGTGATGAATACGTTTCCATAGAACATGTATTATTAGCGATTTTAGAATCAAACAGTAAAATGTCTCAGATTTTAAAAGATCAGGGAGTTACCAGAAAAGACCTAAAAGCAGCAATAGAGCAAGTTCGTAATGGAGAAAAGATTACATCTCAAAGTGCCGAAGATACCTATCAATCTTTAAGTAAATATGCCAAAAACCTTAATGAATTAGCCGAAACAGGAAAATTAGATCCAGTTATCGGTCGTGATGATGAAATCCGTAGAGTATTACAAATTCTTTCGCGACGTACAAAAAATAACCCCATGCTAGTTGGGGAACCAGGTACAGGAAAAACAGCGATTGCAGAGGGTTTAGCACATAGAATTATAGGAGGAGATATTCCCGAAAATTTAAAAGATAAACAGATTTTTTCCCTTGATATGGGGGCATTAATTGCGGGAGCTAAATATAAAGGAGAATTCGAAGAGCGTTTAAAATCGGTGGTGAAAGAAGTGACTTCGGCTGAGGGTGATATTATTCTTTTTATAGATGAAATTCACACCTTAGTAGGAGCAGGAGGAGGCCAAGGAGCTATGGATGCGGCAAATATCTTAAAACCAGCTTTAGCACGTGGAGAACTTAGAGCCATAGGAGCAACAACATTAGACGAGTATCAAAAGTATTTTGAAAAGGATAAAGCACTAGAACGTCGCTTTCAAAGAGTGGTTGTAGATGAACCCGATACCGAAAGTGCCATTTCTATTTTAAGAGGAATTAAAGAAAAGTACGAAACACATCATAAAGTGCGAATTCTAGATGAATCTATTATTGCGGCTGTAGAGCTTTCGCAACGCTACATTTCAAATAGATTTTTACCAGATAAGGCCATCGATTTGATGGATGAAGCCGCGTCTAAACTTCGTATGGAGATAAATTCTAAACCATTAGAATTAGATGTTTTAGATCGCCGAATCATGCAGTTGGAGATAGAGATAGAAGCTATTAAGCGAGAAAATGATAAAGACAAACTCAAAAATCTTAATGCTGAATTAGCGAATATTAAAGAAGAACGCAATGAGATTTATTCTAAATGGAGTAGCGAAAAGGAAGTTGTAGATAAAATTCAACAACATAAGACAGAAATAGAAAGCTTAAATCTTGAAGCGGATCGTGCAGAACGTAATGGAGATTATGGAAAAGTAGCTGAGCTTCGTTATGGTAAAATTAAAGAGTTACAGGAGTCTTTGGCAATCTTAGAAAAAGAGTCGCATGAACGTTCTGAAACCTCATTGATTAAAGAAGAAGTAACGCATGAAGATATTGCAGAAGTTGTAGCAAAATGGACAGGGATTCCTGTGACTAAAATGTTACAAAGTGATCGCGAAAAATTATTGCATCTAGAACAAGAGCTTCATAAACAAGTAGTAGGTCAAGAACAAGCCATACAAGCGGTTAGTGATGCTATTAGAAGGAGTAGAGCAGGGCTTCAAAGTCCTACAAAACCCATTGGTTCGTTTTTATTCTTAGGAACTACAGGAGTAGGGAAGACCGAATTGGCAAAAGCATTAGCAAACTATTTATTCAATGATGAAACGGCAATGACCCGTATTGATATGAGCGAATATCAAGAACGTCATAGTGTAAGCAGATTGGTAGGAGCACCTCCAGGGTATGTTGGTTATGATGAAGGAGGCCAGTTAACCGAAGCGGTTCGTAGAAAACCATATTCTGTAATACTACTCGATGAAATAGAAAAAGCACATCCCGATACTTTTAATATTCTGCTACAAGTTTTGGACGAAGGAAGGCTTACAGATAATAAGGGGCGTACAGCAGATTTTAGAAATACGATTATTATCATGACGTCAAATATGGGAAGTCATATCATTCAAGAAAAGCATGATACGGTAAAAGACGAGGAGACGGCAAACGAACTTGCAAAGAATGAAGTGCTGGGATTATTAAAACAATCTTTAAGACCCGAGTTTTTAAATCGTATCGATGATATCTTAATGTTTAGTCCGCTTTCTAAGGGTAACATTGTACAGATTGTCGATATCCAGTTAAAGGGATTGTCCAAGATGTTAGCACAACAAGGAATTACTATTGATGCGACAGAAGAAGCTAAGGCCTTGATTGCAGCAGAAGGGTTTCAACCAGAATATGGAGCACGTCCAGTAAAGCGTACGATACAAAAGCTGGTTTTAAATGAATTGTCAAAAGAATTACTATCTGGCAAAATTAATAACCAATCTTTAGTATTAATTGATAGTTTTAACAAAAAAATTGTATTCAGAAATAAGCTAAATAATTAGATGTATTGTATCTTTGGCACATAATTTGATACATTCATAATAGTTCAGATTAGTTTAAGTTAGTTAGTTGGTTAGCAGCGCTCGTTTTATTAAAATTCGGGCGCTGCTTTTTTGTGTCTACAATAGTAAAAACCTTAGATTTGCTCCTTATGAAGAAAACAGCTCAAAAAAATATCAATATCCTTAATAAGAAAGCGAGATTCGAATACGAATTAATGGATCGTTATACGGCTGGTATGGTATTAAGAGGTACTGAAATTAAATCTATTAGAGAAGGTAAGGCCAGCATTGCAGAGAGTTTTTGTGAATTCAATGAAAAGGGAGAGTTATTCGTAATTAACATGACGATTCAAGAGTATTCGCATGCAACCTATTTCAATCATCGTCCCAAAACAGAGCGTAAACTGTTACTTAATAAGAAAGAGCTTAAAAAACTTAGAAAAGAAGTACTACAGAAGACCTTTACCATAGTTCCTTTAAAAGTGTTTATTAGTGATAATGGGTATGCTAAAATAAATATAGCTCTAGCTAAAGGGAAAAAGCTTTATGACAAGCGTGAGACCATAAAAGACCGTGATAATAAAGTCGCTTTAGACCGTTTGAAGAAGTCTTTTTAAGGGTTAAATAATAGTGTGCTTTTAGAGCTAAGAGTTTGTATTTAGCTAAAACTTACCGTCACACCCGAGAAGTCGGGTGTCCCCTCAAAGAAAAGGTGCTTTTCCGTTGCAGCAGGCACAATAACAACTGAGTCTATTATAGGCTAACTTCATTTAGCTGTTTCTTGAAGAAATCACATCTTTTTTGAGCGTTTATAAGATTTATTTTAGCATCTCACTAGCTTTTTCTTACTATGGGATGCTGTTATTCATCAGGATAACGTACAGCCAAGTCCATAATTTTTCTGCTTAATTCAATGCTATCGGATTATATATAGCTTCAAATTAATCCAGTATTCTCCTATAAATTTTAAGAATCAAAAAAGCCATTCTACTTTAGTAAAATGGCTTTTTTATATTTTATGTGAAATAAGATTAAGGCTTATATTCAATTTTCTTACCTCTGTATTTAATCATTTCCATGACAGCGCCTCCTACCCAGTAAGGAATTGCAAAAGTTAATAAGAAAATCATTAACCAAAAACCGATAGTTAAAATGGTTAAGAATGCCAAAAATCCTAAATATTGATCGAATTCAAACATGTCAAAAATAAATTTGCAGCAAATATAAAGAACCTAATAGGTATTAACCAACAATAGTACCAGTAATTTTTTCATGAATTGCAGTTGCGGCTAACTCTCCCGAAAGCATCGCAGCATTTAAAGAGCCATTTAACATAGAATCACCCGCTAGATAGATGGATTCTGTTAATTGAGTCTCAGAAGCTCCAATAGAGTATTTTACATCGCTCAGCACAGGTAACGAATTAGGAATGTGATACGCTTTCAAAAATTGAATATCATAAATGTCAAAATCACGAGCCAATTCATCACTTACTTTTTCTATTAATGTACTCTCATCAAAGTCAAAAGGTTTTATAATAGATACAGATAACAACTGCTTTTTCGAATGAGAAGTAGTCTTTGGGAATGATACCGAATTGATCCAACTATCATTTGCCGATAAATAAATAAACTTTTCTGTATCTGTATGCTCGGGTAATTCAAAATAAAGAGTTGAAGTGCCTTTCCAATTCATATGATTCCCTTTTAAATTAGAAATCAACTGTTCTGCTTTGCTTGTGACAATGATATAATCAAAGGAAGTGGGCTCCTCATTTTCAAAATGAATCGTATTTCCTTGAACCGAAGAGATTTTTGTATTTAAATGAATATTACTTGAATGTAGTTTGGAAGCTAACTGATCGGGTATTGCTTGCATCCCTGCACTAGGAATAGCAGCATCCCCTTCACTAAACATTTTAAAAATAAACTCAAACATTCTGGATGATGTATCTAGTTTTCTTTCTAAAAAGATACCACCAAAGAAAGGGCGAAAGAAGTTTTCAATAATCTTAGTTGTGAAACCATATTTTTGCAAATATGCTAAAGTCGTAGTTTCTGTGGTTTCAAATATTGCTTCAATAGATTTAGCTTTAAGTTGTTTCGAGAGCTTAAAAATTTTCATTTTATCACCCAAGCTACCTACGGGAGCTACTAAAGTGGCCCATAAAAAGGAAAATTTACGGCCCGCATCTCCAATAGTATGCATTTTCCCATTAGAGACAATTTTACTACCATTTTCAAAGGAAACTAAATTTAAGGCTTGATAATCTAAATATTTCTTAGCAAGAGGATAAGCCGTTAGTAATACTTGAAATCCCACATCTAAAGCATGTCCAGATACAGCTTCTGAAGTAACTCGGCCTCCCACAAAATTATTAGAATCATAGATAGTACTTGTGTATCCTTGCTTTTCTAACGCCAAAGCAGCCGTAAGCCCAGCTATACCAGCTCCAATAATAGCTACATTTTGTTTCATCTTTTTGTGTGATTGTAAAACAAATTTAAGAAACGAAACCAGTATAACTGTTTAAAAAAAAACAATATTTCAATACCGGGATAAAAAAAATAATACCGATTCGGGGTAAATTCTAATATATAATAACGAAGCAATCTTTTTAGTTACCTTTGCAGCCTAATTTTTTCAACATGCGTTTACATAGAAATTTGGTATTTGCCGTAATAGATGCGTTATCCGAAATTTTTAATGACAATGGTTATGCCGATAAAGTAATAGCCAAAACATTAAAAAGGGATAAGCGATGGGGAGCAAGAGATCGTGGTTTCATAGCTGAAACTACTTACGAAATTGTGAGATGGAAACGTATGTATGATGGAATAGCGGAAACGAAAGAACATTTTACAAGAGATAATTTGTTTAAAATATTTGCAGTATGGGCTACCTTAAGAGGGATCGAATTACCTGATTGGAAGTATTTTGAAGGAACACCAGTGCGTCGTATTAAAGGGCGTTTCGATGAATTGTCTAAGCAACGTATTTATAAACAATCTATTCCCGATTGGATGGAAGAGATTGGGGCAAAAGAGCTTGAAGAGCAGGTTTGGGAAAAAGAAATAACAGCACTTAATATACAGGCACCTGTGGTGTTGAGAGTTAATACGTTGAAAATAACTCCTAAAAAGTGTCGTGATATTTTAGCAGATCAAGATATTCATACTGAATTTGTAAAAGGGTATCCAGAAGCTTTGCAGTTGGTAGAGCGTACGAATGTTTTTACATCACAAGCATTTAAAGATGGATTTTTCGAGGTACAAGATGCTTCAAGTCAATTAGTAGCTCATTATCTAGATGTTAAACCAGGAATGCGCGTAGTCGATACTTGTGCAGGAGCAGGAGGAAAGACATTACATATTGCTGCTCTTACAGAGAATAAAGGAAGCATTGTTGCGATGGATATCTACGGTAATAAACTATCCGAATTAAAACGTAGAGCACGTAGAGCAGGAGCACATAATATTGAAACTCGTGTAATAGAATCTACCAAAGATGTTAAGAAGCTTTATGGCAAAGCCGATCGCGTATTGATCGATGCTCCATGTAGTGGTTTAGGTATCTTAAGACGTAACCCAGATGCTAAATGGAAGTTACAACCAGAATTTATTGATACAATTAAAGATACTCAGCAAGAAATATTACAACGCTATTCGAAAATGGTAAAACCCGGTGGAAAAATGGTGTATGCAACCTGTTCTATTTTACCATCAGAGAATCAACAGCAAGTAGCTTTGTTTTTAGCTAGTGATGAAGGAGGAGAGTTTACTTTAGTTAAAGATCAGAAAGTACTTTCTCATATTTCGGGCTATGATGGATTTTATATGGCGTTACTAGAGAAAAAGTAGTACTTTCATTTAGATGAAGAAACTATTTTTATATAGTAACATTTGCGTATTCGCACTCATACTCACGGTATTTGCTATAGATTGGTTTGTAAAAACATCTACGGCTTCACAGCTGTATACAGATACAGCAGATATTCCTTATAAAAAAGTGGGGTTGCTATTAGGTACTTCTAAGTATGCAATAGGTGGAAGGGTAAATTTGTATTACAAGTACCGTATTCAAGCGGCTACTGCCTTATTTAAGGCTCAAAAAATAGACTACGTATTAGTAAGTGGTGATAATGGATCTAAGCATTATGATGAGCCTACTAAGATGAAAGCAGATTTGGTGGCTGCAGGAGTTCCCGAAGATCGTATCGTCTTAGATTATGCAGGATTTCGCACCTTAGATTCAGTAGTTAGAGCCAACGAAGTATTTCAAACTAAGGAGTATACAGTTATTTCACAACAATTTCATAATGAACGCGCCTTATTTCTAGCTAATCATTTTAATCATAGTGCTTTAGGTTTTAATGCTAAAGGAGTTTCTTATCGCTATGGTTTTCGGGTTCAAGTTCGAGAATATCTGGCTCGTGTAAAGATGTTTATTGATATTTTATTGGGGATAACCCCTAAATTTTTAGGAGAGAAAGTAAATATCGGTTAAAAGCAACACGGTTGTATAAGATATGAAGCTATTCATAAGAGACTATCTTATACTTTTGTTTTTTAGTCATTTAGATTGCTTTTACTTCCCTTAAAATTAAGAAATAGGTAGCTTTAAAATCACATTTTTCAAAAACCCTGCATCTAATTCCTGTTTTTTATCTATAAATTTTGTTAACTCTTTCTAAAGAAGAATTTTACTTAAAAGTGTTTAAAAATTGTAAGTTAGCCTTTAAGTTTAAAAAATTAGATTGTGGACCAACAAATAACTAATAATTTAAGTAAACCTACCCGAAAACGTTATAATATCTTGATCTTGGTATTTATTTCGGTAGTCATTAACTATCTCGATCGTTCTAACATTTCTGTAGCTGCAAAAGCACTTTCCGATGAATTAGACTTAAATAAAGTACAATTAGGACTTATCTTTTCAGCTTTTGGGTGGACCTATGCCAGTCTTCAAATTCCAGGAGGAATTTTAGTAGATAAAATTAAGGCAAGGTTTTTATACACCATCATATTGATTCTGTGGTCTGTAGCAACATTATTACAAGGAATTGTAAGTTCATTTGTTGCATTAATAGGTTTAAGAGCTAGTATCGGTGTTTTCGAAGCTCCAGCTTTCCCAATTAATAATGCCATAGCAACCAAATGGTTTCCAGATGAAGAAAGAGCTTCTGCTATAGCTATTTATACTTCGGGTCAATATATAGGTCTTGCCTTTTTAACTCCTTTATTAGCATATATTCAAGCAGAATTAGGCTGGAGAGGTTTATTTATTTTCTCGGGGATTATAGGAATTGTTTGGGCAATTGTATGGTATGTTTTTTATCGTGATCCAGAAAATCACAAGAATGTAAATAAAGAAGAATTAGCACATATCCAAAAGGGAGAAACACCTGTAAAAGAGGAAGCAAAACCTTTTAAATGGGCAGATCTTAAGCATGCGTTTATTTATAAGAAATTATGGGGATTATATCTAGGACAGTTTTGTTTAGGTTCTACCTTTATTTTCTTTTTAACATGGTTTCCTACCTATTTACAAGAGCAAAAAGGTATTGATTTGGTAAAGTCAGGACTTATAGGCTCTATACCATTTTTAGGAGCTTTCTTTGGAGTCATTATTTCTGGAATTTTATCCGATAGACTCATTAAAAAGGGAGTTTCTAAGGAAATTTCGCGTAAAGCACCTGTTTTAGTTGGCTTGTTTTTATCATCATCTATTATTTTAGCAAATTATACCACAAGTTCCGAATGGACTATAGCGTTCTTAACATTAGCTTTCTTTGGGACTGGTTTTGCAAGTATTGCATGGGTGTTTGTTTCTGCAATTGCACCTAAAGAACATATTGGTTTAGTAGGAGGTGTATTTAATCTTATGGGAGGGTTATCTGCCGTTGTTGTACCTTTAGTTGTAGGTATTCTAGCAAAAGATGGAAATTTTGAACCAGCATTATTTTTCATAGGAAGTATTGCGGTAATCGGTTTCCTAGCATATATCTTTTTGGTAGGAAAAGTAGAACGAATTCAAATAGAAAAAGACCATATTTAATGATTAAGATTACTGCTATAAAAGCTTACCCCGTACGTGTTGAAAACGGGAATCAGTTAGTTGTAAAAGTAGAGACTAGCGAAAATGGACTTTACGGTTGGGGATGCTCGGGTCTTAGTGGTCGAGAGTTAGCTGTTGCAGGAGCTGTAAAGCACTTCGAACATTTTTTAGTCGGTAAAGATGTGCTAAATATCGAAGCACATTGGCAACAGATGTACCGCAGTCAATATTTTGAAGGAGGGCGAGTATTAACCGCAGCCATTTCGGCAATTGATATTGCATTGTATGATATTAAAGGTAAATTATTAAATGTACCTGTTTACGAATTACTAGGAGGAAAACAACGTGACCGTGTGGAATGTTTTGCTTCTTTAAAATTCGAATCAAAAGAAGAACTATTAACTAAAGCACAAACGCTTAAAAAAGAAGGTTTCAACTGTATTCGTTTATATGAAGCTAGTGAAGGACCAGAACCATTTGTAGCTCGAAAATCTATGGCCGATTTGGCCGATTGGCTACCTGCTTTAAGAAAAGAAATGGGGAACGAAATGACCATTGGTATGGATTACCATAGTCGTTTGACTATTCCTGAAGTTGTTTCTTTTGTCAATCGCATACCTTCAGGGACATTAGATTTTCTAGAAGAACCTATTCGCGATGAAAACCCTCAAACCTACCAGGAGTTAAGAAAAATGATTAATATTCCTTTTGCAATAGGGGAAGAGTTTGCTAGTAAATGGCAATTTTGGCCTTACCTAAAAGACAATATTACTCAATATGCCCGTGTAGATATCTGTAATGTAGGAGGGCTTACCGAAGCTAAAAAGGTTGCAGCTATAGCCGAAACAAATTATATAGATTTAATGCCACATAACCCTTTAGGGCCAGTATGTACAGCTGCAACTATTCATTTGTTAGTAGCGTCTTCAAATGTGGCTTTTATGGAAGAAATTAATACGCCTGTAGAATGGTGTGGTACCAATAGTAAAACATGGTATCCTGTTCAACCAGAACTACAAGGGAATTATTATAATACACCAACAGCTCCAGGTTTAGGAGTTGATTTTAATGAAGCATTAGCTAAAGAACAATCTTTCGAAATTAAAGAGCCACCTCATATATTTAAGAAAGATGGATCATTTACAAATTGGTAAATAATAGAAATGAGTATTCATAACCTGTAATAATAGTTTTCGTTATACTTGATGGTCTCATAAAGTTTATAAAAACTATTCGAATGAGATTCATGATAAAGAAAGGATTAACGAGCTGAAAAAACAGGTATTCATAAACAAATAATAACATATGAGTTTTGTCACTTTTGGTGAAATAATGTTACGATTAACTCCTGCTTTACATCGAGAAAAATTACAAACCACCAGTCAGTTTGATGTTAATTTTGCAGGTTCAGAATCTAATGTAGCAAGTGCTTTAGGAGTTCTAGGGAATACAGTTTCATTTGTAACCAAGCTACCAGAAAATGCTATAGGCGATAATTGTATTCAATCATTGCGAAAGTATGGTGTTAGTACAGAAGATATCGTTCGCGGAGGAGAACGCATAGGAACCTACTTTATTGAAATAGGAGCTTCTATTCGTCCTTCTAGTGTGGTTTATGATAGAAAATACGGAGCTTTTAGTGCCATGGAAGCCAATGAGTTTTCTTGGGATGAAATCTTTAAAAACACAAAATACTTATTTGTATCTGGCATTACGGCCGCTTTATCTCAACAGTGTGCAAGTGAATTGATCAAGTGCGTTCAAGTGGCCAAGAAGTGTGGTGTAACAGTCGCTTTCGATATGAATTATCGAAGAACATTGTGGGATGACCATAAAGACGCTCAAAAAATATTTGATCAAATTTTACCGAATACCGATATACTTTTCGGAAATGCAGGAGTGCTAAGTGATGTTTACGAAATTACATCTTCTAAAGAGGATAAAATAGAAGCTTCTATTGACGTTATTGCTCAGGCAAAAGAAAAATTTGGGATTGAAGAATACATATTTACAGTAAGACACCACCATTCGGCATCTGTAAATAAAGTAGAAGGGATCTATGTAAGCAATAACGGAACTTTTATATCCAATTCGTATACCGTAGAAATCCTTGATCGATTTGGAACGGGTGATGCTTTCGCTGCGGGTTGCTTACATCGTTTAGGTCAGGGTGAAAATCCTCAAGATGTAGTCAATTTTGGAACAGCAGCTTTTGCGTTAAAACATACGATTTACGGAGATCAGCATACCAGTACCGAGGAGGAAATTTTATCAGTCGTAAACGGAGAGACTTCAGGTCACGTAAAAAGGTAGTTTCGCCTGGATTCAGCTTTTATACTATGATTGAATACATAGCATTTTGAGAAACTCGGTATACACTAAAGTTGAAAATATGATTTAGTAGTAGGTCAGGCTGAGCGCTCTTGATAGCTATCGAGACGAAGTTTGACGACCATTAAAACTAAAAGAAAAATGAACAGACAAGACAAAACAGCTTTAATTAAGCAAGAAAAAATAGTTGTAATAATACGTGCTAAAGTACAATCTACCGTACAACCTGTTATAGAGGCATTGGTAAAGGCAGGTGTTAAAGTACTGGAAATAACATCAAATACGGTTGGTTTTGCAGAAGAGATTGCTAAGGCAAGAGCAAGTTTTCCAGATATATTAGTCGGAGCGGGTACAGTAACGAATACAGACATCGCAAAAAAAGCTATTGATGCTGGGGCACAGTTTTTAGTAACTCCAAATACAAGTAAATCAGTAGTCGAATTTGCTCACAAGCACGATGCTCCTGTATTAATGGGAGCTTATACAGCGACAGAAGTATATAACGCTTACGAGTATGGAGCTGATATTGTAAAGCTATTCCCAGGACATACGGGTGAAAATAGCATTACTTACTTTAAAGGAATTAAAGGGCCTTTAGATACTATTCCATTAATGGCAGTAGGTGGCATTAATCTTTCAAATATCAAAGATTGGTTTGAAGCTGGTATAGATGGCGTTGGTGTAGGAGGGAGTCTTGTAAAACTTGATGAGAATAATACACTAGAAATTATTGAAAAAACGGCTAAAGATATGTTAGCTATTGCTAAGGAATATTAGGGATTGATTGGTCTCAGTATTGATCTAAACCGTATAAGTGCATTTTGTTTATAAAGTTTATTTGGCTTTATGCTATAGGCGTTAAGCAGTAAGCTAAAAAAGTGAATGATGAAATCTAATTAAAGTATTAGGTTTCATCATTCCTTGCTTAGCAAGGAATATCATCCTATTTATTTTGAAATATCTAATCAAGTCTAGAAACAAATCCGATAGCTATCAAATCAAGATAAAGCGATTATAGATATTCACTAAAAAAATACTACCTAAAAACATTTAAGCTTTACATAGAAATAGTCTTCGAATACTCCATAAAATAAGACTCGAAACGTTTTAACTTAGGGTGCGTTTTTTCAGCGTAAAGAACGTATTGGCATTTTTTAATACTCTGTGTTATTGACATTAGAGCAGTATATATAGAACCTCTAATTAAAAACTCGGCATCATCAATACTCAATATTTTTAACTGAGAAACATTAGCTCCATTTAAGAGGAATAATTTGTTCATGGTTACAGGTGTTGAGATTAAGATATCAACCCCCATAAATATTTCGGATTTCTGCACATCGATATGAAGTTGTTCATATCCAACATATACTCGTAACGAAGTATATTTTGTATATGCTAAAAAAGCATCGTATAACTCTAATGCTCGTTCTTTATTTTCAACAAGTACAACGGCTCTTGGTGCATTGCCATTAGCTTCACATTTCAATTTATGAAGCGTCGTTAGTATAAGCGTAGTTGTTTTACCACTATCCTTCGGAGCAAAGCAAAAAGTATTTATTCCACTTTTGATTACAGGAATACTTTGGGCTTGAAATGGAGTAGGAGTCTCGATTTCAAATTGCTGTAACTTCTCTTTTATATGAGGATGTAACTTCTTAAAAGGCATAAACTATTGTACTTTATAAAAAACCAAAGGTACTACCAAGGAACTATAATGATGTATAATAATTGAATACTTTATTAAAAAGTTATCTGTTATTTTGGTGTAAAGGATCTGTGCTATAATTCCTGTACTTATACCTATATAGTTGATTAGGATTTCGTCATTCCTAGCTTAACATGGAAGCTCATCCTGTTGATTTTAGAATTCTTAATGAGTTAGGTGTTACTTTTTCATTAGTTGGCCTTTTTGGCTTTAGCGAGAATAGCATCGACTTTTTCAGCAGACTTTCCTTTATCTATAGCTATAACAGCTTCTTGGATATCTTCGGGGAATTTAGAATAGTCCATTTTCTTTACTTTGGTCATATGAGGAGGAAATTGCGTAATACCATATTGCTCTAAGCATTTGACCTGTCCTTTTTTAATCAAAATAATTTTATCTTTTTGCTCTTTATCTTTCTCATAAATAAAAGCTTGTTCATTGTCAAATGTTCCACATACATGAACATCTTTTTTATTATCAATTATAAATAGATCAAAAAATATTGGTATTCCTATATCATATGAATAATTCTTTTTTCCTAATATTTCTATGTATTCATAATTAACCTTCGGATTTACATATTTAAAATGAACATCGTAATTTTTTTCAGATAATTCTAGTACAGCATAAATATCACTTTTACTATCTTCATAAGCATACAATATTTTATGGCTATTACAACTAACCATAGCAATTAAAACAAATAGATACATTATTTTTTTCAATGGAATTCTCTTTTAGTGTATTACTATTTTTTAGCCTTAGCCAGAATAGCATCGACTTTTTTAGCAGACTTTCCTTTATCTATAGCTATAACAGCTTCTCGGATATCTTCTGGGAATTTAGAATAGTCAATTTTCTTTACTTTAGTCATATAAGGAGGAAACCAAGTAAGGTTAAACTTATCTAGACAATTAACAGCTCCTTTACTCTCTAATATTATTTTATTATGTTCTGGCTTATCTAAACTATAAATAAAAGATTTAGGTGTATCTAAATCTACGCAGCCATCAAGGTTATTGTTATTATCGATTACAGATAATTCAAGAAAAGAAGGTACTCCAATATCATCTATATAACTTTTTATTCCACTGATTTCTAAGTATTTATAATCAAAATTATCACTTGCATATTTGTATTTAACATTATAATGTTTGTTAGATAATTCTAGTACAGCATAGGTGTTGGTTTTATTATCTTCATAAGCATAAAATACCTTATGACTATTACAGCTAAATAGGGCTACTAAAATAAATAGGCATATTATTTTTTTCATAACCGAACTATTTATTAAAATATCCGTTTTGTATTCCTATTTCTCGTATGGTATTCCATTGGTTTTGTGTTAAGGTTTTTCGTTTAAAAAATTTATTTGAGCCAGAACTATTAAAATCATAGTCCATATAATTTTCTAAAGTAGCACTTTGGGAGTTATAATTACTTTCTCCTTCAATAGAATTTTCTTTTGGAGAAGTATCTTTTAATTGTTCTAAAGACTTAATTTTAGTTTTTTTGGAGATTATACTAGTTTTGATTTGAGTTATGTCAGTAGAAGCTTCCCAATCAAAAATAATTTTATTGAAATCTTTTTCTATTATTTTTAACTCTTCTGTTTTGGTTATTATTTGTGTGAAAATTAAATATGCATTGTATGCTTTATTTTTTAGATATAAGTTAGGCTTTTCAATGTTAATGGTATTTTTTATTGCGGTATATTTTTTGTTTAATTCTTTATATTTAGAAAAAAGCTCTAAATCATTATATCCATCTTTTTTCATTGCTTCTATTCCTCTGTAATACTCTTTTTCATCATCTTCTAACTCCTCTAATTCTTTTTCGGCAATTTCAATTTCTTGTTCGTAGTCTTCTTTTGTCTTAATGGTAGAATCCTTGGCTTTCCCTAGTTCTTCTTCAAAAGTATGAGGCAATCCTAATCCATGGCAAATTTCGTGTACGATTGCGTCTGCTTTATCAAAACCAGTATTAAAAATATGAGAGACTCCATTACTACGCAGGGTATATCCAGGGACACTTCCTTGGCTTAGGTCATTAGCCGTATTTTCGTAAGCAGCTTCGATATCAGGGTAGTAAAATACATATACAGTTCCTTGTTTAGGAATGCCAGTGCTTACAAAAGTTTGGGTATTTGTAGAGATTCCCTTTTTTTGCAATTCGGCATTCATTTTTTGTTCTGCTACTCTAAAATCGGCTAAGGCCTCTTGTACTTTTTTATGATTATAGGCATTCGTAAGTTCCTTGTTTTCATGAGTTTTTTGAGCCTCTTTAAAAGGATTGGAAGCATTGACGTTGTATTTAAAACGTTTGTCCAGTGCCGCTAAAAAGTTTTGCACTGCTCGATAGGTACCACTTCTAAAATAGATTTCATTCTTTAAGGTTTCGTCACTGGCATTAGAGTTTCCGCTATTGTTAAGGATAAGACCATATTGTTTTTCTATAGCGCTGTTAAAGGCTTTACGCTTGGCATCATCTTTATATAAATACCCCTTGCTATTTTGGGTATGTATATATTCTCTAACTAAAGCTTTATCATAGGTAAAAGTGTGTGCTACAGGGGACAACTCACAATGAATTAATGCTTGGTTAAGAGATTTGTTATTTAGACATTCCGTAAGCGCTTTCGCTTTGATTGCCGCTATACTTGCGATTGGTGCATCTGTTTTTTTATCGTCAGTTGTCGTACCCAAAGTTACATAAACGGGTTGTACAGTAAGGTGATAGATATCTTGGTTGGGTACTACGATCAATTGCCCTATAATAGTACCTTTGCTAGTTTTGGCAGTAACTTTAATAGGTGTGCTAAAGGCTTGTTTGCATTCTATGGATAGCGGTTGTGCTTTATCCCCAATGGTAAGCTTTATTTTTTTAGATTGCTCTTGAGCTCCATTAACCTTATTTGCTTGTGTTCCTGCAATTGCAATACTATTAGGATCTGAACTCTGAAAGTGAATCGCTCCAAAGTCGGGTTCGTCGGTTCCTTTTTCTTTGTCTTCTTCGAGCTTTACGTATAAAGTTACGTTACTTTTTGTGTTATTTAAATTCCCCGTTACGTTTGGAGGGTATAGGCTTAGGTAAGGGCATAGATACTCATGACTATTCCCTGCAACAGGGTCTTTAACTTCTACGCCTTTTAGCTTCTCATATTCTGTAGCTAAGCCCTCAGCGATTATTTTTTTATCGAAACGATCAAAACCAAATTCGCCATTATATTGAGTGTCTTTAGTCCCATACTTTTCATTAGGTTTATTATCGGCATTTAACTGCGAGCGATAAAAAACAACAACGGCTGGTAAGTTGGGCTTTTTTAGAGGTGGAATTTGTATACCATTGGACGGATTATCAGATTCGTATATATGTATCATGGTTGGTCTTATTCTTCTATAATTTCTAAATCGAGCCTCATAACATCGCTTCTAATTTCTAGGCCTCTAATAATATCATCTTCTATAATTTCGTTTTTATACTTAAAATTATGTTGGGCACTTGATAGGTCTACATCTGTAGATTTTCCTATTCCATTTTCTGTTTTTAGTACCAAAGTTGCTTTACCATAATACTTTTCATCTACTTTGTTGCCTTGCTCATCTTCAAAGTGGGCAGAAATAAAAGTTAATGCTTCATCTTCTCGTGAAGAATGCACTACAGTATCTTCGGGTAAAGGCTCTTGCGCCCAATTTTCTCGATAAACTGCTGTAGAAGTATTTGTCTCGTAACGACCCGCCGTAACTTTACAATGATAGGTGGTTTGTTCTTTACTTTGGCGGTGATATTCTGTAGTAAATTCTACCAGAAAAGCTTCGAAAGCCCTAATAACTCTCGTTCTACCACCTCCTAAAATATTGGGAATGATATGCACTTCGAAGTCTTTTTTCATGAAGTTGGCATAGGCCCAAGCTTCAAATAATTCATCTCGGATCATGTCTAGGCTAAAGAGCATCATCTTTTGACGTATTTTGTTGGAAGGGTTACCATCGTAGTTGGTACCTTGCGAAAATCCCCATTTAAACGTTTTCAATGGAAATATTTCCCCATCGATGTGTAGTTCTACATGTACACTCATATTTCGTAGTTAGCTAACTTCTAAACTACTAAATTGTTTGAATATTGCAACTGTTTGTAAGTGAGTGTTTTTTGTGAGAATTTTCTGTAATCTATAATGCTCTTCAACAAAAACGATCAGTTATCAAATTTCAATATTTTTGAGATACCATTCTCTAGATATGAAAGGTCTAGTTCTTCAACATTTGAAAGTAATATGACTACTTCATCGTGTTTAGTTCGCCGACTAAAGAAGCTAGAATATCCTGGTAAATCACCAGCATGAAACATAACATCCCAGATTCCGCTTCGTTCTTTTAGAAACCAGCCATATCCAAATCTTTCCTTTACATGCTGTGTCTGCATAAGTTTAGTTGATTCTTTTGATAGCAGTTTATCTGTATATAGTGCTCTGTCTAATTTAAATAAATCACTTGCAGTCGCATATAAAGATCCTGCTCCATCAATAATATTGAGAGGGTATTCTATGGGGCTTACCTCTAGTAGATTAGTCTTTTTATATCCAATTGCTAAGCCACTTTGTTGATTTATATCATGTATCACACCCATCGAACTCAACTGAGCTTTTTTTATTATGTTTTGCGCTATCAACTCCTTAAAATTCTTACCAGAAATTCGTTCGGCGATCTCCTTTAAAATTACATATCCAGTATTCGAATATTTAAAATTTGAACCAGGTTCAAAATGAAAATTGATTTTATGTAAGTCCGATTCCTCAAATGCATGATCTTCATGTATCAATTCATTTATTCCAGAGGTATGCGTGAGTAAATGGTGTACCGTAATTTTTGAAGCGGGATGATTATTTTCGATCTTAAAATAGGTACTCAATGAATCGTTAAGCGCAATTTTTCCTTGTTCTACGAATTGTAATATTAGAATTGCCGTTATGGGCTTGGATACAGATGCTAAAAGAAACGTTGTGGAATCACTGATAGGAATCGAATGCACAGCGTCTGCCATTCCAAAATTTCTCTTATAGATAATTTCTCCTTTATTGACTACTAATACACTCCCTGCAAAATCTCCATTTTCATAAGCCTTGTTGACTAAATAATCGATTTTTTCTTCAGGGGTTTTTCCAGGATTTGTGTTGCAACTAATTATTAATAATAACACGATTAGTAATTGCAGGAATAGTGTTTTCATTACATTTTAACGTCTTTTTTAGCCTAGAATATAGTCTTTAGTAGGAAACCCCACATTTAAAGTGTTTTATCGGAAACTAATGTTTTAGAACTAGTTTAATGTTAAAAAAGCTTACAGTCCCTTAATTTATACTAAACTTGGCAATAACAACTAACTAATATACTAATAATAAAATGAGAAAAATTTTATTAATGATCGGATTAATGTTATGCTCTACATTAATCTTATCAGGGCAAACAACGACTGCACTCTCAAGTGGTAATTGGTCAGATGCTTCAATTTGGAGTAATGGTATTCCTGACAATTCAAAAAATACAATCATAGGCCAAGGAATTTCGGTAAATGTCGATGGAGAACATCAAGCAGGTACACTTACGGTACATGGAAACCTAAATGTTTTTGAAAATATTGTTACTACAAAATCAATAACGACAAGGTGGGTACATGTAAATAGTGGAGGTGTTTTTCAAATAGGAACAGCTTCTAATAGTTATGATATAGGAACTTTTACGTTGACTCTTACAGGTACCGATCCAAATTCAACCCAAAGCGTTCCTATGGCAAACGGGGCTTTAATGGACATAAGGAATAATGATGGGTTTTTAATGGCCGGTGGCGGTGGACGTCTTCAGTTTTTTGGACAAGATAAATTACCATTTACAAAGTTATCAGAAACAGCAGCTGTAGGGACGAATTCTATAATCGTTGAAAACATAATTGATCGAAATCATGATGGAATACTATCATCCAGTTCTGATGGTCAAGTAAATTGGGAAGTAGGCGATCAAATTGTTATAGCAAGTAGTTCAACGGTATATACAGAGGAAGATGTACGCACAATAACAGCAGTCCAAAACTTAGGGTCGACAACTAGATATACGCTTAACAGCGCTTTAACGTATATGCATCATGGTGAAATAGAGGTGTATGGAAACGATATCGATTCAAGAAGTATAAGCCCAGGAGGCTCGTTATCAATGGATATGAGAGCCGAAGTTGCTTTGTTAAGCAGAAACGTTAAGATCCAAGGGACAGCAGTACAAGATACCGATGGAACTCTGGGGGATCGTGCAAATTTAGTTGTAGGCAATAATGGAAAAGCAACTAATGGTGTAGGAGGGCATATAATGATAATGCCTTCAGCAGGACAAATTAGTGTAGAAGGTGTCCAACTAGACCTTATGGGACAGGCAGGGAGACTTGGAAGGTATCCTTTTCACTGGCATGTTGCTAGAGATCGAAGAGGTGATTATTTCAAAAATTCATCGATTACCAATAGCAATAATCGTGGCGTTGTAGTGCATACAACTGATAATACTGTTGTAGAAGGAATTGTACTTCATGATGCACATGGACATGGGTTTTTTACCGAAGATGGTGTAGAATTAAATAACAAATTCATTAATAATATTGCATTTGCCATACATAGAGTTCATCCTGATAATGATCGTGAAGGAGCGGCTTTTGTAGTTGATGAGACCGATCGTTTTTTCGATAGAACAGATAGATCTAGGACTACATCTGCCTTTTGGGTTGCCAATGCAGGAAACG
Source organism: uncultured Aquimarina sp. (assembly GCA_947499005.1). GTDB lineage: Bacteria > Bacteroidota > Bacteroidia > Flavobacteriales > Flavobacteriaceae > Aquimarina. The sequence goes on from CANMML010000004.1 coordinate 32,646, forward strand.
ATTACATAGGTAATGTAGTAGCGGGTTGTGAAGGTTCGGGATTTTGGTTTGGTCAACCTGCTAGACCAAGAGGTGCTGCAAGCCAAATAGTTGATTATACCAATTTTTTACCTAGAGAAACTCCATTAGCTACATTTAATCATAACACAATACATTCTTCTGTCACAGGATTTGTAGTAGCTTTAAATGGAGCAGGAGCACCAAATGGTTTATCAGGAGGGCCTTTTGGGGAAAATGAACGAACTTTTGGAGATGTAGATCCTGTTTACGATAACACCACTATATATTTAACGAGTATAGGGTTATATCCTTTGGTATCTAATGTGAGACATACGTTCCCTAATTTTAAAGCAGCAGATAACAATTTTTTTAGCTGGGATTCGGATCCGACCCTGATTAAAGATGCCTTGATAATTGGTAGAAGTAGAGCAAATTTAAATCAGAATGGAAGGGAAGTAGCTGGAGTAGCACTGTATCACGGTAATACTATAATTGAAAGAGCACATATTGCTGGATTTAGAAATAGAGCTAGATTTTTTATTCCTCAAGGCGGAGGTAACAGAGTGCGATCAGGTGCGGAAGTTGAAAGATTATCCTATGAAAACGATGGGTCGTATGGAAATATGAGCGCAACTCAAGCTACAGATTTTAATAATATAAGAGATGTATATGATAGGGATGGAACTTTAACAACTCCCTTTGGAGGAGGTGCAGGATATTCTTTTACCGCAGTAAACGATTGGGCAATTGATGAGAGTTTAGGTGATATTGTAGAAAATCGATCAAATCGTTTTAGAGCAACTGTTTCAAAACAGCGTTTTGTTAATTTAGAAACGCCCACGAGTAGTAATGCTGCATTAGAATCGAGAACACCAAAAATAACATTTACTTCCCCTCACGGTTTAACGAGAGATTTTGTTAAAAGAAATAATTTTAATCAGAGGAGAATCAGTTTAAGAATGAATGGAGAATATACAGTTAATTTTCCTGAAGGATTTGATTCTGAAAACAATGCATTGAGAATCACACTACATCAATGGTCAATGCCTTCAAATTCTGTGGGAGTAGTTTTAAGAATGGTGAATCAAGCAAATAATATAAAACCAAAAAATACCGCTTCAGGAATTGATTTAGAAAGAGTAAATACTCTTCAAGCGTTAAGGAATGCAAATGTAGATTCATACTTTACAGCAAACAATAATGACTTGTATGTACGCATTATGAATAGAGGACAAGGAATTCATGGTAATTTTATTGATTTTGTTGGTGTTTCCGAGGCAAGTTGCGATAATTCAACTGAGATAAGTACAGAGTATTTTATAGATGGTACACGAGGTACGGGCCAAGATTTTGTTAATATAGCACAAGATCAATCATTTACTATAAGTGGATTTCCCGATTTTAATACTTATACAATTACACGACCTAATGGAACAGAAGTTTTAGGTGATGTTATTTTTGATTCTTTTAGAATTGAGGATGAAGGAACTTATACGATAACAAATCAATTTGGCTGCTCTAAACAGTTGAGAGTGATTTTTGATAGAGATCCAAAGTTTAGCTTATCATTAAATAAACCAGCAACTCAATCTTCAGGAACAAACCGACCTGCGTCAAGAGCTGTAGATGGTTTTACACTTGGTAATGCAAATTTGAATTCTGTAAGTCAAACAGAAACCGAAGTTAATCCTTGGTGGCGAGTTGATTTACAAGGTGAATTCGATATTGATTCAATAGTTGTATCTAATAGGTATGAATTTAGACCAGAAAGAAATACAGGAGCACGAGTTTTAGTAGGGAATGTTAATAGTACTAATCCAGCAGATTTTACAGAGGTTGGAGTGTTAAATGGATCAGAGATAACAAATACTTTTAGCAATTTGTCTGCTAGAGGGCGTTATGTATTAATTCATTTTGAAGGTCGTACATCACTTAATTTGGCAGAGGTTGAGGTTTATGGAGAAGAAGAATTATTAGTACCTCCTAGTGTTAGCTTTTCAAATATTAGGGAAGGACAAACATTTGATGTAGGAGAAGACCTTTATGTATTGGTAAACGCTACTGATACTGATGGAACTATTGCTAACGTTCGATTATTTATAGATGGCGCATTCATACGTCAAGAAGGATTAGTGCCTTATGAGTGGGGATTAGCGGTACAGAATGATGCTTTATTGCAAAACGTACAAGCAGGAGCTCATACTTTAAAAGCAGTAGCTACGGATAATGATGGACAGACTTCAGAAGAAGAAATTGATATTTTAGTTCAAAACCCTCTTGTTGTTAGCTTTTCAAATATTGGAGAAGGACAAATATTTGATGTAGGAGAAGATCTTTATGTATTGGTAAACGCTACTGCAAGTGGTACTATTGCTAATGTTCGATTATTTATAGATGGTACACTCATACGTCAAGAAAACTTAGCACCCTATGAATGGGGATTAGCGGTTCAAAATGATATTTTATTAGAAAATTTGCAAGCAGGAAATTATACCTTACGTGCAGTTGCTCAAGGGGATAATGGGGTAACCAGTGAAGCTAGTGTAAACATAATCGTAAATGATAATATAATAAACGGAGCTACTCTTTTTACAGATTGTAATTTTGAAGGAGAAAGTGCTGTTTTTGAAGTTGGAATATATGATTTTGGAGCTTTTACTTCGCGCTTTTCTAACGATAGATTATCATCCATTAGAATTCCTGATGGGCTAAGAGCGACATTGTATCAACATGGAGGTTTTAACGGACGATCGTTAGTATTAACTAATGATGATACTTGTTTAAATGACAATAACTTTGACAATCAAACATCAACACTAGTTGTAGAACAAATCAATGAAGTTACTGTTTTTGCAGATTGTAATTTCGGAGGTGAAAGTGTTGCTTTCGAAATAGGCAGGTATGATTTTGGAGCTTTTACTTCCCGTTTTCCTAATGATAGGTTATCATCTATTGATGTTCCTAGTGGGTTAAAAGTAACCTTGTATCAACATGGAGGTTTTAACGGACGGTCGTTAGTATTAACTAATGATGATACTTGTTTAAATGACAATAACTTTGACAATCAAACATCAACACTAGTTGTAGAACAAGCCAACGAAGTTACTTTTTTTGCAGATTGTAGTTTTGGAGGAGAAAGTGCTGTTTTTGAGGTGGGTGAGTATGATTTTGGAGCTTTTACTTCCCGTTTTCCTAATGATAGATTATCATCAGTTGATGTTCCCAATGGATTAAAAGTCACCTTATACCAACATGGAGGTTTTAACGGGCGTACACTAGAACTAACCAACGATACTGATTGTTTAGGAGATGCAAATTTTGATAATCAGGCATCGTCTGTTGTCGTAGAGAGGATTGGTGGGGTAATATCTAAAAGCTTAGTTACTTCAGAATTAAATAATATATCCATATATCCAAACCCCGTAAACCGAGATCATATTTTAAATATTGCAGGTGCTTCCAACGGAAACATTGTACAGATATTAGATGTTAATGGTATTGGAGTAATGAAGCAGACAATCGTTAATGGAGTGATTTCAACTAAAGGATTGGCTAGTGGCGTATATTTTGTCACTATAAAAGGAGAAACTTTTAAACTATTGGTTAATTGATAGTCTAAGGTTGTTCGATCAATAGACAAAAGAGGCTTCTAAAATTAAAATCATCATTCTAATTTAGTTCAGAATCTCATTTCACTTGGTTACTAGTGAATAGAAGATATAAGGCTTATAGTATGACGAAAATTTGCACTTTTAGATTGCCTCTTTTTATTGGTCTTAGATTAACGATTCTCCATTTAAATCAGTGGTTAATATTTCGCTCATATAATCGAAAAATGGTCGTAGCAATTCGAAATGATAGACTACTTTTTCAGAAAAGTCATCTTTCAATACTTCTTCATTGGTAAAACGATGCTCAAAAAAGAAGGATTTATTTTTTATTAAATCAATAGCAGGATCGTCTTTAGAAAACCCTTTTGGTGCTGTTTTTACTTGATTATGAGGGACAAATTCAGATCCATAAGCTTTAGAAAATGTCTTGTCAGCCATGATCGATCGAATAGGATCAGCATCCATTTCAAATTCTTTTCTAATTCGTAATAAATCAGCTGGATTGGGCATAAAAAAACCACCACCCATTAAGCAATTTCCATGTTCAATCTTTAAAAAATATCCTCCACGTAAAGCTTCTCCTTCTCTTGTGAAATTAGCACTTCTGTGTGTTTTGTATGGTGTTTTGTCTTTACTGAAACGTACATCTTTATAGATGCGATACACTTTCATTTTTTCGATTTGATCACTTTCTTGTAACCCAGCCATAATTTCAGCACAAACGGCTTTAAACTTTTTTTCTTCTTCTTGGTAACGAGGTTTATTAATATCGAACCATTCTTTGTTATTGTTTACTGCTAGATCAGATAAAAAATTAAATAAACTTGGTGAAATTCCTGCCATGGTTTTACGAACTAAAGTTTTGAGTTTTCTAAAATACAATTTAGAAGATAACAACAAAAACATCTTTAGGGAATCTTAACAAGCATATCTCTGGATAAAGCTTTAATAATCCTTAGTCATTATACTTATATTTACGAATTGTTTTAAGAAATCTTATGGCAACACAGAGAGAAAACATTATACAAAAGATTGAGAGTAGAAAACAAGACCTCAATTTACCAATACGCTTGAAAGAGCGAACGGAATACTTTACAACGCTATTATTTGAAACACTATTTGATGTAGAATCATCCGTAGAAAAAAACATAGAAGAGTTAGCTAACGTTTTTCATACTTTAGTTGAACTGGCATGTTGGGATACAGAGAAAAAGTGTGCAGATGTTTGGGAGGATTATTTAAATACTTTTCCAACAATATTAGAAAAGTTGCAGTTAGATGCACATGCCTTTTTAGATAGTGATCCTGCAGCTAATTCTATTGAAGAGATTTACTTGGCATACCCTGGTTTTTATGCGATTGCCGTATACAGGTTTAGTCATGAATTGTATAAAAAGGGATTTCCTTTAGTACCTCGTTTAATGACCGAATTTGCACACCGCCAAACAGGTACAGAGATTAATGCAGGAGCACAAATAGGCGATTCATTTTTTATAGACCACGCTACAGGAACCATTATTGGTGAAACAGTAATCATCAAAAATAATGTGAAGATCTATCAAGGAGTAACGCTTGGTGCAAAATACGTAACAAGAGATTTAAAAGGGTCTAAAAGGCACCCAACAGTAGAAGATAATGCAATTATCTATGCAAATGCCACCATTTTAGGAGGAGATACCGTAATTGGTGCAAATAGTATTATAGGAGGAAATGTTTGGTTGACAAAATCGGTTCCTCCGAATTCAATCATTTCAAATACGAAAGAAGTAAAAGTACGTACGAATGGGAAATAGTATATTAGACTTAATAGGAAATACGCCTTTAGTAGAAGCCAAATCACTTATCGAGAATAAGAATATTACCCTTCTCTTAAAATTAGAAGGAAATAACCCAGGAGGAAGTGTTAAAGACCGTGCGGCTTATAATATGATTAAATCGGCTCTAGAACGAGGTGATATTAATCAAGAAACACAACTGATCGAAGCTACGAGTGGAAACACAGGGATTGCATTAGCAATGATCGCAGGTTTATTTAAGTTAAATATAGAATTGGTAATGCCCGAAAATGCGACGAAGGAACGTGTGCAAACCATGCGTGCTTATGGAGCAAAGGTAACCTTAACGTCAAAAGATGTAGGGATAGAAGGGGCTCGTGATTATGCGGAAGCTAAAGTTGCTAAAGAAGGTTTTGTAATGCTAAATCAATTTGGAAATGATGATAATTGGAAGGCGCATTATAAAACTACAGGGCCAGAAATTTGGAGAGATACGAATGGTGAAATAACGCATTTCGTCTCTGCTATGGGGACTACCGGAACGATTATGGGAACCTCTACTTTTTTAAAAGAGAAAAGTGAAGCCATTCAAATAGTAGGAGCACAGCCTACGGATGGTTCGAGTATTCCAGGAATTCGTAAATGGCCAGTGGAATATTTACCTAAAATTTTCAATCCAGAAAAAGTAGATCAAGTGATTGAGGTAAGTCAAGAGGAAGCTACAATAATGGCAAAACGATTGGCTAAAGAAGAAGGTGTCTTCTCTGGGATGAGTAGTGGTGGTTCGGTTTGTGCTGCTTTAAAATTAGCGGAAACCATTGAAAGTGGTACTATCGTAGCGATCATTTGTGATCGTGGTGACCGTTATTTGTCTTCGGATTTGTTTGAATAGTTCCGTAAGGAAATCATATAAAAAGCGTCTTTATAGTATTATGAAGACGCTTTTTCTTTTTACACTGAGTATTGTTTTTTTGACATCATGTAGTGATGAAGCACTTGATCCGAATTTGTCTATTGAAGGAAGTCTTCAAGCTGAAATATCTCAAAACAGTAGTTTAGTTGCAATTAATGAGCTTGTAGCTTGTGCTGCTGGCGGGCAAAAGGGTTTTCTAGAGGATGCAACGCTTCCTACGAACATTTTCTTTTATCCAGAATTGAATGCTAGAGATTTTAAGTATTACAAAACTGAAAACACCGTAGTTGATCCTTTGGATCTCAATCAATATAAAGAGGTTAATAATAGTACTTCACTACCAGTATTTAATGGGTTTTTAGAACGTTTTCCACTTCCTAAAGCCTCAGAGGATTTTTGGACAAGAGTTTCCTTTATAGCTAATGATACTCTTTGGTATAGTAAAGCCATTAAAGTGCAAACCAATACAAGACCAACGGAATTTAATCCTAACCTAAGTGCTATTAATTTAGAGCGTCCAACAGCTCCAATTTTTACTTGGGAAGATGGAATCTATAAGGATAACTTTATTTATTTCCATTTGGTTAGTGACGATTCGTCCAATGCTTTATCGGGAACTTATACGAACGAAAAGCGTTTTCAATATTATAATTTAGATAATGTCGTTTTTAATGTAACTAGGGAAGGGCAGGCTTTACCATTAATTGAAGGGAATTCTTACCATTTTACATTAATGGGAGTTAGTGAAGATAATTGGGTAAATCTTATATTGCAGAAAGAATTTATTGCAGAATAGTGTACCGTACTTATCATGAATCCAGTAGAAGAATACATTCTAAGACAGACTAGGAACAATCAAGAAATAATGGCCTTTTGTCACGATATCTTGGCACATCAATTAGGCTTTAGTGCTGCTATAAAATGGGGGCTTCCTTATTATACTGGTAATAAAGGAGCTGTCTACCTTAATCGCGATAAAAATGGAGAGGGCGTCCATATTTGCTTTATGAGGGGAAAAAAACTCTCTAATTTCGACGGGTTGTTACAATGGCACGGAAGAAAGCTAGTAGTAAGTTATCTCGCAACATCTTTAGAAACAATCCCCGAATCTTTAATACAACATTTTGAAGAGGCGCTAGAGGTGGATAAGAAAAGTGTTAAAGTTTGATGTAAGCTTAGCTTTTTTTATCCACTTAACAAGCATTCACTAAACGATTTCACCTAGTATCTTATCCATTACCCAACTCGTATGTGTAGCAGTTTTACCATTTGAGGGATGTGCAAAATTTTTCTCTATCAATTGTTTCTTCATATTTTCAACATGATACAACTGTATGTTTGGTGGGTTTTCAATAAATAATTCTTGTTTTTTATCTAAGGTTTCTAGAACTAATGGTTCTTCAGCAAAAACAGCACAACTTATTTTGCCTTTGCTTCCTAGTATTTCTAGGCGATCTTGCCGCTCATGATGTCCGAAATTCCAACTTCCTGATCCCGTAATACCAGTTTCGTGTAACCAACAAGCTGTAATGGCATCTTTTGCCCCATAAAGTCCTTGTTGATTGGTACTCATACCTTGTACTTCTTTGATATCACCTAATAAATGAATGATTAAATCAAGCCCATGGCTGGCTAAGTCATCGAAATATCCCCCAGGCGCTATCGAAGGGTCAGTACGCCAATTGTATGCCTTAGATAGATCCATATCATTTGGAGCTTTAGTCAATTGCCAGTTGATGTGTCTTATAGTTCCTATTTCTTCATCTTTTAACCAGTCTCGTATTTGTTCAAATCGAGGAAGAGAACGTCTGTAATAAGCAACAAATAGAGGAATATTATTTTCAGTAAAAGCTTGTTCTACTTTAAGGGAATCTTCATAACTGGGAGCTAATGGTTTTTCAATACAACAGGGTTTTCCTGCTTCTGCAACTTTTAAGGCATAGTACAAATGACTATCGGGGGGAGTGGCAATATAAATTGCATCAATTTCTGGATCATTAATTAAAGCATCGGCATCCGTATAATATTTTTCAATTTTATGTCGTTTAGCATAATCCTTTAATTTATCAAGATCACGCCTCATTACAGCCGTTACATCAAATCCATCAACAAGTTTATATGCAGGCCCACTTTTTACTTCCGTAACATTTCCGCAACCTATAATTCCCCATTTAATTTGTGTTGTATTATTCATTTAATCTTTAATTCGAATTATCAGTAAAGTGACCACCATGTCTACCTTTTGAAAATTTATTTGCATTGTAATGATCAGATGATCCTTTAGGAATAGATAAATTATCCCATGTTTTATCCTGAATCATTTTAGATATAAAAACTATTTGTCCAATATGATAAGCGTAGTGCATCATTTGTCTATTGATGGCTTCAATCACTGTGTGAGTTTGATTTCTAATCAATATTTTAGTATCAAAATTATCATTAGTTATACTATCTAAAGCATCAAATAAGCATTTCCAGCCTTCTTCCCAAAGTAATAATAATTCATCTTTATTTAAATTTTTTACTTCAAATTCTTCATCACGATTTCTCCATGGTTTTTCTCCATCACTTACAAGAAAATTAGTCCATCTAGATTTCATGTTCCCATATAAATGGCAAATGATTATAGCAATTGAATTAGAAGAAGTGTTATTTGCCCATAAAAAATCTTCACTACTTAGATTGACTAATGATTTGTCAGTTAGGTTTTTGTAGTATTCAAATTGTTTTATTACACCAATAAGATAATTTTCCTTCATACTTTTTAAACATTTTTAGGATCATAATTTAATATAAAATACAATAGCTTTGCCAGCTATGGAATGGAAAGACCTTTTATTAATTCTGGTAGGTAGTATTACAGGATTTATCAATACCGTTGCTGGGGGAGGAACTGTAATTATTATGCCTTTCTTAATTCTCTTTATGGGGCTTCCGCCAAGTGTTGCCAATGGAACGAATCGCATAGGAGTATTTACACAAACTATTTTTTCGGCATGGGGATTTAAAAGTAAAGGACAAACACCTTTTGTCCTTGGAGTTAAAAAATCTATTTTGTTAGGATTAACAGCGTTTGCTGGAGCTTTAATTGGTTCAAAATTAGCTATTGAAATCCCAGATCGATTGTACAATCGTATTCTTTCGATCGTGATGGTAATGGTATTAGTATTGACTTTATGGAAACCAAAGGCTCCCAAGGCTTTTTTAGAAGATCAAAAGAAAGGGTATTTATTGGCTTTAGTAGCTTTATTTCTTGTGGGTGCTTATGCTGGATTTATTCAAGCAGGTACGGGATTATTATTGATTTTAAGTCTATCCTATTTTTGTAATTTATCCTTAGTGCAGTCCAATGCGATAAAAACCCTAATTGTATTTATTTTTTCGATTGGTACCATTGCTATTTTTGCTTTCCACAATAAAATAGATTATTACTATGGACTGTTATTGGGTATTGGAAATGGTTTTGGAGGCTGGGTCGCGAGTCGCTGGTCTGTAAAAAAAGGAGATCGTTTTATTCAGGTTTTTATGATCGTTGCGGTTTGTTTAATGGCGTTTAAATTATGGGTGTTGTAGTTTAATTACGAATTACGAATTTTCAATGGATGAATTGTGAGTAATATTATAAGGAAATTAGGTTTTGGTGGAGGTTGTCATTGGTGTACTGAAGCTGTATTTCAAGCATTAAAAGGAGTAAAGAAAGTAGAGCAAGGTTATATTGCTTCAAATCATGAAAACGAAACATTTTCAGAAGCCGTTTTAGTTCATTTTTCTTCCGAAGAAATCCCATTAAAAGTATTGGTTGAAGTACATTTAAGAACACATAAAAGTACCTCCAATCATTCTTTTAGAGACACATACCGCTCTGCTATTTATTATTTAGAAGATGGTATAGTTGAAGATTTAGAACATATAATTAACGAATTACAACCTAAATTTGACAATCCTATAATTACTAAAGTGCTACCTTTTAAAGAGTTTAAACCATCTCGAGAGCAAATTCAGAATTATTATAAAAAGAATCCCAACAAGCCTTTTTGTGAAAAATACATTTCTCCAAAGCTCGAATTGTTAAAAGATAAATTCAAAAAACATGCACTTTTGGAATAGTTAAATTACATTTGTTTGGTGCATAAAATTACTCTTCATGGCTAGACAACGCATTGTAATAATAGGAGCAGGATTTGCTGGGATTTCTATGGCAAAATCTTTTAAGAATAAAGACGTTGATGTTTTGGTTTTAGATCAAAATAACTTCCATACTTTTCAGCCCCTTTTATATCAAATTGCAACAGGAGGTCTAGAGCCTTATAGTATTGCTTATCCAGTTCGTAGGATTTTTAGAGGCTGCAAAAACATTCGTTTTAGGATGGCGAATGTCACTAATATTGATACTGTTAATAATAGGCTGGATACTACATTAGGTGTTATTACTTACGATCAGTTGATCATTGCGACTGGAAGTCAGACTAATTTCTTTAATTTTTCTGCGGAAACAAAAAAGCACTTACTTTCATTAAAAAGCGTTCCCGAAGCCTTAGATATTAGAAGCTTTATATTTCAGAATTTAGAGCGCTCTTTAGTGAAATGGGAAGGAGAAACAGTCGATGAAATTATAAGTATTGCTATCGTTGGAGGAGGTCCTGCGGGTATTGAAGTTGCGGGTGCTTTAGCAGAAATGAAAAAGCATGTAATCCCAAGAGATTTTCCCGATTTGGACGTTTCTAAAATGAAAATTCATTTATACCAGTCTTCTCCTAGATTATTAAAGGGAATGTCCGAAGAAGCTTCTGTAAAGAGTAAAGAGTTCTTGGAAGATATGGGCGTTGAAGTAAAAGTAAATGCTCGTGTTACGGGCTATGATGGGGATTTACTAGAACTAAAAACAGGTGAGACTTTTAAAACAGATACCGTTATTTGGGCGGCCGGAGTTAAAGGAACGTTGATAGACGGTTTAAGTACTGATGTTATTGTTCGTGGAGATCGTATTAAAGTAGATGTTTTCAACCAAGTAATTGGAAGTGAAAATATCTATGCTATTGGGGATGTAGCTTGCTGTATAACGGAAGAAAATCCTTATGGGTTACCAATGTTAGCACCAGTTGCACAACAACAAGGGAAAGCGCTGGCTAAAAATATATTGGCAGTTTTAAAAGGAAAGGAAAAAATTCCTTTCGAATATTTAGATAAAGGCTGCATGGCTACCATTGGTAGAAATAGAGCAGTGGTTGACTTACCTAAATTTAAATTTCAAGGTGCCTTTGCATGGTATGTTTGGATGTTTCTTCACATATTTTCTTTAGTTGGTTTTCGAAACAAATTAGTTGCTGTAATTGATTGGATGGCCAATTACTTTACTTATGATCGTCCGCTAGGGTTGATTATTAGAAGGTTTGATAAGAAGTAATAGTATTTCTTTTCTGTAATTACTTAATAACGTATTGTATGTAAATTATTTTTGTTGTAATATTGAAATACCCCCAGTGTATTTTAATATTAGAAGAAGATGCTCACAAAAGTTTTTGGTAGTGCCGTATTTGGGGTAGATGCTACCACCATTACTGTAGAAGTAAATATTGACAAGGGGATAGGATATCATTTAGTAGGATTGCCAGATAATGCGATTAGAGAAAGTTCTTATAGGATTGCTGCGGCACTTAAGAATGTAGGATATAAACTCCCTGGAAAGAAAATCACCATTAACATGGCACCTGCAGATCTTCGAAAAGAAGGTGCAGCATATGATCTCACGTTAGCTTTAGGAATTTTAGCTTCAAGCTCACAAATAAAGGCTACCAATATTGGAGAATACATCATTATGGGAGAACTTTCCTTAGATGGCAGTTTACAGCCAATCAAAGGAGTATTACCCATTGCCATACAAGCACGAAAAGAAGGCTTCAAGGGTTTTATTCTTCCTAAACAAAATGCTAAAGAAGCCGCTATTGTAGATCAATTGGAAGTTTATGGTGTAGAAAATATCAGCGAAGTAATTGATTTTTTTGATAAGGATATTCCTTTAGAAAGAACGATTGTAGATACACGTGCCGAGTTTGAGAAAACCTATCAAAATACAGAACTTGATTTTGCAGATGTAAAGGGACAAGAAAATATAAAGCGATGTATGGAAATCGCAGCAGCTGGAGGGCATAATATTATTTTAGTTGGCCCTCCCGGAAGTGGAAAGACCATGCTGGCTAAGCGTATTTCAGGAATATTACCACCACTCTCACTACATGAAGCTCTAGAAACGACTAAAATTCATAGTGTTTCTGGGAGACTAAAAGAAGATGTTGGTTTACTTACCGAAAGACCTTTTAGATCTGTACATCATAGTGCTTCTGAGCCAGCGATTATTGGTGGAGGAAGCTACCCTCAACCTGGTGAAATATCATTAGCGCATAATGGAGTATTGTTTCTGGATGAATTGCCAGAGTTTAAACGTTCAGTGTTAGAAGTCATGCGTCAGCCTTTGGAAGATCGAGAAGTCACGATCTCTAGAGCGCGTTTTACGGTAACGTATCCATCTAGTTGTATGTTAGTGGCTAGTATGAATCCAAGTCCTAGTGGCTATTTTAACGATCCTGATGCACCAATGGCTACTTCTCAAGGGGAAATGAATCGGTATTTAAGCAAGATATCAGGGCCTCTTTTAGATCGCATTGATTTACATATCGAAGTAAACCCTGTTCCTTTTGAAAAATTGAGTGAAGAGCGAAAAGGGGAGGCAAGTCAAATAATTAGAGAACGCGTTATTGCTGCTAGGTTAATACAAACACAGCGTTATGAAGGAAACGATACGATTCATTATAATGCGCAAATGGGAGTACGACAAATTAAGCAATATTGTCAATTACCAGATAGTGCTAAAGCATTACTTAAAAACGCAATGGAGCGTTTGAACCTTTCAGCTAGGGCTTATGATCGTATTCTAAAAGTAGCTAGAACCATTGCTGATTTAGAGGGTTTAGAGAGTATTCAGGATCATCATATTGGTGAAGCAATCCAATATCGTAGTTTGGATCGTGAGGGTTGGTTGGGGTAGCTCTTGATATCTAATGATAGATTTATAACTTTTAGGATTGAATTTGATAGGTTAGCTTATAAGAGCAAGTTTGTATATTATCATGTAACTGAGATCATATACAAACCTGCAAAAGGAGGAAGTATTTTAAACTCCTTAATTCTATTATTTAAGTCAACTTGGTCTAAACACTTATACCTAAACTCGTATAGCTTATTGGTTTTCGGGTAATTGTTCTGTTATTTTATAGGTGTTAAACTTTAAAGGATTTCCTGGGTGTACTAATATGTTTTGAAGTACGTAAGGGGTATCGGAATTAGTTCCTGTTGCCTGTGTATTTCCATCCATATCGGTATCACTTAAATGGTAGCCTTTAAAAGTGTATGTAGGGAATTTTAGAAAGTTTAAAGGTGCATTGAGTACGCTAGATGTAATACTAGGAGCATCAGAATTAGTTCCTGAGTATTGAATATTTGTATCCTGATTTACATTCCCTGTCCACATAGCTATGATATCACTTTGCATCTCTAAAGTGGTTTGTGCATTTGTTCCATAAGTAATGGGGGTATTTGCATCTGTAAAATCAACTATAGTAGCTGCTATTGAAAGTGCAACTACATCCGAAGTCATTATGCCTAAGTGATTACGGTGTTTGATTACGATATGGTAATCTGCTGCAGATTGATTAAAATTTAGTGCATTTATACCATCTGTAGTAACCACATTTCCATCGCGTTGGAGTAAGGCTGATTGTGCGTCAATGACAAGTGCATTATTCGTTGAGTCTCTTAACTCTACCCAAACCCAATCGACAACGGCATTTTCTCCAGTAGTTTCGAAAACAGAAGCATTACAACGTATACCGTCACTATATGGACTTGTAGTGGGTAGGAGTGAAGCGACACGTAAATCGTCTCGCATCAGGTCTTCCTCTCCAGTATTGGGATGTAAAGCGGCACCTTGTAAAAATACCTTTGGTGATACTTGAATATCGCAAGTAACCTCGTTGTAACTTGTATGGAAATCTTTTTTAGTAAAGCGAAAGGAGTAGGTTGCATCATCTACAAGCACACAGGTTAAATCGGGATTGTCGTCAATCCAAAGTAAGGCTATATTGGTATTATTACCATTTTTAACATTTAGACGGGTCAATGCATTATTGGTTAGTATAAGCTCTTCTATATTGAAGTTTTGAGATATATCTAGAGATTGAAGCTCATTATCTGCTAACTCTAAGCGTTCTATATTTAAGTTTGCAGATGTCTCTAGATCGGTAAAGGAATTCATAGAAGCATTAAGGGACCGTATTTCAGTATTGTTTGATAAATCTAAGTGTTGTAATTTATTGTCTTCACAATTTATTTCTTCTAAAACAGTACACTGATTTATATTTAAATTGGTTAATAGGTTTTCAGAGCAATCAATCTCTTCTAAGAGTGGATTATTTGAAAAATCTAAACTCGTCAATAGACATTTTCTAGCAGTAAAATAGTCTAGTACCACATTTTGAGAAAGGTCGATACTAGAAATAGGGTTTTCTGAAATAGATAGACTGGTTAATAAGGTGTTATTAGTAATGTCTATTGTAGAGATTTGATTGTCATTAAAAGATAAACTAGTTAATGCCGCATGGTTAGTTACATCTATTGCAGTAATTTGATTATCATCAAAAGACAAGTTTTTAAGCAAGGTGTTTGCCGAAACATCTAGGTTCGTTAAAGTGTTTCTTCCACAATTTAAGCTTTCTAATGCGGTAAAACCTTCTATTCCTGTTAAGTCTGTAATACCTAGATTAGCTATTCTCAAATTGATCACAGATTGAATGCTAAGCGTGCTTACATATTGGTCATTAGCAACACCATTCCCCATACTGGTAGGGTCTCCTATTTCAACCGTATTTCTATCGGCATCATGCGTTTCTAGATAGTGTTCGAAACTAAGATCAGGTACATGGGTTTCATTACAATGTAGCCCAAAAGAGGTAGAGCCATCTTCATTGATTAGCCAATCGTTTAAATCGGATAGTGTAGGGTCATCAACATTAATACAACTTAGGTTTGGGTTTAGAGAAGTATCAAAGTCTGTAATAGCGGCATTATTTCCATTAACGATTCTTAACGCTCTCAAGTCATTGCCACTTACTAGTAGTTTTTCTAGATTAACACAGGTATCTACATTTAAATTTGTTAAATTATTTTGATATAAATGAATTTGTTTTAAAGCGGTATTTGAGCGTACATCTAAAGTAGTGAGCTCGTTGTCTCCCGCTTCTATGACTTCTAAATTTATATTAGCACTAAGGTCTAAGCTTGTTAGTGCATTCTGATAACAGATTAATAACTTTAATGCTGTATTGGAACTAACGTCTAATGTTGTTAAGTTATTACCAAAGCAGTATAAAGTCTCTAAAGCTGTAAAGTTTTCGATTCCTGTGAGATCAGTAATTTCTAACCTACCTGCGCTTAAAAATGTAACTTCCGAAATACGATCAGTTAAAACATAATCATCATTAGCGATACCATTCCCCATACTAGTAGGGTCTCCTATTTCTACTTCATTTCTATTGGCGTCATGTGTTTCTAGGTAATGTTCAAAATTATCATCAGGTATATAGGTTTCGTAACAGTGTTCTCCAAAGGATGCTGTCGCATCATCTATATTCCATTCTGTTAAATAATCTGCAGCAGCATTATCAACATCGATACAAGCAAGCGGAGGGTTGGCAGCCGCATTAAAACTGGAAATAGCAGCATTATTTCCATTAACAATACTTAAAGAAGACAAGCTATTGAAAGACACGTCTAAAATTTCTAGTGCCACACAAGTATTAAGGTTCAGCGTAGATAAACCTGCTCCTTGTAAATAGACTGCTTTTAAAGCAATATTCTCTTGAAGATTAATGGTTGCTAGCGCATTTTGAGAAGCTTTTAATTCCTCTAAATGAACATTAGCATCAATATCTAATGCTGTTAATTGGTTCCCAATACAGTTTAATTGTAATAGTGCTGTATTTGTACTAATGTCTAATGTGGTTAAAGCATTACTATTACAAATTAAAGTTTCTAAAGCTATAAAATCTTCAATACCTGTTAGGTCAGTAATATTTAATGCATTTACATCTAAGCTTATAATATTGGCAATACGATTCGTGGTTACATGATCATCATCAGCAATTCCATTTCCCATACTGGTGGGATCTCCTAAATCAACTGTATTTCCATTAGCGTCATGTGTTTCTAAGTAATGTTCAAAATGATCATCGGGTACGTTGGTTTCATGACAATGCTCTCCAAAAGATGTTGTTACATCTACAGTCCAATCACTTAGATAGGTTGCAGTTGCATTATCTACATGGATACAACTTAAATTAGGGTTAGTACTCGTAATAACAGCAGCTGGATTATTCAATAATGAATTGTTATTATTTCGTAGGTCTAATATGGTAAGTAGATTGTTAGAAACATCTAAGGTCGTTAATTGGGTGTTTTGAATTAGGCTTAACGTTGTTAAGTTGTTACTAGACACCTTCAAGCTTTCTAATTGGGTATTATTAGTTACTTCTAATGTGGTTAATTGGTTGTTAGAAATATCAGCTGTTGTTAAATCCGTATGTTGACTTATATCTAATGCTGACAATTCGTTATCAGTAAGGCTTAGTGTTATTATCCCTGTATTCTTAGTGATATCCAATACCGATAATTCATTATCAGAAAGATCCAATGTTGTTATTTCTGTATTGTTAGTGATATCTATGGTCGATAACTGATTACTAGAAAGGTCTAATGTTGCTAAACTCGTGTTTTGACTTACATCTACTAATGTTAATCCATTACCATTGGCATCTAACGAAATCAATCCTGTATTGGTAGAAACGTCTATACTGGTAAGTAGGGGATTGTTGGTAATTGTTAGTGTTTCTAATGCTATTAAGCCACTTGTAGTAACCGTCTCCAAGTTTGTATTATCAGAAGCAGTAAGTATAGTTAAATTGGTATTGTTCGATACATCTAGCGTACTTATTGTATTTGTATCACAACGTAAAGATTCTAATGCAATAAAATGCTCAATACCTGTTAGGTCTGCTATTCCTAGATTAGAAATATCAAGATTTAATACAGATTCAATATTAGCTTTAGTTACATAGCCATCATTGGCTATTCCATTACCCATACTTGAAATATCACCGACAACTACAGTGTTACCTGCTGCATCATGAGTTTCAAGATAGTTTTCAAAATTAGCATCGGGTACCATAGTGTCCAGGCAATTGATGCTAAAAGAGTTTGCATCATCTGTTTGCCATTCGGATAACTCAGGTTGTGTAGGATCATCAACCGTAATACAGCTTAAATTTTCGGTAGTTTGAGTGTTAAATACCGTAAAATTTAAATTATTCCCATTCGCTACGTTAAGAGAAGTTAAACGGGGATTATTATTTAAATGAATTTCTTTTAAAGCCGTATTGAAGCTAAGGTCTAAGCTTGTTAAGTTATTATTATACGCTCTTAAAGCTATCAGATTTGTATTTGCGCTAAGGTTTAATGTCGTTAATTGATTAAAATGACATTCTAGATGCGTCAACGCTATATTTTTACTAACATCTAGTCGTGTTATATTATTATTGTTACAAACCAAGATTTTTAACCCCATAAAATCTTCTATACCTGTTAAATTCGCAATCGCTAAACTCCGAATTCTTAAAGTACTTACTGTAGCAATACGATTGGTTAATACATATTGATCATTAGCGATACCATTTCCCATACTGGTTTCATGACCAATGGTTACCTCATTTCCCGAAGCATCATGAGTTTCTAAAAAGTTCTCAAAAACAGTATCGGGGATAAAGGTTTCATAGCAATGGGTTCCATATTCCGTTGTTAAATCTTTTTTCCAATTTTCGAAATAATCTTGTGTGTCATCATCAACCCTAATACATGCTAAGTCTGGATTACCCGTTGCAATCACAGCGTCTGTACTATTCATTGCCGCATTGTTACCATTGTTTAGGTATAATGTGGTTAAGGCATTGTTAGAGACGTCTAGTGTGGTTAAATTTATATTTTGAGTAAGATCTAATGTGGTGAACCCATTATTAGATAGGTCTAGTGAAACGATACCTGTATTTGTAGAAAGGTCTAGCTGAGTAAGCTGTGCATTATCAGTAAGGGTTAATGTTTCTAACTGGGATAGATCTTTAATATTTACTGTGGAAAGATTTATGTTAGAGGAAGCAATAAGCGTCCTTAAATTCGTGTTGCTGAATAGGTCTAGAGTACTTATGGTATTCTGGCTACAATTCAATGATTCTAGAGCTGTAAAATGAGATATTCCTGTAAGGTCGTCTATAGCTAAATTGGAAATATCTAAATCAGTAACCGTATTAATTGCTGTGGTGTAAACAAGAGTATCATTGTCTATTCCATTCCCCATACTGGTATCATCTCCTACAGAAACTATATTTCCTAAAGCGTCATGTGTTTCTAGATAGTGTTCGAAAGCTGTATTGGGAATACTAGATTCGGAACAATTGACTTTAAAATCGGTGCTGGTATCTATATTACTTCCCCAATTGGTGATTGCATCAGCCACATTTTCTACTTCAATACAATAGAATTGATTTCCTGTAGCGTTAAAATTAGTAATGTTGGCATTATTTCCGTTTTTTAGATTTAATCCCGTTAAGTTACTATCGGTTAGTAATATCTCAACTAAAGCCGTATTGACAGATAAATCTAAGTCATAGCCTCCAGGAGTATTGGTAAATGCTAAATTTTGTAAAGCCGTATTGGTACTTACCTCTAAATTAAGAATAGCTGTGGCACTTAGGTCTAGTTTAGTTAAAAGGGTATTGTTACTTAAATCGATTGTGGTTAAGTTATTCGTAGCACTATTTAAATCTTCTAGATTTGGTAAACTGCTAACATCTAGTGTAGTAATATTGTTTTCACTACAATTTAAATGTGTTAATAGGGTATATGCACTGAGGTCAAGTGTTGTAATGGTATTATTTGAACAATCGAGTACTTGTAAGTTGGTATTACTACTCAAGTCGAAACTGTCGAGAAGGTTACTACTACAATCTAAATCTACTAAGGCTACAAAATCTTCTATACCTGTTAAATCTTCTATATTTAATCCGTCAATGGTTAAAGCACTTACGCTGGAAATACGATCCGTCAACACATAATCGTCATTAGCAATCCCATTTCCCATACTTTCTGGGTTGCCAAGGACAACGATATTTCCTAATGCATCATGAGTTTCTAGGTAGTTTTCGAATGCATTATCTGGTATATAGGTTTCATAACAATGGCTGCCAAAAACTACTTCAGGGTCAATATCCTCCCAAGTATTTAAATAGCTTTGTGTGGGATCGTCTACATTGATACATTTTAAGTTAGGGTTTTTAAGTACATTAAAGGTGTTTATGTTTAAGTTATTCCCATTAATAAGACTTAATTCACTTAAATTATTGTTATTTACAATTAAAGATTCTAAGGCTATACAGCTATTTAAATTTAAAGATGTTAATTCGTTAGCCCCTAGAAAAACTTGTTTAAGAGCAGTATTTGTTTGTAAATCTATTGTAGTTAAATCATTAACAAACGCTTGTAAATCTTCTAACTTTATATTGCTACTTACATCAAGAGTTGTTAAGTCATTTTCATAAATATGTAGAGATTCTAAATGTACATTGGTACTAATATCTAAGGTTTTTATATCGTTTCGCTCACAATGCAATTTTATTAAAGCAGTATTTTTAGTTACATCCAGAGATTCTATTATATTGTTATTACAGGTAAATACTTTTAAACTAGTAAAAAATTCTAAACCCGTTAGATCTGCTATATTTAAATTACTAATTTTTAATTCTGTAACATCGGTAATACGGTTGGTTTTTATATAATTATCATAAAGAATTCCATTACCCATACTAGTCGGATCACCTAGCGCGACTGGTTTATTTGAAGCGTTATGCGTCTCTAAGTAGTGCTCAAAATTATTATCAGGGATATAAACATTATAACAATCGTCACTAAAAGAAACACCATTGTCAATATTTTCCCAGTTGGATGTAGCAAAACTAATAGCGTCAGTATCTACATTAATACAGCTAAAGTTATTACCACTGGCTTGCATATTAGCATTAGTTATTTGTGTGGTATTCCCGTTATTAAGTTTTAGTTCTTCTAAAGCATTATTTGTTACATTAATAGAAGTTAAGTTAATATTGGTAGAGGCGTCTATAATGGTAAGCTCAGGGTTATTAGTAATGGTTAATGTTTGTAATGCTATTAAATCAGTTGTATTAATCGTTGTTAAATTAGCATTGGAAGAAGCTTCTAAGGAAATTAAGTTTGTATTATTGGAAAGATCTAATGTCGTTAAAGGATTTCCGTTACAGATTAAAGTTTCCAATGCTTCAAAATGTACTAAGCCAGCGAGGTCAGTTATGTTTTGATTAGAAACATCTAAATCCGAAACAGCATTTATATTACCAAGAGTTACCATACCGTCATTGTCAATACCATTACCCATGGAGTTCGCTTCCAAAAAGAGTTCGAAATTAGCCCCAGAAATAGCAACATTTGTACAATCTTCAGTATAATTAGCAGCTCCTTCTTTACGCCAAGCATTTGTGTTTTGTAGATAAGTACCTTCATTGTCATCTACTTCAATACACAGTAAGTTAGGGTTTTCTGTAACATTAAAACTAGTAACAAGGCTATTGTTACCATTTTTAACACTAACACTTGTTAAGTTATTTTTATTTGCGAATAAGGCTGTCATGCTGGAACAAGAGGAAGCATCAATTTCTGTTAAGTTATTATCGCTTACATTCGCTAATCTTAAATTAGGGTTATTACTAATAGTTAAGGTCTCTAGAATTCCGGATTGACAAAATAAGGTTGTTAAATTTGGACTATTGCTTACATCAATACTGGTTATTTGATTATCCGAGCAAGACAATATTTCCAAACCTGTAAGATCGCTAACTACCATACTGCTTAAGTTATTTTCATAACAACGTAATTCTTTTAAGTTGGGGTTGTTTCCTATAGTAAGGCTGGTGATGTTATTGCTATAACAGCGTAACGTTTCTAAATGAGTATTTGCAGAAACATCTAAGGTTTCTAATTTATTATTAAATACCTCTAAGGTTTGTAATGCGCTAAAGTCTTCGATCCCTGTTAAATCAACAATGTTTTTATTAGTTGCGGTAAGTGTGGTTAGGGTTGAAATAGCTTCTGTGGATACATAATCATCATTAGCAATCCCATTTCCCATAGCATTGGCTTCAAGGAAGGCTTCAAAATTATCGTCAGGAACATAAGTTTGGTGGCAATACTCATCGAAAGTAGTGGTAGCCTCTATGTTTTCCCAATTCGTAGCACTCCAGTCACTATCATCTACATTGATACAGCTTAAATTAGGATTGCCTCCAGCTTTAAAATCGCTATTAGCTACAGTATTATTGTTTCCGTTTTTTACATCTAATCTGCTTAGTTGATTGTTTTCGCACACTATTTTTGTGAGCAGTGTATTCTTACTAAGATCTAAATGGGTGATCGAATTCCCTGAACAGTTAAAACTAGTTAAAGCTGTGTTTTTAGAAACATCAATATCAGTTAGGCTATTATTCCGAACATCTAAAACCTTTAAAGCGGTATTACTACTGATATCTAATGTTGCTAGTGTTGCATCTATGTAGATATCTTCTAAAAGTATATTTTTACTAAGGTCTAAAGATGTTATGGGAGCATTGTTAAGAAAAATGGTTTTCAATGCCGTATTTTGACTTAGATCCAGATTGGTTACCGCACTACTAAAGAAAGCAAAAGTTTCTAGATTGACCATTTCTTCAATCCCAGTAAAATTATTTACATTATTTCCAACGATGGTTAGTGTGGTAATTGTTTCTGCAACACCTGCAGGTATATAATTGTCTAACGGACCAGAATCATAACCTTGATTTATTAAATGTTGTTCCAAATTATCATCGGGAACATAAGTTTCTTGTGCTATTAACGATAGACAAGATGATAACAACACTGAAAGGAAGGCTAATTTTTTCATAGTACATTGGGAATTCTGTGATATCTGGAACGGCTAATAATTACTTGTAATACAACAAGTAAAGCATAGGTTTAAAGTATTACTTACTCTATGTCACCCTTCGGCTATAGTTTACACTGAGTTATGTCGAAGTGCTCAGGGTTCGAATACGTCACGAACCCTTAGCGAAGCCGAAGGGTGGCTTATAAAACCTTTACTTAATTATAGTTACTCTTTAATTAATTTTAAGGTTGTAGTTCCTGTATTCGTATATAGGTTTAAGAAATATATTCCGTTAGAAATATGGCTAACATCAATCGTTTCAAAATGATTAAAGACCGATAGTATACTTTGTCCTGTCGTATTGAATACTTCGATTTTAGTTACATCATTATCTAATCCTTTTATTGTTAGCGTATCTTTTACAGGGTTTGGATATATTTCAAATGTGCTCAATTGGTCTTCAGTGTCTATAGAAAGGGTATTGTTAATCACTTCAAAAGAAGTAGATCCTGATAATCCAGACCCCACAAAATCAACTACCGCAGGGAATAAGAAAGTACCATCGTCTATCATATCAGCAGACATAAAGCTTTCTAGTGCTGGCACAGCATCTGTTAAAAGAGAATCATTTGCTAATAAACTAATAGAAGCCGTAGGGAAGGGGCTGTCCAATTGTATGGTAACCATAGGAGTTACTGTTTGACTCGAAGGAGCTGGTAGATTAAGAGGTGTATTTAAAACCTCGGTAATCAAATATCCATCAATGTCTGAATAGTCTTCAACGGTTGGAAAGTTATCATTAATAGCCGTTCCTGTAAAAGGAGTAGCACTAGCTCCGTTTGCAAAAGAGGAAGTAATGGTTGCGGTTACACCAGCAGTTACAATAATTGTAAAACCATAGCTCTGTACAATTGGGTTGAAAGTAGATCCTGTGTCATTAGCTACTGCAGCAATGGAATAACTTAAACCACCGTTATCTATTAAAGTATAGGAGATTCCTTCTTGTGCTTGTAATGGCCCAATGCAAAAGATTACTAAAAATAAATAAATAGATGAGGTAATTTTTTTCATGATGTTACTGTTTACGAATATTGATTATTTAATGATTATGAAATTATTCGGTATTTGTTCTTGAATTTGGTAGGTATTAAACTTTAGGAAGTTCCCAGGGTGTTCCAATACATTCTGTAGAATGAAAGGCGAATCGGGGGTGGTTCCTGTATACTGTATTTTTCCATCCATATTGGTATCATTTAAATGGTATCCTCTAGCGGTATAGGTAGGAAAGTTGAATATATTGGCAGGATCGTTTAGCACTGAAGATAGTACCGCTGCAGTATCGGCATTAGTACCTGTGGCTTGGATTACATCATCTTCATTTACATTACCGGACCACATAGCAACTATATTATTGGGCATTCCAAACGCAGTTTGGGCATTACTTAGATAGGTTATTTGGTTATTAGCATCTGTGAAATCGATGGTGGTAACGGTATTTGTTAAATCAATAGGTTCATCTGTCATAATACCTAAATGATTACGATGTTTAATACTTACATAATAGTCATTCAAAGGAATAAACGGAATACTAATGGGAGAAACACCATCTAAGGCTACGACATCTCCATCACGTTGTAATAATGCACTAAAGTTTGTTATGATTAGGCTTTCGTTTCTACGGTCTCGTAATTCTAAATATACCCAGTCTACGATCGCATCATTACCGGTAACTTCTAGCACCTCGTCATTTATAGAATCTAGATTGTAAGGAGATTCGGTAGGAATATATCCAGCATTTCTAAGATCATCTCGCATTAAGGCTTCTTCTCCAGGGTTAGGGTTTAGTAAAGGGCCTTGTAAAAATACTTTAGGAGCAATTTGTATATCACAAGTTACTTCACTGTAACTAGCTCTACTATCTATATCCCAAGTATCCAAAACAGGATCAGAAGTATCATCTACCAGAATACATCGTAGTATTGGATTTCCTCCAGCATCAATATATAGGTTGGTATTGTTCCCATTTTGAAGATTTAAACTACTGAATCCTGTATTTTCATAACAATGAAGTTCCGTTAGGAGTATGTTATTGGTTAGATCTAAACGCGAAATTTGGTTTTCATAACATTGTAATGCTGTTAAGGCTATATTTTTAGATACATTTAAGCTTGTTAAATCATTAAGAGCACCATCTAACTTTTCTAAAAGTATATTGTTTGTTACATCAATACTACTTATACTATTATTATTAAAAGAAAGTTCTATTAAAGCTGTGTTTTGGGTAACATCTAATTGCAATAATTGATTATTGCTACAGTATAAATGTTTCAACAGGGTATTTGTAGTAATATCTAGTGTTACCAATGCATTATTAGAGCAATCTAATATTTCTAAAGCAGTAAAATTAGCAATACCTGTAAGATCTGAAATTCCTTGATTTTCAATATTTAGTTGAGTTACCGTTGCTATTTTTTCGGTAGTTACATAGTCGTCATTTTCAATTCCATTACCCATACTCGATGGATCTCCTAGCGCTACGATATTCCCATCGGCATCATGTGTCTCTAGGTAAGCTTCAAAGCTATCATCAGGTACGTTAGTTAATCCACAATCGGTACTATAAATAGCTTGATCGTCTTTATCCCAAGTACTTAAAACAGCATTCGAAGTGTCATTAACGAGTATACAGAAGAGATCAGGGGTATCTTCAACCTCAATATATAAGTTTGCGTTATTTCCGTTTTTAAGATTTAAACTGCTTAATGGATTATCACCACAAGACACGTCATTTAAAAGGGTGTTTTTTGAGAAGTTTAAATGCGTAATTTGATTAGCGTAACAGTCTAACTCGAGTAGTACCGTATTTTGTGTAACATCTAAACTGGTTAACTCATTTCCATAACATTTTAAATCTTCTAAAAGTATATTTTTGCTTACATCTAAATGCTCTAAAAAGTTTCTATGACAGGAAATTATTGCTAGTGCAGTATTTTGAGTAAGATCTAACTCTGTTAATTGATTAAAATTACAGTGCAACTGTGTTAAGTTAGTATTTTGTGTAATATCTAATTGTGTTAACGTATTAGATTCACAACGTAACACCTCTAATGCTGCAAAGTCACTAATACCAGTTAGGTCAGAAATCCCTTTACCAACCATGGTTAAATTCGTTACTGTTTCTATTTTCTCTGTAGTTACCTGTCCATCGTTATTGACTCCATTCCCCATACTAGAGGGATCTCCAATATTTACAGCATTGCCATCTGCATCATGGGTTTCTAAGTAATTTTCAAAAT
The DNA here is from genome assembly GCA_947499005.1 of uncultured Aquimarina sp. GTDB lineage: Bacteria > Bacteroidota > Bacteroidia > Flavobacteriales > Flavobacteriaceae > Aquimarina. The sequence goes on from CANMML010000004.1 coordinate 58,325, forward strand.
TACCATCAGGGATATTAGTTTGTCTACAATCAGTACTAAAAAAAGCTTGGTTATCTTTATCCCAAGTGCTTAAAATAGGAGCAGAAGCATCATCTACTGAAATACAAAAGAGATCAGGAGTATCTTCAACTTCAATAAACAAGTTTGTGTTATTGCCATTTTTAAGATTTAAACTACTTAATGGATTATCACCACAATACACTTCATTTAGAAGTGTGTTTTTAGATAAATTTAAATGCGCAATTTGATTAATATTACATTCAAGATAAGTTAATGCTGTATTTTGTGTAAGATCTAAACTGCTTAACTCATTATCGTGACACTCTAAATTTTCTAGAAGTGTATTATTTATAAGGTCTAAGCTGGTTATTTCATTATCAAAACAGTGTAGCTCTTTTAAAGCTAGATTTTTAGTAATATCTAATTGGGTCAATTGATTTTGGCCGCAATACAAATGGGTTAATTGTGTATTCTTAGTAATGTCTAGTTCCGTTAATGCACAAAAAGTACAATTTAGAACTTCCAAAGCGGTGAAATCAGCAATACCCGTAAGATATGAAATACCACTTTTACCAATATTTAAAGTTGTTACGATTTCTATTTTCTCGGTAGTTACTTGCCCATCCTCTTTAACGCCATTTCCCATACTAGATGGATCTCCAATATTTACAGTATTCCCGTTGGCATCATGGGTTTCTAAGTAATTTTCAAAACTACCATCAGGGATATTCGTTTGTCTACAATCGGTACTATAAAAAGCTTGATTATCTTTATCCCAGTCACTTAAAACCGGGGCATAGATATTATCTACTAAAATGCAAAAGAGATTTTCGTTATTATCGGTCTTAAGATCCAAATTTGCATTATTTCCATTTTTAAGATTTAAATTGGTTAAAGCATTATCATTGCAATACAGTTCATTTAATAAGGTGTTTTTTGTGATATCTAAACTCGTAATTTGATTTGTATAACAATCTAGCTCGACTAGTGCCGTATTTTGTGAAATATCTAAACTGGTTAACTCATTTCTATAGCATTTTAAATCTTCTAAAAGTATATTTTTAGTTACATCTAAACTCTTTAAAGGGTTACTATTACATGAAAGTACTGTTAGTGCCGTATTTTGAGTAACATCTAACCCCGTTAATTGATTTGAATTACAGTATAAATGTGTTAATTGGGTGTTTTGCGTAACATCTAATTGTGTTAATGTATTAGACTCACAGCGTAATACTTCCAATACTGTAAAGTCACTAATACCAGTTAGGTTCGAAATCCCTTTAGCAATGACCATTAAATTAGTGACCGTTTCAATTTTCGATGTACGTACATAATCATCATTTTCAATTCCATTCCCCATACTAGATAGATCTCCTAGGTTTACCGTATTGCCATTGGCATCATGAGTCTCTAAGTAATTTTCAAAATTGTCGTCAGGAACATAAGTATCATAACAATGTTGACTAAAAACAGCAGCTGTATCCTTCTCCCATTCTTCTAAAACACTGGCAGTTTCATTATCTACATTAATACAATCTAGATTAGGATTATCTGTAGCGTTTAAAAAGGTGATATTGTCATTGTTGCCATTGTTTATATTTATAGAAGAAAAATCATTGTTTCTACAATCTAAATAAGTCAGATTGCTAAGATGACTGATATCAAGCGTTCCTGTGAAACCAGAATTACCAATTAACAATCGCCATAATAATGTATTGTTAGTGGTATCTATAATGCCAGAAATATTAGGGATGCTAAACGTCCATAAATCTTCTAATCCTGTATTCGTACTAATATCTAGATCGGTAATCCCAGTATTATTGACTCTTAAGTAGCTTAATTTAGTAAGGCCAGTAACATCTACGGAGGTAAGATTAGAATTGCTATGTGTTAGCAAACTTTCTAAATCAGAAAGGGCTGTAACATCAATGGAAGTGTGTCTATTGTTATTAATATCTAATTCAGTAAGCTTTACGAAATCTTCTATTCCTGTAAAATCAGTAATTCCTTTACCACCTATCGTTAGTTTTGTTATTGTATTGATCGCAGCTGTAGGCACATAATCATCTAAAGGAAGGGTGTCGTAACCTAAATCGATTAAGACTTGCTCAAAATTATCATCAGGTACATAAGTATCAGTAGTAGTACTTGTACTTTGATCTAGGTTTTCAGAATCAATTTTTATTGTAGCATATTTTGTCCTAATAGTACCCAAATTGTTTTCACCGCTTTGTGTATAATTTTTGTCCAGTGTGTTTATCTCTTTAGAATGCATCACTAAAATTGCAAACAAAAAATGAAGAATAAGTAGGTGGTATTGTTGCTTCATAGGTTGAGGAGATGATAGATTAATTCTATGCAAAAATATCTCATAGCGACATTTTTTTTGTTCTTTTGGGGGGAGACAAAGGGGGAGACGTGTGTGTAATGCTGCTGTTTTAAAGGGTTTTATGTGTAACTTTAGTATTGGGTAGTTTTATAGCTTTTGAATTCTACCATTCTGAAAAAAGTTATTTTTACAGTCCTATTTATATTACCAACTTATTAAGATCACCGAGTACATATGAAAGATTTTTTCTTTTTGTCAACTAACAAAAAGCACCTGATTACATATGCTTTTTTTTTGTTTTTTATATCAGTTCTCTATTCGCAAGAAAGGGGAGAACTAACTCCTGTGAATGCTAATCTTGATGGGAATATTGATTTCATAGGAAAACATATTGCCTATTTCGAAGAAGATGGTCATGCACTTTCTATTGATGATATAGAAAAACAGCATTTTACAAAATCAGAAAAAAATGTGCTGAATTTTGGTTACAGTACCGATGCTGTATGGTTACGATTTAAGGTTCAAAATTCTTCGGACAAGGCTCTAGAAAGGGTTTTTACGATCAAAAAAGCCTTACAAGATTCCGTACAACTTTTTAGCAGAGAAGGAGAGCACTGGAAAGTCCTCAACTCGGGGCATATGATTTCTCGAAAAGACAAAGATTTACCAGGATTTTCAATCTCATTTCCATTAGAAATAAAAGAAAGACAAACCAATACTTATTATGTAAGAATGGTAAGTAAATGGGGAAAAACTTTTGCTGTTAAAATATTAGATATGGATAGTTATCGTAAAGAAGAGCAAAAAGAATTAGTCATTTGTTGTTTTCTTATAGGTATTTTATTAACCATTACGGTATATAATTTTTTTATGGCCAGAGCCTTAAAAGATCCTGTTTACGATATATATTGTATAGCTGTTCTTGGAGCATTATCGGTACAACTATATTTCAGAGGGTTTGTAAAATTGTACATTGTTGATGAGAACCCCTTTTTACAAGAATGGACACTTCCTTTTTCTTTTTGTTTTGCCACTTTGTCCTGTAGTTATTTCTGTATGCGCTTTTTGGATGCTAAAGCCTATAGTAAGTACGCGGACTGGGCTTTAAAGAGTGTTATTGTATTTAATGTAATTGCTATTTTTTATCCATTGATAAATTATGAGGTATTCGGTAATTATACCGATGCCCATTTTCATAGTTACTCTGCGATGCATTTTTGTATAGTAGCCATTTTTTCGGGTATCATTGTTTATTATAAGGGGAATAGATCTGCACGGTTTTTAATTTTTGGATGGGCCGTATATTTTTTAGGAATCATTCTATTTTCTTTAGGGGCATTAGATATTATACCCGCAAATGCATTCACCATAAATGCTTATTTAATCGGATCGGTATTCGAAGTTTTTATGTTGTCTTCGGCATTAGCAGATCGTTACAAGCAATTAAAAAGAGCACGTATACAATTAGAAAAGGAAATCTCATTGAAAGAGAAAGAGCTTGTTAATAAAGACGATAAAATCTCGTCCTTGTCTTTAGAAACGTTAAAATATATAAAGACTAAGCAATTTATAACCGAAGAGCTTAAAAAAGTAGATAAGGCACAAGAAGGCATAACAGTTAAGGAAGTACTTGCTAGTTTACAAGCCGATAAAATAGAGGATAAAAAATTAGAGATTTTAAAAAAAGATATCGATGCGTTAAACTTAGAGTACATGGCCAAACTTAAATTAGTTTATCCCAAGCTAACAAAAAGCGATATGGAATTGGCTTCGTTTATGTTATTAGGACTTACAAGAAGAGAGATAGCTTTACTGAGAAATACTTCCTTTGATGCTGTTAAAAAAAGCATTCATCGTTTTCGTAAAAAAATAGATATAAAGCCCGAAGAAACTTTAGAAGAATTTATTACTTCTTTGGGCAAAGAATGATGTCATCGATTATTTTGTATTTGTAAAATAGACTATGACTTTTCCATCGTATTGCTAAGATCGTAGCAAAATATAAATAGGAGTACCTCTTAATTTTAGAAATAACGTAAGAAATTAATAACTTTTCATTTATTTGAGTAATTTACAAGCTATTGAAATACAATATTATATTAATATATGGAGATCAACATTCAAAAACTTGTAGACGATGTATCTAGTCCTACAGCAGTTTGTGTACTAGATTCAGAAATTAATGATCCTCAAAGTCGTAAAAACTATGTTTCCTACGCATTACTCAACCTAGTACGTCAGTGTGTTTCGAAAGAGCTTTATGATCCTTATATTCATATAAAAGATATTACAGGACGTTTATATTTCAATGATCGCTTGCATATTATTAAAGATGAAATGTTGCCTGTAGCGATTTTAGATCGAGGGACTTACGAAGTTCATTTTGTTCAAAATCAAGATTCTATGTTGGTTAGCTCCTGTGGAGAAACCCCTTATTTAGCAAATAAAAACACCGTTTTAAATCAGATAAACTTTACAGGAGATGGTGAGCTTACAGATAAAGCATTCATAGGTGCCTCTAAAATTATTATCAATAAAATTAAAGAAAAGCAAGGAGTACCCTTGGATAGCTTGGGAGATACAAATTTAGTCGTCCACTATCATGATACTTTAAAAAAAGAATGGCATTTGACTTTTTTTGAGAAAAGTTTCGAGAGTTAGTTATCCAGTGTAAAGGATGCAACTTTTTTAGTATGTGAGTTCTTTGTATATCTAAATAAGGTACTAAGTACAGGAAGATCTATAATTTTGATTACGATTGAACGTCTTTTTCTATTTTCTAACTTATAACTATAAGCTAGATGAATCTATATAAAGCCTACAGCTTAAAGCTTAATGTCTTCTATTACCTCTTAATAAAATCGTTTACTCATAAAAGCTAGGTATTGCTTTCTCAATTATAGTTTTTCACACATTTGTTTTGTTTAATCATTTTAAATATAGCATCTTAGTTGGAGTAGTAACCAAAATGATAAACTATGAGTAGTACTTTAAATCAAACGATAAGTAGTATTTCACCAACAAGTGGAAGTCTTACAGGTGGGCAAACTATCACCATCACGGGAACAGGTTTTTCAGGAACTTCACCAAGCATCAATTTTGGAGCTGCTGGAGGAAGTAATATTACCGTAGTTTCTGATACCGAAATTACAGTCACCAATCCAAATGTTTCAGCACCGATTTCCGTAAAAGTAGATGTGCTTTTTAAGGGTGTAGCTACTAAGGCAGGAACATTTGATTATCGTGCTCCTGTCATTACAAGTATATCGCCGAAAACTACCAATATTAATGGATCAAAGACGATTACGATTAATGGGAAGTACTTTACAGGAACTCAAGCTGTTAATTTTGGCGCTATGGGAGGAGGCAATGTAAAAGTGATTTCGGATAGTAAAATTACAGTGACTAATCCTAATAGCCCCAAGTCACAAATTGTTGATGTAGTGGTGATTACTCAAAATAATGCTTCAGTACGTACTTCTAATACTAAGTTTTCTTATACTAGTCTTGCAAATAATGGAGTTCCGTTTTTGTTTAAAACTACTACTAAAAAGGTATTTATTCACTTCTTAGGAGCAAAGACGATAGATGGATTTTATTACGATAAGAATTCAAATAAGCAGACGCTAGCTGTAGATACGGCTTATAAATTATCAGATATTTCAAATTTAACCTCTTTTAATCCTAAATTACCGTCAGGAACTCCAGGAGTAGTAGTTAAAGCTTTTTCAGGAAGAATTTATGTAAGTCTCAATAAAAAATTAAAATGCCTAGGTTCTGGTTATACACCAGCAGCAGGAACTTCAAGCGATCCTAATTATAAGGTATATTATCAATATTTTGAGCCGACAGTTGTAGACTCACAGCTTAATGTTGATTTATCATACATTGATTTTACAGCTTTCTCCCTTTCCTTATTCGCAAAAAATGCTCCTTATGCTACTAATGGAACCCAAAAAAGTACGTCTAGTTTAGCATTGGTGAAAGCAGCGGCTGCGGCAGCTTCTTCGACAAATGCTTCAGTGTTACCTTCAAGTAATAAAATGTTACCAAGCTCAAAATTTGCGAGAGTAATAAGCCCTCAATTAAGTGCTAGTAGTATGTATCATGATTTCACAAATTACCTGAAGACGTTTTTAGCAGGAAAACAAGTTACTATAAAAGGAATTTATGCGGGTACAAATAAGCAGCCATCCTCTAGTCCAGAAACTCAAGCACAAAGCTATGATTACACGGGGACTTTTGCGACTAATGGGTCGATAACACTGTCACCTAATTCAGATTCTGGAAATGGGAAAGCGAATGGAGTACCTACAGCACAACAAGGTACGGGAGTTGGAAATGCGACAGGCAATATCGTTATTTCGTTTAGTGATCTAAATAGTCCTATCGGAGTTTATGGATGTAATGCTCCGTATACATTAGGAAGTAACCCTAAAACAAAAGGAATTACGAATGACTTTTATGGCCAAGTAGTAGGCGACGTTTATGCTGGTTTGAATTTTGGTTTTATAGGGAGTACCGTTGCTTTTGGTTCAACGACTATAGGAGATTTGTCTAGTACAGCATGGTGGGGAGGAACATTGCCTGATGGTAGTATCATTCAGCCAAAAGATTCACCAGGAGGAAAAGGCATTTACTTTAAAAAAGCACAACCTGCAAATGATGATTATTATAACTCATACTCAGGTAATATTAGTGATTTAACAACGGGTTATGGCTTTCCTCTTCAAGATCGTTTAGGACAAAACCTATTAACATTAAATACTTCTGTAGATTCAAATGCTTATCTAGAGATAGATATAGATTAAGTATAAAATAATTCAATTTGAAAGAAAGGTGATTACGTAGTTATTACTAATATTCAGGACAATGCAACTCATAACCCCTTTTCAGAATAATTTCATTTAACTTTTTTGGGACGAAATCATATTTTTTTGGGACGTCATGCTGAATTTATTTCAGCATCACATAATAAGAAAAAGCTAGTGGGATGCTGAAATAAATTCAGCATGACGAAACTTCAAAGAAATTTCTTCAATACAAGTAGTTTTACTTTTAAATGAAATTGACCTGCCCCAGTTCAGAATCTTTTGAACTTGGGGTTATTTTCTTAAATAGTTATACATTTAAGCAAACTTTATGAATATGACATTACAAGATATTATCAATTGGTTTGGAAATCATCCCAAACTTATTTTGAATTATTTTATTGGATTTATCATTGTTTCATTGTTAGGGTTACTTTTTTTTAAGCCTCAACATTTTAAAAATCCACTGAAATATTTTTATAGTATTATTGTGTATGGAGTAGCAATACCAGGCTTATTATCCGTTGTTTTACTTATTTATGGGTTCTTTTTTCTACGATTAAATTTATTGAATGTAGATGTACTCTCTTATTTCACACCCATTATTGGATGTATTATCACATTAATAATCGTCAATAAAACGATTCCTATGCGATTGATCCCTGGGTTTAAAAATTTGACAGGATTATTTGTAATGATTTTGATAACATTCTTTATCACTTATATGATTCAGAAAATGTTTTTTGGAGTTATTTTTATAGGAAGCTTTATACACTTATTACTATTGTTTTTAGGGTTATTAATTATCTTAAAACTAGCTTGGAATAGGTTTGTGAAGTAGTATTGGCTTATATATGAAAGTGAGTAGCTAAAATAAAATAAGTGATTTTAGAAGAAAAGAATATTATTGATATTAGACTTGATAAGATAATAGGGAAACCTATTAAATTCGATATCAATAATAGATACAGCGTAGGTAGTAAGTCTTTTTTCTTAAAATCATTTGATTCTGAAAATAGTAATTACGTTGATTTAAAAATTGATTCTAAATGTAATTTCCAAAAATATACAAATGGAATTTTGATGCGAATTAATTACTCTAATAAGATTAATGCTGTAGCAATTAGATATAATGATATTGGCAAAATTGAGTTGATTAGAGGAGAAGAAAGCATTAGTCCTTATTTCTTTTCACCAATGAAAATTTTACTCAAACTAAATGTACCTATTAGATATGCAAGATATTTTGGACTAAGACATAGTGAATACCAAATTTCTGATACAGAATTAAAAATTTTCACAAAAGACATTAAGATCAAGTTAGTTACTAATGGTTTTGATTTTGAAAATCAATTACCTTTTTTTGAGAGTTTAAACTTAAATAACAAACTTAAAATAATAAAAAAGCCCACTTACAAAATCATGTAAATCCAATGCTTTTTAGTGTTTTGAGTTAAGAGAGTTTTTGTATTTACAAGATAGACGCTACAAATTTTCTTATTTTACATATTTAAAATTTATAAAATAGAAAGTGTAATACGCTGTGTTTTAATAAAAACAACTAACTTTTTTAAGTATAGAGATTTAAATTTAACGATACACATTATTGAACATACACATAACGAAACACAAACAGAGAATTTAGTTTTATACCCCTATTTTTTTTAAGTTTGTTAAAACTCGCTAGATTATGCTTAAAAACCTGAAATCCCTTTTTATTGTTCAAGATGATGAGCAAGAGAAAAAGGAAAATAATACGAGTCCCGATGGTACACCTTCAGAAAAAGAACCATCAACGAATACAGAACAAAAATCTAAAATAGTTAGTAACAATGCAGCCAATACAAAGCCTTTATCAAATACAGGTGGAGTCATTGATGCTAAGATTGTAGAAAAATTACTTCAAGCAATAGAGAAAAACAATCTAGAAGGATTCGACTATTTAGAATATAAAAAGTCATTGAAGGCACTAGAAAAAATGCCTATGGATGAAGCTACAAAGTTTCGTTCAGCATTTGCAACAGCGGCTACAATGGGGGTGACCTTAGATAAATTGTTAGATACTGTCAAATTTTATATCGGTATTCTAGATAAAGAAAATGATCAGTTTGTAGGAGCTTTTAAAAGCCAGTTTAACGATAAAGTATCGGGTAGAGAAAGAGAGGTAACTCAATTTGAGCAGATTATTGCTGAAAAGTCAAAGCAAATTCAACAATTAACAGCAGAAATAACAAAGCACCAAACTCAAATTCAAGAATTAAAGCAGAAATTAGAAGAGGATAATTCTAAAATTCAAAAGACACAGAATGATTTTCAATTATCGTATACTCATCTAAAAAAGCAATTTGAGGACGACGTAACTAAAATGCAACAATACTTAAAATAAGATGGACAACACTTCACTTAAACCAAAGTCTTTTTGGGAAAAACCAGAAGGGAAAACGGGAATGCTATTCACAGCTTTATTGGGCGGAGGAGCATTATATGGCTTGTATAAAATTTTACCATATTTAATAGAAATTGTAGAAAACACCTTGTATTTAGGGGTGTTGTTAGCTGTTTTAGGAGCTTTAATCTATATGATTTTAGACCCTAAAATGCGAAACCTAATTTTCTATATGTATAAATCTTTTATGCGTTGGATTACAGGTATTTTTATTCAGATTGACCCTATAGGAATTCTTAAAAGTTATGTAGATGATCTTAAGGATAATTTGAAAAAAATGAACAAGCAAATATCTGTTCTTAAAGGTCAAATGAAGCGTTTACAGCAGATCATGGCTGAAAACAAGAAGAGTATCAATAGTAATCTAAAACTTGCGAGTGCTGCTAAAGAAAGAGACAAGCAAGGGATTATGATTTTGAAATCTAGAAAAGCAGGGCGTTTAAAAGAATCGAATCTTAAATTAGATGGTCTTTATAAAAAGCTAGAAATACTATATCGCGTTTTGTCAAAAATGTATGAAAATTCTGAAATAATGTTGGAAGATATAGAGGATCAGGTGATTGTTAAAGAGCAAGAACGAAAAGCGATCAGAGCCAGTCACTCCGCAATGAAATCTGCGATGAATATTATTTCGGGAAACAATGACAAAAAGGAAATGTTTGACAGAGCCTTGGAAGCTATTGCTGATGATGTGAGTATGAAAATAGGTGAAATGGAGCGTTTCATGGAAATGTCTACAAACTTTATGGACTCTATTGATTTACAAAATGGAATTTTTGAAGAAGAAGGCCTTGAAATGTTAGAAAAATGGGAGAAAGAAGGCGTATCTTTTATTTTAGGAAGTCAAAAAGATGTATTGGTACATGATCAACATCAGGTAGATTTAGATGCACCAATTCTTAAAAACAAATCACACAATAACCAATATTCGGATTTATTTAATTTCGAAGACTAAAACATAATTACTTAAACAATCATGGCAAAAGCTAAACTAACCCCGTTTTCTAAAATCTTAATTGTAGCAGCAATTGTAGGAGGGCTATATTATTTGTTAACCCAATTGAGGAATCCTTCAATAAAAAAGCAAATAGAAAAAGTAACTTCTATTCAAGGTAGTAAAGGGGAAACAAAAGAAGGATATAAAGAGGTTATTAATGTTGGAGTAGTAACTTGGGGAGGTTACGCTGGAGGACAATATTTTAACGAAGGATTTGAAGCCAATACAAAGTCTCGTTTTTATAAAGACTATGGATTTAAAGTGAATTTTGAAGTAATTGACGATTTTGATGCTTCTAGAGATGCTTTTAAAAATGGATCCATTGATCTTATGTGGGCTACTATAGATGCTTTCCCTACTGAAGTAGCAGGGTTAGCTCAGTTTCAACCACAAGTTGTTTTTCAAGCAGATTGGAGTCGAGGAGGAGATGCCATAGTAGCTTCTAGAGGAATTAATAAAGTAAGTGACTTAAGAGGTAAGAAAATCGCCGTAGCGCCTATGACACCTTCGCACTCGTTTCTAATATGGCTTTTAGAAGCAAGTGATATGAGTACTAAGGATGTTAAGATTATCGAAGTACCTAGTGCTATAGATGCTGCTGATGCATTCAAAAGTAGTACTGTAGATGCTGCTGTTGTTTGGAGTCCAGATGATGCAGATTGTGTAGATAAAGTACCTGGTGCTAAAGTATTAGAAAGTACTAAAAATGCAACTCATATTATAGCAGATGTCTTTGTAGCTAAAAAAGAATTCATCGAAAAGAATAAAGAACAACTTCAAAAATTATACGAAGGTTGGATGATCGGAGCTTCGGAATTGAATAAGTCGGTAAGTAATAAAAAGAAAGCGGCTAAAATCTTAGCAGCAGGTTTATCACAACCAGAGGATTTTTGTTTCGATGCGATTAATAATGTAAGATTGGCAACTCATGGTGACAATATAGATTTCTTTGATTTAAATCCTAAATACAATGGAGTTACAGGAGAGGATTTATATAACAAAATGAAGGTAAAATATAACAACTTAGGATTCTCCACAAAAGGAGCAAAGAGTTGGAGGTTATTATCAACAAAAGATTTAGTAAAAAGAACAAGTCTTTCAGGAACAGATCATAGTGCAGAAGGGCAAAAACAATTTACTGCGGTTAGTAAAAGTGTTGAGTATAAAGAATCTCTGGCGTCGAAAAAAGTGAGTATCAGCTTTAGAACTGGTGAATTTCAGTTAGGAGATAATGCAAAACAATTGATTGATCTTCAATTTACACCAATTGCAAAGGCCTTTGCCAATGCTCGTATTCGAATCGAAGGAAATACAGATAATGTAGGAAATAGAAGTTCGAATATTGTGTTGTCAAAAAAGAGAGCGCAGTCCGTAGCAAATTACCTTATCAATCAACACCATATGCCTCGTAATAGGTTTATCATTCATGGTAATGGGCCAGATAAGCCAGTAAAGGGTTGCGAGCGTAATCAAAATAGTGAATGTAAATCTAAGAATAGAAGAACTGACTTTGAACTTGTAGTGGACTAATTATGAGTTTCAAAAAATATTTTGAGCTAAGAGGAAACCTAGCATCTAAAGATAAAATAGTATTAACCATCATCGGTTCACTATTTTTAATTGGATGCTGGTTTTTACTAGCTGAGTTTTTATCAAAAACACTGGTTACTCAGGATGAATCAGTGGATCTTTCGAAAATTTCTGAAACAGAACAACGCTATTATAAAAGTGATTCGCTTCTGGTAGCAAATTATGATACCTTAGAAAACTTTAGTGAAGAAAAACTTCAATCTTTTGGATTGAAAAAACAAAAAGTATATCCCTTATTACCGTCACCGGTTAAAGTATTAAAGGCTTTTCCCGAACTAAATGATAAGGATGATGTTATAGGAAATACATTTTTTTCTATTAAACTCAACTTCTTAGGGTATTTTCTAGCTATTTTAATCTCTATTCCTGTAGGTTTTCTTTTAGGGTTAATTCCTCTATTTAGAGGGTTGTTTAGCCAAATCATAGATTCATACAGGTTTATTCCTTTGACTGCTGTAACAGGTATTTTTATTATGTGGTTAGGCTTGGGTAGCGAAATGAAAGTAGCCTTTTTAGCTTTCGGTATTATTGTATACTTAATACCTGTTGTTGTACAGCGTATAGACGAAGTAGAGAAGGTATATTTAAATACGGTCTTTACATTAGGAGCCACTTCTTGGCAAACGATTCGCAGCGTATACATCCCTTATGTTTTTTCGAAAATTATAGATGATATTCGTGTACTTACTGCTATCTCATGGACGTATATCACCATTGCCGAAATGCTGAATAAAGGAGGAGGAATTGGAGAATTGATATGGACTGCAAAGAGACAGAGTAGGATTGATAAAGCATTTGCGATATTAATCATCATCGTTATTATAGGGATTTTACAAGATCGTTTGTTTGTATTTATAGACAAGCTATTATTTCCATATAAGCATCTTAATAAAGGTAACAAACACTAAGTTATGTCTGTACAATTTCAAGATACTCATGCCGCAAATATTATTGAATTACGAGGGGTAAATCAATATTATGATGAAGGCAAAACAAAGATTATTGAAGGTTTAGATTTACTTATAGAAGACAAACCAATGCAAGGACAATTTGCAGCAATCCTTGGGATGTCGGGTTGTGGGAAATCTACTTTATTAAGATATATTGCAGGTCTTCAAAAGCCTACTTCGGGAGAAGTATTGGTGAAGGGAAAACCTGTCAGTAAGGAGAATAGAGTGAGTATGGTTTTTCAACAGTATTCTTCTCTTCCTTGGATGACTGTATTGGATAATGTTGCTTTGGGGTTGCAATTTAAAGGGGTTCCTAAGCAAGAACGAGAAGCAAAAGCCATGGAGATGATACAACTCGTAGGCTTAGAAGGACATCACAAAAAATATGCACAATATCCAATATTATCGGGTGGTCAGTTACAGCGAGTGGCGATTGCCAGAAGTTTAATGTCTAATCCCGAAATACTATTAATGGATGAGCCTTTTGGAGCTTTAGACGTTAAGACAAGACTGCAAATGCAAGACTTATTGTTAAGTATTTGGGAGAAATTTAGTCCGACGATACTTTTTGTGACTCATGATATACAAGAAGCAGTGTATTTGGCAGATGATATTTTTATAATGAAGCACGCGCCATCTCATTTTGTAGAACATATACATGTAGATCTTCCTTTTAAAAGAGATCGTGAAACAAAAAGATTGCCCAATTTTGATGAATTAGTACATCAGGTAGAAGATGCTATGATGAAGATTGATACCGTTGGATAATTGAGTTTATAAAGGATACAGAGAACAATGTGTTTAGTATAATTAAGAGAGAACAATCTCTTTAAATTAGATCAATAATCATTAGATCCGATTTCAATTACTATTTCTTGAATATTATGAATATTAGAAAATACTTTAAGACTACAGATTTATTTTTTTCGAAGTTAAATGAGGTAGATAAGGCACACTTTTTTAAAGGAAAAGCAATGAATCCTTTAAAGGTAATTTCTATTTCAGATCGCTTTTCTTCTTTGAATATAAAAGAAGAAGATTTGTTGTTGATGTATTCTATTTCTGGAAGTAGAGAAGATTTAGATGTATTGTTAACGACTAAACAAGTACACCTAAAGGAAGAAAGATTTCCTTTGGAGTCTTGGTTGTCAAACATTCAAAAATTAAAAGATATTCATCAAGATCATCTGCAATTGCTAACAAATCTTGTCAATGATCTTATCCTACATAATAATGATGAAAAAAGAGATCTAGCCTCTTTTACAGATAAATTCAAAGACTTTTTAAATAAAAAGGAGTCCACAACACAACAGTTTGATATCGATTATGAGTTCCTTCAAATACTAAAACATGAAGGAGAAAAGATCGAACAGCTAGCGGAGGATCTTAATAATAATAAAGCATTTAGTAATACCATTAATGATATTGTAAATAAGTCCGATGATGCTATGGTATTTAAGGCAGAGCATATTGTACTTCAAGATATTATTAAAGTGTATAATTGGATTTATCCACTAAGTGATAAAAAGAATACGATTGCAGAATCTAAAGTAAAATTCACTTTAGCTTTTCTTTTTGAAAAATTACAAGGAAACGATATGATCTCTAGTATATCTATTGAGCGTATCAATAAATTTGTAGTATCAGAAAAGTTCGATGAGAATATAGAAACGATAAAAAAAGCTAATCTTTTTGATTTAGGAGAGGAGTATAAAAATGAGTTTTTATTACCAGCTATCTTAAAAAGATTGGATAGTCCACATTTTGTGAATTCGGGTACTTTTTTATACCGTATTGCTTCATTAATTACGAAAGCAGACGGTAGTATTTCTGAAGAAGAGCAGCAATTATTAACTAAAATAGAAGATAAATTATCGCATCCTAAACATAAGATTCAAGGAGTTACACAAAGTGAAGTAGATGAAAACGAAACACTAGAAGATGTAATGGATGAACTGAATCAACTAATAGGTTTAGACAACATAAAACAATCTGTTCAAGAGCTTTCTAACTTCTTAAAAATTCAAAAAATAAGAGAAGAAAAAGGCTTGAAAAGTGTTACAAACTCATTGCATTCCGTTTTTATGGGGCCTCCGGGGACTGGAAAAACGACGGTAGCTCGCCTAGTTTCTAAAATTTATAAGCATTTAGGATATTTAGAAAAAGGACATCTGGTTGAAACGGATAGATCTGGTATGGTTGCTGGATACGTAGGTCAAACGGCATTGAAAGTCGAAGAGGTGGTAACAACAGCGATGGATGGAGTTCTTTTTATAGACGAAGCCTATTCATTAGCTAGTGGAAACAAGAAGGATTTCGGAAATGAAGCGGTAGAGGTACTGCTTAAAAAGATGGAAGATCATAGAAAAGATCTTATTGTGATTGTTGCAGGGTATCCTGATGAAATGAAGGATTTTATTGGTGCGAATCCAGGGCTTCAATCTCGATTTAATCGATATTTTAATTTTGATCATTACAAACCGATTGAATTGATGGGGATTTTCGAATTGTTTTGTAGAAAAAATGATTTCCAATTAGTAGATGAGGCTAAGGAAAAACTACAATTTATCTTTGACAAACTATATGAGAAGCGTCATAAAAGCTTTGGAAATGGGAGAGTGTCAAGAAATCTATTTGAAAAAATCATAGAATATCAAGCGAATCGTATTGTTGCTATAACGCCACTTACCGAAGAGCTATTAAAGAATATTACAGAAGAAGATATTCCTCCTGTCAATAAAACTGTAGAAGATTATTTGCGTTTTCAACAAGATGAAAATGAATAAGATGATTACAGAAAAGGATATTTCTAAAAAAGTAGGTCATGCCGTAAAATCACCTATTCGCATTGGGAATCTAAAAGATCTAGGAATCGATCATGAAGTATTCATAAATCATTTTAGCCCCTTTTTTGAAGAATTAAAGAATGACGATTATGCTGTTAAGGCAAAGCAGATCAATTTTCTTAAAGAGGCTTTTCCTGAAGATGCTACTGAGATAGAAACATTTCATAAAGCGTATTTCGAAAATAAAGTTGAAGGAGCGGTTTTTATTCCGTGGATAAAGAAGTTAACACCAGATGCACTAGAAGCATTTAAAATAGTTTCTACGATTACAAGACAACGTAATATTGCTTCCTTTCTAATAGAAATATGGGATAATGAAATTTTCATAGAACGAACTCGAGAAGATGGTTTTGAGCAGAATGTAGGAGATTTTAGAGGGTGGAAACGAGAATTTCAACAAGCAGATAGTACTGCTGTTGAAGATCCTCTTTTTTACAAGCTCATGAAAAAAATCACGTTGCTAGTAAAAGAAATTCATCCTGATATAAGAAAGCTACAAATTACCAGTCATTTTATGCGAACCATAGCTCGTGAAAAGATCAAAGGGGAAAATGCACCTGAAGGGATTCATGAAGACGGTGCCGAGTATATAATGTCTGCACTGGTCGTAAACCGTCACAATATTAACGGTGCTGCAAGTCAAATTTATGAGAAGAAAGATAAAGGAGAAAAAGCTTTAATTTTTGAGAAAGAGTTGGCTCCAGGAGAATTTATATTTCAAGCAGATACAGGAGAAGAATATACGTTTGGGAATGATTTATGGCATTATGTAACTCCAGCAGAGCCCGAAGACATTAATGAAATCGGGCTAAGGGATATTATAGGTTTTGATATTGATCTGTTGGATTAAGACAAAGTACAGGTGATATCATCAAGTGAAGCCCCGTAATTGAAATTAAAATCTATATGAATTAAATCTCCTGCTTTTACCTCAATAGTATTGGTCGTTTTTAATACTGTTGGAGGCATTAAACTGTCGGTACCTGTAAAATTAGATCCAGGAGTAACTTCGACATATGATTCTAAATACAATGCATTCACTGTTCCAGAAAAAAGAACAGGAACGGAAAAACTAAGAGAAACGCCTTGCTTTTTTTCTTTTAGTAATTCAATTTCATTTACTAGAAATTGTTGTGTCAAAAACATAGGTTGATGACGCGTAAAATTAACAGGGTAGTGGTGTACTTCTTTATCGATTTGAGCCTCACACAGTCTAGCGAAATTAACAATGCGATTTGGTAATAATTTACCATCGGGTTTTAAGAATTCTCGCATATGCTGAAAAATCTGGACCTGAAACTCATTAGCACAGTAAATACTCATTAGTTCGCCAATAACGAAATCTACTTTTTCAGGTAATTCAACTGTTAATGCATCGGCGTGAATAACCTCTACCTTATGAGTCCAGTCGTGTTTTGCAACCTCTTCTTTAATGAAAGGAATGATATCAGGATTATTTTCAATTAAATAGGCTTTCTTTACGTAAGGCATATATAATTTCGTAAGTGGTAACGTTCCTACACCCACTTCACATACTACAGCATTTTTTAAGTTATCATGAATTTCAAAAGCATTCCCAAAGGCATCAACACGTTGCTGATCCGATTCCATTATTTTATAATAAATTTCAGGAAAACCAAAATGATCTTCATCAAAGGTTTGAGCATCAAGTAACTTATATTTTAAGGCTTCGTAATTGTCTATTATAGTTTCAAATAAATTGTCTGACATCTCTTTGTTTTATGTGTTAAGGTATTAAAATATAATATACTAGCTTCCCTAAAAGATATTGGAATTGGAGCTTTAAATTTATATAGGAAAATCTCATCTTATTCATAATAACTAATAAATGTCAGATGAAATGTAGTACAGTATAAATTTAACTATATTAGGCTTATTAGTCTTCATTTAAAGTGTCTACAAGTTGTTTATGAAACATTAAGATCAATCCAATGTTCTTTTGTTCTAAACGTTGACAGTGTGATCCTGCTGATTCTAATTCATTAAGAATTTCATTAAAGGCTCCTGTTTCAAAAATATTTCCTCCACGATTTTTAAATTGCCCTCCATCAATAATATTAGTTTTAAATTCCTCAGAATCATCAATGTTTGACATAGGAATAAACTTTATTGCATCTATTTTTGTAATTTCTTTGTTTAAATCACTAATCCAAGATTTAACTTTAGAGCTAAAATTTCTAACGGTATTTTCTTCAATATTGCCTTGTTGCTGTAGTTGCTCGAATTCTGTGTAAATATTCGATTTGGTATTTATTATAGCTTTGTAAATTTCTGTGATAATTTTGTGCTGATGATAAATATCCAATAACTCTTGCTTTTTATTTATTTGATTAGCCAGTTTTAAATGGATGGCACAAAATTCAATATCCCATGGTTTAAATGTATCATTAAATAACTTTTCTCTTTCTAATTGAAGCATATTATAACCTTCAGAAATATTCTTTTTTGTAAAACTTTTTCCTTTAAATTCGATTTTAGTCTCAGTAGTAGTTTTATTAGAGATTTCTACAGCCTTTTGCATTAAAAGCTCGATTTCTCTAATAGGCTCCATTAGGGTTTTTAAATGCTCTTTAAGTTCTTTAAAACTTGATTTTGTAATATCTTTTTTAAGGGTAGCAGTATTCATTAACTCCTGACTATCTTCGATATGCAAAAAGCGATTTTCAAATGTGTTTTGGTATTCCTCTTGCAGTTCTTTGCCTTGGGTTTCTTGCAAAATGAAATTTTCAAATACTTCCATTTCAGAAAAGCCCTCAACCTTTTGCCCAATGTATTCATTGTAAATTAAGGAGGTCATTTCTTCTTGAAGCTTTTCATGATTATTGAATAGAATCCAAGGGTTTCTAGTATCTGATTTACAACTGATGAAAGGTGTTTTAGCGTTGTTTTCACGAAGATCATTCGGTGGGTGACTAGAATACATACCCACTTTCGAATTTTCAGAAGAAGAGAAATATTGTTTTATGCCATTAACATCTTTTGGAAGGGTATTTAGAGCTTCACTTTGAACGTCTTTAATACGTTCATGAGCAATCTGATTGTGTTTATATAAATTCTTGGTAAAGACTTTTTTCTTTGAAGCCAAATAAGCATGCTGTACTGTTGTATTCCAATTTTCAAATCCAGTATCTAATTTCCATAACGCAGCCACAATAGCTTCACTACCTGAAGTCCTTACAGCCACCTTATCTGCATTAAATTCCATTTCTCTAGAAAGAGAAGAATACATAATATTTAGAAATTGATAAAATAATGTCAAAACTTGTCTAATAACCCATATTACTGGAGTTACTAGCCATGCAGCTGCAGATAATCTAATATCAGCATGTCTCCATTGTTCTAATATATCATCCCATTTATCTCGATTGAATATCATATCATGAATAATAGAATTGGCTGAATTTATGTAGCTACCTATTTTCATAGATCGCTGCGCAAAATGCCCAAATTCATGACTAATTACAGCTTTAAATTCAGAAAGATTTAACGTGTCTGTAAGCCCCATTCCTATAGTGAGTTCTTTTTTGATAGGCAAAAATAAACTTAACCAAGTATTCGAATATGCTACATATGCATTGACATCAGGATCAACATATATATTCTTAGGCTTAGGTGCTCCTGTTTCTGCACAAATTTGATAAATGAAGTTCCATAAATCTACATGTTCATCCTTGTTTAATTTGATCCTGTTTGTAGGTTTGAAATTTTTAATTTTAAAAATAAATTTAACTGTAAAAGCAAGTAACATAATACTTCCTCCAATAGCTCCAACTTTTAAAATAATAGTAAGTTTATTAATACTATCCATAGGATATATAAGAGCATAATAAGCTAGATAACCCACCCCTATAACTAAAGCTACATACAATGTGAAGAATGTAATAATAGCAAAAATGGCAAAAATTGATTTTAAAATATATGTGCCAGGCAACCTAGTTAAATTGCTAGGTATGTTCTTAGGGCTTTCAGGGTATTTTAAATTGGTATTCATAATATAACGAAAAAAGCTAAAGTCAGTATTTAACGTGCAATATATAAATTGTATGTGTAATAACAATATCTGTTGTTATTATGTCATTCTAAAACTTCAAAATATTTCTTTATTCAATTACTCTTTTTTCTAGTTATTAAAGAGTGCTTAATATATTTATAAGTTTTTCTCAAATACGAAAAGTAAACTACCTCGAAGAAAGACCAAGAGGCATTTTATAAGAAATAAAATTTTAATTTTAAGGTTTGGCTTTGGGTATTATACCCTTGGACGGGTGTATATACATAAACTAAGGGCAATCTCTTCTGTTATTATATATTCAACTGGATTAATTATTAAAGTTTCTCCTTCAAATACTTTCCAGTAAATGAATTAGGGTTCTCAGCAACTTCTTCAGGCGTTCCAACTGCGACAATAGTTCCCCCTTTATTTCCTCCTTCAGGGCCAAGATCAATAACATAATCGGCACATTTTATTAAATCTAAATTGTGTTCGATAACAATGACAGAATGTCCTCGTTCGATTAAAGCATTTAATGATATAATTAGCTTTTGAATATCATGAAAGTGCAATCCAGTAGTAGGTTCATCAAAAATGAATAAGACTTTATCTTTAGTGGTTCCTTTAACTAGAAAAGACGCTAATTTAATACGTTGTGCTTCTCCTCCTGATAAAGTAGCAGAACTTTGTCCTAATTGCACATATCCTAAACCAACATCCTGTAGTGGCTTTAATCGTTTGATGATTTTCTTTTGGTCGCGCTCTTCAAAAAAAGCTATAGCATCATCTACAGTCATTGTTAAAATATCATCAATATTTTTACTATGAAACTGTACTTCCAACACCTCTTTTTTGAAGCGTTTTCCTTTACATTGATCACATTCTAAATGGACATCAGCCATAAATTGCATTTCAATAGTAACTTCGCCTTCACCTTTACAAGTTTCACAACGTCCTCCATCTACATTAAAAGAGAAGTGCTTGGTTTGGTAATTTCTTAGCTTAGATAATCGTTGGCTAGCAAATAGGCTGCGTATTTCATCATAAGCTTTAATATAGGTAACAGGATTAGAACGAGAGGATCTCCCTATTGGGTTTTGGTCAATAAATTCAACAGATTTTATAGTGCTAAAATTGCCTTCGATACTTGTGAATTCTCCTGCTTTTTCATTGAAAACACCTAATTCGCGATTTAAAGCAGGGTAGATAATTTTTTTAACTAAAGTACTTTTTCCACTACCAGAAACTCCAGTAATAGCAGTCATCATACCCAATGGAATGGTAACATCAATATTATTTAAGTTGTTTTCTCGGGCACCATTAATTTGAATATGCTGCGTCTTAACAGCTCTCCTTTTAGGAATTTCTATAGCTAATTTTCCATTAAGATATTGAGCCGTTAAAGATTTGGATTTTAAAATCTCTTTCATAGTTCCTTGTGCAACCAACTCACCACCGTAAGAACCTGCTTCTGGACCTATATCTATAATTTGATCAGCTGCTTTCATAATGTCTTCATCATGCTCTACAACAATCACTGTATTACCTATATCTCTTAAAGATAATAGTACTTTAATCAACCTTTCATTGTCTTTAGAATGTAAGCCAATACTAGGTTCATCTAAAATATACATGGAGCCCACCAAACTACTGCCCAATGAAGTTGCAAGGTTAATACGTTGAGACTCTCCACCAGATAGTGTATTCGATTTTCTATTTAATGTTAAATATTCAAGTCCTACTAGACTTAAAAATTCTAAGCGAGAATTAATTTCTTTTAATAAACGTTCCGCGATTTGTTGCTCATACTCATCTAATTTTAAATTATTAAAGAATGGAATGAGTTCACTAATTGGTTTATTAACGAGGTTTGTTAGGGGAGTGTCATTGATTTTGACATAAGAAGCTTCTTTACGAAGTCTTCTTCCTTTACAAGTATTACACTTGGTTTTACCTCGATATCGCGATAACATCACACGATTTTGAATTTTATAGGCTTTTGATTCTAAAAAACTAAAAAACTGAGAAATTCCTTCAAAGAAACTATTCCCTGTCCAAACTACCTCTTTTTGATCTTCAGTAAGTTCAAAATAAGGCTTGTGAATAGGAAAATCGAATTTATAAGCATGCTTTACGAATTCATTCTTATAGTATTGAGTGTTTTCTCCATTCCAAGGAGCAATTGCGCCTTCATAAATACTTTTAGAAGTATCGGGAATTACTAAATCTTCATCAATTCCTATAACATCACCATATCCTTCACATTTAGGACAAGCTCCATAAGGGTTGTTGAAGCTAAATAAATGCAGATTAGGTTCTAAAAAAAGTAGATCGTCTAATTCAAATCTATTATTAAATACCTGCTGTTTGCTGCTTTCTATTTCTTCTAGAATGCATGCTCCTTTACCTTCGTAAAAAGCTGTGCTAATGGCATCTGCCAATCGATTAAAAAAGTCTTCATTGTGTTTCATGACAACACGATCAACAACTAAAAAAGCATCTTTTTTAGTGTCTAAAATAGTTTCGTTTGTTAATCGAATGACTTTTCCGTCTTGCTTAACACGAACATAACCTTGTTGTAATAATACTTGTACTTTTTTATTTAAATCTCTTCCTTCCTCAATAATAATAGGAGCTAAGAGTAATAATTTTGTTCCTTCATCATATTTTTTAAAAGCTTCTATAACATCAGTAGTACTGTGTTTTTTAACTTCTTTTCCAGAGATAGGAGAGAAGGTACGTCCTATACGAGCATATAGTAGCTTCAAATAATCATAGATCTCTGTAGTTGTACCTACTGTAGATCTAGGATTTGTAGAATTTACTTTTTGTTCAATAGCTATTGCAGGAGCAATCCCTTTAATATATTCAACCTTAGGCTTATTAAGTCGTCCTAAGAATTGTCTTGCGTAAGATGAAAGACTTTCTACATATCGTCGTTGGCCTTCAGCATATAATGTATCAAACGCCAGACTCGATTTCCCTGAGCCAGACAAACCAGTGATTACCACTAATTTATTTCTAGGAATAACAACGTCTATATCTTTTAGGTTATTTAACCCGGCACGTTTGATAATAATGTTTTTCTTAGCATCAATCGTACTTAAGTCTATTTTTTCTTGGGTATTACTCATGATTCCAAAGATAGGATTAAGTGTAAAATGAATAAAAAAGAAAGCATGAGATAATTCTAAAAATTATCATAATGTTGGTTTTTTAAAAAATAATTGTATTTTAGACCCAACATAAAACCAAAGCCTATAGAATAATATTACTTAATCGATCAACAAATACTACAATTTAACATTAAGTAATTTATGGCTATTGGTAATTACACAGATTCTCGTCTAGTTTCAAAATATATTGATGGAGATGAGACTGCTTTAAGTATTTTAATTAATAGACACAGCAGTCGTATTTATAGTTTTATTTTTTCTAAAGTATATAATAGAGACTTAACTGAAGATATCTTTCAAGACACCTTTGTTAAGGTAATCAGAACACTAAAGAGAGGTAAATACAATGAAGAAGGTAAGTTTCTACCTTGGGTAATGCGAATTGCACACAATCTTGTTATTGATCACTTTCGTAAAGAAAATCGTATGCCTAAGTACGAGGATAACAATGAGTTAAGCATATTTTCGATATTATCGGATAACGCAATGAGTAAAGAATCTTCTTTAATACAAGAACAAATTTACAGCGATGTAAGAATGCTTGTAGAACAATTACCTGCAGATCAACATGAGGTATTGACAATGCGTGTTTATAAAGAAATGAGCTTTAAAGACATTTCTGAACAAACAGGGGTTAGTATTAATACGGCATTAGGTAGGATGAGATATGCGTTAATCAACTTACGAAAGCTCGTTGAAAAACATAATTTGCAATTAAGTACTATGTAAGAAAAGCCTATACAATAATTCGATTTTAATTGCGTTATCTACGTATATCATAAATCGCATGTTGAATGGCAAAAATTTACACTCAAGTATTTAAATCTAATAAAGGATTGAACCCTAAACAAGAGACAATCAATTTCTTGTTAAATTATTCGAAGTCTTTAGAAATAAAGAAGTCGCGTAATTTTGAAATAGAAATTAATAAAAACTAGTAAAATTATTTTTTACTAGTTTTTTTATAGTATTCATTGATAACTGTTTTTCGACCTATAGTTTTGGTAATAATATCATTATCAAGATTCCATCCACGAGCAGGTGAATATTCGCGCCCATACCATATAATTTGCAAGTGAAGATCATTCCATAATTCTTTGGGGAATAATCGCTTAGCATCTTTTTCGGTTTGCACTACATTTTTACCATTTGTAAATCCCCAACGGTACATCAAACGGTGAATATGAGTATCTACAGGGAATGCTGGAATACCAAAAGCTTGAGAAATGACGACACTAGCGGTTTTATGACCTACAGCCGGTAATGATTCTAAGGCTTCCATATCCACAGGAACTTCTCCATTGTACTTATCAATCAAAATATGAGAAAGACCATGAATTCCTTTTGATTTCATAGGGGATAAGCCAACAGGACGAATAATTTCTTTGATTTCTTCAACCGTTAACTTCACCATATCATAGGGATTATTAGCCCTTTCAAATAATAGTGGAGTGATCTGATTTACCCTAACATCTGTACTTTGAGCACTTAATAAGACAGAAATCAATAGGGTATAGGGATCCGTATGATCTAGAGGAATGGGTATTTCAGGATATAATTTTTGTAATGTTTGTATAGTAAACTTTACTTTCTCTTGTTTTGTCATAGTATCTTAACTCTATATCAAAAATATAAAGTAGTAATTAGGAAAATGAAGTTTTTAGGGAAAATTAATTATTATTAATTAGCTAAAGTCCAACCAATCTATTTTCAACTTATTATAAATATAAAGTATACAAATCACTTATCAATCGTCCTTCTAGCTCGTTTTACAATACGTTGTGTAGCTTTGGTATTCGATTTTTGTAACCATTGATCACAATATTCAATAACAAAATCGGGTCGAGTTTTACTGGCATCATTCAACCAATTAGAGATACTATCCTGGACGTATTTAGATGAATCATCCATTAAAACATCAAGCAACGATTTAGCTATTTCGGGTTTTTCCTTTAAGATTTCAATATGCTTACACCAAACTCCTCTAGGCCTTATTACCTCTGTAGCAAACCTTCGTTTATTTTCGTCATCACTTTTTGCTAACTCTATAAGCTTAGGCAGTACAGTATCTAAATTTTCTTCAATTTCAGGTCGCAAGGCCATCCATATAACTTCTCTAACCCCGAAATGATGATCAGAAATAAGGGTGTCGGCTATTTTAAGCTTTTCAAAGATATTTAATGATCCGCAAGAAGAAAGTACATAACAGGCATAAGAGCGAATAGTATCTGCCTTATGCTGGTAAATGCCTTCAAACATAGGACGACAAGTCTCATTTGAAATACAATAGTCCTTTAACGATTCACCAATACATTTGATGAAGTTCATTGTTGAGGGCTTTTTTAGACTATACAATTTATCGATAACTACTTTCGTCATTGCGTCTAGTCCTAATAAGGGGAATTGGTGTTGGACTAGTTTTACATGATTAATAACTAACCATTCTGTTAAGTTAGCAGTTTCAATTTCTCCTTTATTTAGTAGCAGTAATATATCTTCGGGAATATCACTAGCTTTTCTAGCCCCTTTTCTAGGAGTTGCAGCGGTTATTGTTGTCATTTTATTGTAGTTGTTGTACACTAAAAATAAGCACTAAGCATTGATTAATAAAGTTTTGGTTTAAATATTTTGTAATAAAACATTTGCAATCAATTATAAAGCGTTTTTGAAACATTTAAATATC
Organism: uncultured Aquimarina sp.; assembly: GCA_947499005.1. Taxonomy (GTDB): domain Bacteria; phylum Bacteroidota; class Bacteroidia; order Flavobacteriales; family Flavobacteriaceae; genus Aquimarina. The sequence continues at coordinate 84,165 of CANMML010000004.1, forward strand.
ATAATACTGCTACTATATAGTCTTTAGAATAATTATATTTCAGCAAAAATTACGTCAGATGAAATTTCACATACTCACAATAGCTTGTTTAGTTAGTTTTTTAACACAGGCTCAGGATCTATTTCCATTTCAATTGCCTAAAGAAAAGCCAGCACAACAATTAAGTGCTGCTATGGAACGAAATTATTCTCAATATCTAGCACCAAGGCCAGAGCATAATGAATTGTTTAGCAAATTTAAATATACGAAGCTAAAGGGATTTGATTATAATGATGATGATGGCACTATTTCTAGAAGAGATCCTTCAAAAGTAATTTTTGAGAATGGAAAATATTATGTGTGGTATACCAAAAGAGAAACGGTTTCACCTCCACGTGGGGCAAAATTATCTACAGATGTTATTCCTTCTAGCGATTGGGATTTAGCTGAAATATGGTATGCAACTAGTGAGGACGGTTTTACATGGAAAGAAGAAGGAGTTGCTATTCCAAGACCCGAAAAACCTAATGTTGGTTGGCGTTCGGTATCTACAGCAGATATTTTAAAGTGGAAGGGAAAGTATTATTTGTACTACCAAGGATTTATGGAAGCCAGTGGGAAAAGAGGAGATGATTGCCCAGTAACCGTTTCATATGCAGATTCTCCTAATGGGCCATGGACACCTACTCATAAAATTGTTATTCCTAATGGTCAAGAAAATGCATGGGATCAGTACTCTATACACGATCCTTATCCTTTGGTTTATAAAGGCAAAATTTATTTATACTATAAATCTGATTTTGATGGAAATCCTAACTTAGTTCGTATGCAAGGTTTAGCTATGGCCGACGATCCATTAGGCCCGTTTGAAAAGCATCCTTTAAATCCTGTTTTGAATTCTGGTCATGAAACCACGTTATTCCCTTTTAAAGAAGGGATTGCAGCTCTTGCGATTAGAGATGGAAATGAACATAATACGATTCAATATGCTAAGGATGGAGTGAATTTTGAAATTAAAGCAATTACTTCATTTATGCCTGCTGCTGCAGGTCCTTATGTTCCCGATGCTTTTAATAGTAATGGTAATGGGCGAGGAATAACATGGGGATTATCTCACTTTATCAACGTAACAACATGGAATAAAAATCATTCGGCATTAACGCGTTTCGATTGTGATTTAAGTTTAGATGTTAATGATCCTGAAATGAAAAAGACAGGACTCTATTTAAAGCCAGACATTTATTACAGTCAAGGGTTAAGTGCCAAGCAAAGAAAGCGTATCGAAGAGGAAAATAAAAAACTTAAGAAGTAGCCAATACTTTTCTTTTTATTGATATTCTACTAAATACATTCAAATTAAGATAGTAGAATGTTATTGAGCTAGGAATAGCAATAAACAGCCATCCTAATATGGCTTTGGAAAAGAGGATTCCTAATAATTGTATATTCATTAGGAAGCCTTCTTTAAAAGTATGGGTCAATTCATTGATATTAATCATAGTATTTTCTAGTCCCAATAGATTTTCTGTTGTGTGGATGAATGGAATAAAAAGAAGAAACCTTAAAGGTTCCATACTATAACTAATAGCTAATGTTAAAGGCAGGTTTAATTTATATTTAATTGCTAAACTAGTTAACACTACTGTCGTTAAACCATAGATAGGGAATGTAGTTAGCAATAAACTTAATGATACACTAAAAGCTAAACTTTTAGCATCAATTCCATTTCTAAGAATTTTTTGATAATATGTTTTAAAGAAACTTAACATAGTATATAAGTCTCTTTAAAATGTAAAAACATACACCAGTCAACTCATTTCTATAATAAATTAGACAATTAAAAAAGCCACTAGTCTATGACTAATGGCTTAAAATGTTAACAATATAACCTTGGGTAATTAGATTGATACGCTAACTATATTAATATAACGACATATCCAAAAAAAATTTTCTTCAAAATGATGAAAAACAAAAAACATAGCTTAAAAGCATATGGCAATTTAAATATAAGTTAAGATAATACAGTATCATTCAGAATATTCTTACAAAATATATATTGAATGTATTTTATCCCGAGAGGATTGTTTTTTATCTGCTTTTCAAGAATGTAATTAGCTTTTTTACTGCAATTGCTCTATGGCTAATTGTATTTTTTTCTTCTAAATTCATCTCTGCAAAAGTTTCATCATATCCCTGTGGTAAAAAAACAGGATCATAACCAAAACCGTTATTCCCTTTCTTTTCAGATATAATAGCTCCTTTACAAATTCCTTCTAAAGTAATGGTTTCTTGTTCTATTCCAGATATAGCAATAACCGTTTTAAATTGAGCGGCTCTATCAGTAACACCCTCTAACTCCGTTAAGAGTTTTTCGATATTCTTTTCATTGTTTTTATCATTACCAGCATATCTAGCTGATAAAACACCTGGAGCCCCATTAAGGCTTTTAACTTCAAGACCGGTATCATCTGCAAAACACGGAACTTTATAGTGTTCTAGGACATAATTTGCTTTTTGAATAGCGTTACCTTCAATAGTACTAGAGGTTTCAGGGATATCCTCGTTACAATTAATTTCTTCTAAACCAATGATCTCAATAGAATTTGGTAATAATTTTTGAACTTCTTTAATTTTATTTTTATTGGATGTGGCAAAAACGATTTTCATGATGATATTCTGTTATGCTGTAAATATAGTAGACTAATCACGAGATTCCTTTATTTAGATTTTTAAAAATTCTCATTCAGGACAATAACTTTTAAATGTTCCATCATTATAAAAAATAGTAATTGTCTCTATTTTTTTGTGGTGATTTTGTACCTCAGTAGATTGTACGATTTGTTTTGTTTCTTTTTTAATTAGGTTTTCTTCTTTATCAAAGAGACTAGGAGAGGAGTTCGAGAGTTTCGTATTCGACTCATTTATTTGTTTCGTTTCAAATATTCGATTCTCAGAAGATTCTTTAAGACCTCCTAATTTTCCTTTTCCGTACACTAGCCAATCAAAAGAAATTTCAGGAAAATGTTCTAAGACGTGCATCACAAAATCTAAGCTTGGTTTATTTCTACCAGAAACTATATGCGATACAGATGACCGACCAATACCTATCTTTTCTGCAAATCCAGCCGCATTTAACTGATAGTGATTAAAAATCTTCTCTAGTCGAATTGTAAACTCCTCAGTGTTTATCATTGTAAACAATTGTAAATTTTGTCATGAAATTATAATGTTTACAATATACAACAAATTACCATTCAACTAATAAATAAGTATTTGATAGAAATACAGACTTAAACCTTAAGTTTAATAAATACATCGATAGGTACTGGTTTATTTAGATATTTGTAGTATTATAATATGTAGTTATAAGCCAAATTTATCATTTTATAATTCGTAAAGTGTTGTAAATTCAGAGATATGTATAGTATACAGATGTAACACATGAGGAGATGTGTAATGTATACTTATGTAACTTACCGTATATTACATTTGTAAACATGTAATATATCATTTTAGCTTAATTTTGCTGTGAATTATTATAAATCATATGCTTCAAAATATATTAGAAACCTACAGTAATTACAAAGAGGATAAACTATCTGGTAGATATATAACTTATAATGATATAACCCCTTTAATAGAGGCTTTAAAAGACCATTTAGAAGTGTCCGAAATAGGTTTTTCAGAGAATAATATACCTATAAACCTAATAAAAATAGGGAATGGAGCGACTAAAGTACTTATGTGGTCCCAAATGCACGGAAATGAAAGCACTACAACTCGTTCAGTGTTCGATTTATTGAATTATTTAACACATTCTAATAACGTTACAGAGATCTTAAGCAACTGTTCGTTATACATTATTCCGATGCTAAATCCTGATGGTTCACAATTGTATACAAGAGTAAACATCAATAAAGTGGATTTAAATCGAGATGCACAGTTATTGGATCAATTAGAATCTAGGATATTTAAGAGTATCGTAGACAAGATCAATCCAGATATAGGATTTAATCTTCATGGGCAACGTACTATCTTTAGTGCTGGAGAAACAAATAAGAGTGCTATTGTATCTTTTCTTTCGCCAGCAAGTAATCCCGAGCGTAGTATTACAACTACACGAAAAATAGGAATGCGCATCATAGCCGAGATGAATGAAGCTTTACAACAGGTTATTCCAGACTGTATTGGAAGATATGACGATGGTTTCAATATCAATTGTACAGGAGATACAATGGAGGATAGAGGAGTAGCTACCATTTTATTTGAAGCAGGGCATCACCCAAATGATTATGAAAGAGAAATTACCAGAAAATGGATTTATCTATCATTAGTGACCGCTCTTAACTTTATTTCGAAATCACCTATGGAAACGGAGGCTTATGATAACTACTTCGATATTCCAGAGAACGGGAAATGTTTCAAGGATATTATCATTAGAAATTTAGTGTTAAATAATTCTAAAGTTGATGTTTCAATTCAATACCAAGAAAAATTGGTGAAGGAGCAATTATGTTTCATACCTCATGTAGCTGAAATAAGTCCTCAAATTACTGATTTTGGACATCTTGAGTATGACAACTCTACGAACAAGGTGTCATTATCTAAAGACATTTCTAATTTGCAAATCGGCGATGAAATTGACTTTTTAATCGTTGGGGATGAAAAATTCTCAGAATTTCCTATCATAAACTAAATTTTAGTCTTTCATTTAAGCAAAATTCTGCTATTTTTGCATTTCGTATACTAAACCCAAAATTATGGCAAAGTTTAAACTAGACGAAGTAGATCACCAAATTTTAGATATGTTGATTGAAAACACGCGTACACCTTTTACTGATATCGCTAAGAAATTATTGATTTCTGCAGGAACTGTACATGTGCGAGTAAAAAAGATGGAAGAAGCGGGGATTATCCAAGGGTCATCATTAAGTTTAAATTACACTAAATTAGGATATTCATTTATTGCCTATGTCGGTATTTTCCTTCAAAATACTTCACAAACAAAGTTTGTCTTAGAGCGTATTAATGAAATCCCTTATGTAACTGTTGCTCACGTTACTACTGGTAAATTCAATATTTTCTGTAAAATCAGAGCAAAAGACACTAATCATGCAAAGGATATCATTTTTATGTTAGATGATATCGAAGGAGTGTACCGAACAGAAACAATGATTTCATTGGAAGAGAGTATCAACGACAAAAAGCGTTTGATGCATTCGATCTTTAATGAAATGGATTAATTAAAACTTTTATATAACCTTATAAATGAGTAGAAAGCCAAAAATAGAGCGTTTCAACCAAGACGTGCTATCGAAATACCAAATTTACAACAGTATTTTTATGACCTTACCTTTTGATAAGGTTACGAATACTGGAGTATTACTTCCTTTATTTAAAGAAGTATGTGATAAGGGTTTTGCAAGTAAAAAAACACCTACGCAAATCGTAGAAAACTTCTTTAATGAATATCAACAAAATTTATCGGAAGATGATAAAAACACGTTGTTATTTCGTTTTATTCAGTATATCGAGCGCGAAGTAGTATTATTTGATGCGATTGAAGATGCAGCCTTTACTAAGGTTAATAATATGGATGGTCGTGGTACTTTACGTAGTATCAAAGAAGAAGCTACGGAGAAAGGGAAAATCGATCAGATGCGCGAGTTTTTAGCAGAATTTAAAATTCGACCAACATTAACAGCGCACCCTACTCAATTTTATCCAGGTACTGTACTAGGAATCATTAGAGATTTGGATAAAGCAATCCGTAAGGATGATTTGCTTACGATTAAAAAATTATTAGCTCAATTAGGGAAAACAGCGTTCTTTAAAAAAGAAAAGCCAACACCATACGATGAAGCAGTAAGTTTAGTGTGGTATTTGGAAAATGTATTCTATAATGCCGTTAGCAATATCTATGACTATATCAAGGATAATATCTTTACAGGTAAAGATGAGTTTAAAAATGATATCGTAAATCTTGGTTTTTGGCCTGGAGGGGATCGTGATGGTAACCCATTCGTAACAACTGAAATTACGATCAAAGTAGCAGAGAAACTTAAATCTTCTATTCTTTCTAATTACTATAAAGATATTAGAAAGTTAAAGCGTAGAATTACGTTTGCAGATCTACCAGAAAAGATCAACAACCTAGAGCTTAAGTTATATCAAAATATTTATTATCCTTCGAAGGAATCTGATTTTACACTTTCTTATTTTAAGAATGAGTTAGAATCGATCCGTATTTCTTTAATCGAAGAACACAATTCATTATACTTAAATGAATTAGAAGGATTACTTAATAAAGTACATTTGTTTGGATTCCACTTTGGAACATTAGATATTCGTCAAGATTCTCGAGTACACCATAAAGTATTTATGGAAATCGTTAAGGATGCTGGTGGAGCTTTATTCCCTTCGAATTACGACGATTTAAGTATAGAGGAACAATGTAATATTCTTTCTGGAATAAAAGCTTCTATTGACCCTGAAACTATAGGGGATGAGATGGCTAAATCTACATTGGGCTCTATCTATGCAATGAAGAAAATTCAAGAAGAGAATGGAGAGGCAGGAGCGAATCGTTACATCATTAGTAACAACCAGACTACTTTAAATGTTCTTGAAGCTTTTGCGATGATTCGCATGTGTGATTGGGCTAAACCAACGGTAGATGTTATTCCTTTATTTGAAACTATTCCAGATTTGGAAGTAGCTGATCAAGTAATGGAAGAGTTATATACAAACCCAGAATATATGGCGCACTTAAAGCGTCGTGGAATGAAGCAGACAATCATGTTAGGTTTCTCTGATGGAACTAAAGATGGTGGTTACTTAATGGCTAACTGGGGTATTTACAAGGCTAAAGAAGCGATTACAGCAATGTCACGTAAATATGACATTAAAGTAGTTTTCTTTGACGGACGTGGTGGGCCGCCTGCACGTGGAGGAGGGAAGACTTCTCAATTCTATGCTTCTTTAGGACCAACAGTTGAGGATGCTGAAATCCAAATGACGGTTCAAGGACAAACGATTAGTTCTAATTTTGGAACTGTAGATTCTTGTCAATACAACCTAGAGCAGTTATTAGGAGCTGGTATTACTAATGAATTATTTGAAAATTCTCAAACTGTATTTACAGAAGAGAATATCGAAGTAATGCAAGAATTAGCAGATATTAGTTACAAGACTTACGTTGATTTTAAAGGACATGAGAAATTCTTACCCTATTTAGAGCGAATGAGTACGTTGAAGTACTATGCCAAAACAAATATTGGTAGTCGTCCTTCTAAGCGTGGTTCGGGTTCTGAATTGAAATTTAGTGACCTTCGTGCCATTCCTTTTGTTGGAAGTTGGAGCCAATTGAAGCAAAATGTACCTGGATTCTATGGTGTTGGAACAGCTATTAAGACTTTTGAAGATCGTGGAGATTTTGATAAAGTAGTACAGCTTTACAATGAATCTAAGTTCTTTAAAGCTTTATTAGAGAACAGTATGATGAGTTTAACTAAATCGTTCTTCGATTTAACTGCTTACATGCAAGATGATCCTGAATTTGGTGCTTTCTGGGATATTATCCATGATGAGTACAAATTGACAAGACGCTTATTATTAAAAGTTTCTGGTCAGGAAGAATTAATGGAGAATGAATTGGCAGGAAAAGCTTCTATACAAATTCGTGAAGATATTGTATTACCTTTATTAACGATACAACAGTATGCTTTGAAGAAAATTCAAGACATGCAGCGTGAAGGTAAGATCGATAAAGATACCTATGAAATTTACGAGAAGATGGTTACAAGATCATTATTCGGAAATATAAATGCAAGTAGAAACTCTGCTTAATTAAAGTAGTTTTACAATATTTTAAACCTCACAAGTCTTTATGATTTGTGAGGTTTTTGTTTTGTAAATACTATTGATTATAGGCTGTTTATCATTGTTAATGAACTACTTTTCTTGTAGTATAAGTATACTAACACTCAATAAATTAACACACTCACTCATTTAAGAATAGATATGGCTTAATATCATAATAAATTTAAATAACTAAGAAGTAGGTAATTAATACGCTTAGTGAATTTTATTATTAAACTAAAACCGTTTTATTATGAGTGCGAAAATTGAAATCACCTTAAAAGAAGAAGCTCAGATACTTTTTGAAAATCACATCAAAAATAATATTACTTCTTTTGGAACTAATATTTGGAGAACAACTTGGGCTTTAGATACACTTGTCAATTATTTTACGATTGTAGATAGTAGTAGCGCACAAGAAACAATTACTACATTGTTGAATGGAGGTTTATTAAATGCTATGAATGGAGATTGGTGGGATGATTATGGTTGGAATGGCATCGCATCATTAAGACTAGTAGAAAAATTGGATTTGAACAGTACCGATAAGAGTACACTAGTCAAAAATGCTATCAATTGTTGGTGTTATATGAATGGGCCTGGTTGGAAAACTAGTACAGAAACTCATTTTAATGTACCATTTCCTGAGGTATTAAACTGGCAAGAACTTATAAGCAATAATGCTTCTGGAAATCCAAGTAAAAATCTGGGAGCTCCTAACGTATATAGCTACTGGGAAAAGTCTAAACCAAATAATTGGAAGGATCTAGAGCCTCGTTTTTCCCCTGGAGGTATATGGAATACAACTAGTGTACCGCAACATATGCCTACTCCCAAAAAACAAGCTTGTGGAGCCAAAGGTCAATTAGCTGGTATTCAAAATACAGTGACGAATACCATTTTTACAGTATTGTCTCTAAGAGTATACCAACTTTCTCAAGATAGCAACTATAGCCAATTATTTACGGACAATGATATAAGTTCGAATGCAATATATACAGCTTGGGAAAATCAAATGAAATGGTTAGATAATTGGTTCCAACCAGATGAAAACGCATCACCAGGGTTAATTAATTATTTACAAACAGCAACCCCATTATCTTCAGTACTCATAAGAGAACGAGTACCTAGAATGTCTAATGGATACTGGGGAGCAGGATTTTGCAGAACACTTTCATGGTTAGGAGACCAAGGATTGTTGTTAGGTGCTTTAAGAGAAGGCTGGGAGCTATGGAAAGCAAGTGGGAATAGTAGTAATTCTTTTGACCTAATTGGAAGCTATAATCTATTTATAAATGGAGTAACTGATGTCTTGTGGTCGAAAAACGGGTATAATAATCCAGCCTCGCCTGTGTTAAGGCCATGGGTGCAATATGATTCTAATACAGGAGTAGCAAGCTTTAACGATTTTCCTGAAGGTGATAATCTAGATTACGAAACAGGTATAGCTGTTTTTAATAATTACTTATTACAGGCAATAGAAAGCGGTACAGCAATTCCTGAAACATTGAAATCAAATACCAAAAACTTATCTGATATGATCGGGAAAGGTTTTTTTAGTTCTTCCTTTTATACTATTTGTGATGGTTTAATCCCTAGAAATGAAGGGGGAGCTAATGGAATGACCCCTTGGATTAATCAGTTATCTGTTATTTGTTTAGCGCTTCAGCTAGATAATTAATATAGAGCTACTAATTATAAAATAAAGGTTATCTAAAAAGGTAATGTTCCGTCATTTTTAATTAAACCCGAAGTAACTAACGGATAAAGATGACGATTTATAGACCTCTTTTAGATAACCTATTTACTTTTTAAAACCTATTTCTTAAAAAAGGGAGTGTCGCTTATTAATTTCCATTCATTGTTATCTCCTTGTACCAACACGATAAGAGAAATCATAGTTGCTTTTTTAGAGACATGAGTTACTTTTGCTGTTGCCGAATTACCATTAATAACAATATGTTCTATAGTAGTTGTTCGGCTATAGCCCCCCCATTCTTTAGATTTAATCTTTTTTAAATACCCAGATTTTGGCATTATAGCTACTTTTTTACTTCCAAACATGCGGTTCATGATAATACGAAAATTGTCATCCAGTAAATCGTCTAGCTTATTGACATCACTATCATCTCCTGCTTTAGAGAATTCATGAATCACTTTTTCAATTGATTTCGTTTCATTTGTTTGAGCTGAACATGCTGTTATAGATGTAATTAAGCAGCATAAGATGGTAACTAATTTAAAATTTCTCATAACATTTATATTTATTTGATTATTCGAATACTATATTAATGATGTATCAATTATTAGTATGTCAATTATTGATATATCAATTTTAATGATAAAAAAATACTACGACATATTTTTTCTAATTTTTGCAAGCACATTACTAAGGGTTTCTAACTCTTCCGATGTCAATCCTTTTATACTTAATTCTCTATGTTGTTTTATAATTTTCATATTACGATCTACAAATGCAGCTCCTTCTTGTGTTAAACTTACATAATAAGCTCTAGCATTATTAGGAACTTTAGTGCGAGCTATAAACCCTTTTTTTTCTAGAATGACAATTGTTCTAGTGATCGAAGCAGGGTCTCTATACGACTTTTCTGCTAACTCTTTTTGAGTGAAATTTTCGTTCTCCGATATTATTTTTAAAACGATCCACTGTTCAATTGTGATGCCTAAACCAAGCCTTGTTAATTCTCCTTGAGAATAATGTTTGGCAACTTTAGTAGTCAAATCGATCTGATACAAAATAACATCTTCTATTTTCTTCATAGGTTCATTTTCATTCCAAATATATAAAATTAGTTGATATATCAATTAATTAAAATTAGAATAATCTTTAACCAACTCATTTTTTAGATGTATAAATGGTTTTTTTAAGTTCGAAAACCGAATTTCGAACATTATAATCACTGGTTTTACTGTCTTTTGGGATAATTAATAATTTAAAATAAATTAAAATGAGTTCTATTAGATTACACTTAATTGCAGCTTCAATTATTGGTTTAAGTACCTTGTGTTCATGTTCAGATGATGATAAAAATGATGCGCCAACGGGAGATACTATCACGATTGCATCTTTAGAAAAAGAATTAACCGAGACTAAAGAAAGGCTAGAGCTTTCAGAAGAGAAAGTAATGGTTTTAGAATCTGTAGATTCAAACCAAAAAATTAAAGAACTAGAAGAAGATTTAGAAGTACATGAAACAAGTATTTCTCAACTGGAAGCAAATAAGACATTAGTTCTAAATTTTTATCAAGAAGTTCTTGGAGATAAAGATGTAAGTGCCGTTGATAAGTACATTGGAGATGTATATATTCAGCACCACAAAGGATTAGATGATGGTAAGGATGCCGTAAAAGATTTTATAAGCCGTCAAACCAATAAAATAACAATTATGGTCGAATTGCTTTTTGCTCAAGATGATTTGGTATTTATACACACTAAACAAGGAGAAACCATAATCATGGATGTTTTTAGAGTAGAGGATAATCTATTAGTTGAACATTGGGATGCTTTTCAATAGTTTAGCAACCTATGAAAAGGATGGAAGCTATCTTTTATAAAAAATGAGCGAAGACAAACTTTATTATTGTCACAAATATCAATAGATTTGGCTTCGCTCAGCCTTAAAAAACAGTAAATACCTACATGTCTTTTATAACTTTTCTTGAACAACTTACGATACTTAAGGTTTCACTATACCTCATTAGTATATTGGCATTTATACATGTGTTACTATTGTCTATTTACTTTTTTACAAGAAAGAAAACAAAACAAAAAGAACATGTGATTTTCGGCTTTTTGTTACTTTCATTTTCTGTGGTAATCCTAAGCAACATTTTAACAATGACTCCATTGTTATTTATCTATAGCAAAACCCTTTTTCTGTCCCGCCATATTGCCTTAATAGTAGTGCCGTTGATGTATATCTATATAGATGTTATTTTAACAGGAAAATTCTATAGTTCAAAAGACTATTTACAGCATTTTATGTTGTTTATAGTGTCAACACCAATTCTAATAGGTATACTTTTTTCTATAGATCAATTTGATATTTATAATTCTAATTTAAGGTTTGTTACGGGCTTTTTAATCTTATTTCAAAACAGTTATTACTTATGGCATTCTTTTAATTTGATTAAAGAAAATAAGGATAATAAAAAGGTGAATGATAAAATTAAATGGTCTAGAGCGTTATTATTTATTTTTCTTTTTATTTGGATGATTCAGTTTTGTTCTTTCTTACTTATAGATCTGTATCGAAACTTTTTTATATGTCCATATACGGTAAGCATGTATTTTTTAACTGCTTTTGTATTTGTTTATATTCTTATTTATTTAATGATAGAGGTGAATAAAATTATTTCACATAAATCAAAATATAAATCTTCAGAGATTTCAGAAGAGGCATTGCAACACATTTATAATAAGATAGAGGAGCATTTTGAAAAGGATACTCCTTTCATAGAAAATGACTTTTCAATTGCTAAATTATCAAATGATCTAGAAGTTTCTGTCAAAAAGCTATCTCGGGCAATTAACTACATTACAAACACTAATTTCAATGATTTTGTAAATCAATATAGGTTAGAGGAAAGTAAAAGGCTATTGTTAGAAAATACAAAACAAGAGCTTTCTATTTCAGAAATCTACTATATGGTCGGATTTAATTCTAAATCAACATTCAATACTTTATTTAAAAAACAATACGGTAAAACACCTTCAGAATTTAGAAAGTAAATACCGTGTTTATGTTTTTAAATAAGTATTAAATTCATTGTAAATACTCTTTAAATAATAAAGAATTTATTTTATGACCACCATCGTGATGTACTTCTTTGATGTTAGGGAAAAGTTGTTTTAATCGTTCAATTTGTTGTTTAGCTAATTCCGAAGAAATTAAAGGATCATTTTTACCGATTGTTAGCATAACTTTTGTTGTTTGTAAATGTTGAATTTGATTAGCAGTAAGTTCAGATGGAAATTTCCCGGAAATCATAATAAAACGATCACAAACAGGCTGACGCTTCGCTAACCAACGAGCAGCAATACTAACGCCTTGAGAAAAGCCTAGAACAATAAATTCTAGCTTAAGTGAGATGTTTTCATTGGTTATTACTGCATCAACATAGTTTAATACATTTTCAGTTTCTGCTATTGTATTTTCTTTAGTTAGCCAAGATGCTCCAACTTTAGTGTAAGATTTGTCAGCATAATATTTTGAAGGGGCCTGAGGGCTAATAATATAGTTTTCTTTAGGGTCTAATGTTTTAAAATGTCTAATAAAATAGCGACTTAAGTAACCTAAACCATGAAAAACCAACCAAACATATTTAGTCTCTTCTGTTAGTTTGTTAAGAGTTTCATAAGTATTCGAATGTTGATAAGAGACTTGTTTTTCCATTAGATGTATCTAAAGTTTAGCATTTAAAGTTCTGTGTTTTTAATGAATTCACGAAATTTGTTTTTTTATAGTAGTAAAGCTACTCACAATGGGTCATGAGTATCTGGCTAAAAAGGATATATTAGCCAATAGTTGTTAGCTCGAAGCAGAAAGCCATAAATTATGACTGAAGAAGAAAAAAAACTAAAACTTGATATGTGTAATAGCATCTGCAAAAACACATTAATGGAAACCTTAGATATCGTCTATACTGATATCGGAGATGATTTTGTAGTAGCTCAAATGCCTGTAACTCCTAAAGTACATCAACCCGAAGGAGTAATGCATGGAGGGGCTATGGTAGCTTTGGCTGAATCGGTGGGTAGTTTAGCAGCTTATGTATTTATTGATTACAATAAATTTAAAATAAGAGGCATAGAGATTAGTGCTAATCATGTAAAAGGGGTAAGGGACGGTATTGTTACTGCTAGAGCAGAAGCCATTCACTTGGGAAGAACCACTCAATTATGGCAAATCATGATTAAAAATGAAGCAGATCAATTGATATCGGCAGTAAAATTGACAACAATAGCCTTACCGAGGTAATATATTTAGCATTGAATACCTTTTTTTTAAAATTACATCAGCATAAACAGTTGCAACTCCCTTTTACTTTGTTTTCCTATCCAGGACAAGCAATGGTAAAAGCTTATTTACAAAACGATACCTCACTTAATTTAAATAACGACTTTAATAAGTCAGGCTTTGTATTTGCACCTTTTGATACAGATAATGAGAAGTCTATTTGGTTTTATGATAGCGAATGTCAAGTATTAGAAACTGATATGCTAGGGTTCGAATTTAAAAGCAGGCGTCCTCTTTTTAGAGAGAATGAACTCTATCAACAGCTATTCCATCAAAAGAGTGTATCAAAAGCCATAGAGGCTATTAAAAAGGGGGATTTATATAAAGTTATAATTTCAAGAAAAGAAATACAGCAGTTAGATCATATTGATGTATTTCAGATATTCCAAAATATTTGTCTTACTTACCCTAAAACGTTCTGCTACTGTTGGTTTCACCCTCAAATAGGCTTATGGATGGGAGCCTCTCCAGAGACGCTAATAAATATTAAAGAAGGTTATTTTGAAACTATGGCATTAGCAGGGACCCAATCCTATGAGGGAACTACAGATGTTGTATGGGGTCAAAAAGAAAAAGAGGAACAACAATTTGTTGTTGATGCTATCAAAGAAGCTTTAACAAAGAATGATTGTGTGGATAGCATAGAAATTAAAAATACGATCACTCAAAAAGCAGGAAGTCTATTGCATTTAAAAACTCCAATAAAGGCTAGAGTTAAAGGAAAAAATTCACTTAAACAATTAATTGAAGTATTGCATCCAACTCCCGCTGTTTGTGGGCTTCCGAATGATATTTCTAAAGGATTCATATCGAGTAATGAAGGTTATGATCGTACATATTACACAGGCTTTCTTGGAGAAGTAAAAAGTACTGAAGAAGTAAATCTTTTTGTAAATCTTCGATGTATGGAAATGTTTGAAGAAGCTTCTAAAGCTGCTATTTATGTAGGAGGAGGTATTACTGAGGCTTCAAACGCAGAAGCCGAATGGTATGAGACGGTGAATAAATCGCAGGTGATGAAGCGTATTTTATAAAGTTTCTTTAAATAAGAAGCAATACATTTGTGGCTACAGTATCTTGTGATTAATGAGTATAGACATTTTACAATCCGATATTCCAATAGTGAGGCAAGTTGTAGCTGCTTGCTATTCGTTTCAAGTCAAACATATCGTAATTTCTCCTGGTTCAAGAAATGCTCCTTTAGCCATCAGTTTTAGTAATAACCCTTATTTTAAGTGTTATAGTATAGTTGATGAGCGTTGTGCAGGTTTTTTTGCAATGGGAATTGCTCAGCAGTTAAAAGAGCCTGTTGCTTTGGTCTGCACCTCTGGTAGTGCATTGTTGAATTATTATCCAGCAATCTCTGAAGCTTTCTATAGCCAGATTCCATTAATAATACTAAGTGCAGATAGACCTAAAAAATTTATTGACATAGGGGATGGGCAGACTATTAGACAGTCTAATGTTTATCAAAATCATGTTGTAGATCAGGTTGATTTATCCAATGCCTTTGAGTATAATTTAGAGTTAGAAGAAGAGAATCAGGAGCTATTAAATAATGTTATATCTAAAAGCATTACTAAAGAATTACCAAGTCATATAAATATCCCTATTTATGAGCCTTTATACAATAGAGTTAAATCTTTGGTTGAAGTTAAATTTAACTGTGATTTATTGACTAAAAAGGAATCTTTTTCTATACCTAAAAGCGTTTTAGATAAATGGGGGGATTCAAAAAAGATATTGGTTTTAGTTGGCGTTTTATCTCCTAACACCATTGAACAAAAATATCTTGATATTCTCTTAAACAATCCTGCTGTAGTGATGATAACGGAAACTACTTCCAATCTCTATCATCCTAAAATCATAAATGGGATTGATAAATTAATTGCAGCTTTTGATGATAACGAAAAGCACTTATTTCAACCAGAAGTATTATTAACTTTTGGTGGAATGGTAGTTTCTAAAAAAATTAAGGCTTTATTGAGGGCATATCAACCTAAAGTTCATTGGCATATAGATGAACATCGTGCTTATGATACTTATTTTTGTTTAACAGAGCATTATAAAACATCAATTAATAGTTTTTTAGCTCAATTACCATTAGAATATAAAAAGGAGACTAATTACCAAGAATATTGGCTTAATGAATTTACAACGCGAAGAAAAGGACATGACTTATATTTAAGTAAGATCCCATACTGTGATTTAAAAGTGTATGGAGAAATCTTTAATCGCTTAGAATCGCATATTTGTTTGCAATTAAGTAATAGCTCTACAATACGCTATTCTCAGTTATTTGATATTTCTAATAATCTAGAAGTCTTTTGTAATCGAGGAACTAGTGGTATTGATGGTAGTACAAGTACTGCTATTGGTGCTGCTTTAGTACAAGAAAAGCCAACTTTATTAATTACAGGAGATCTTAGTTTTTTATATGACAGTAATGCTTTATGGAATAATTATACTCCCAATAATTTTAAAATAATCATCATTAATAATAGTGGAGGAGGAATCTTCAGAATCTTACCTGGAGATAAATCAGCTAAATATTTCGAAGAGTTCTTAGAAACTAAACATCAATACACTGCAGAACATTTATCCAAAATGTATGGTTATACATATATTCAAGGTGACGGAAATAATTTCATCGATTCTATTGAGCGTTTTGTCGAAAATAAGACAAAAACTATTTTAGAAATTTTCACGCCAAACAATGTAAATGATGAGATTTTACTAGCTTATTTTAAAGAAATAAGACAGATATATTGATTTTTAATGGTTTTTTTGTTTTTATGTAAGAAGCCTTATATTTGAGGAAACAACACAAATTTTATATAAAATGAGTAAAAGAGATGAATTAATCACCAAGTACGCAGAAGACATTAAATCTAAGTTAGGTCAAACTCCAGATTTAGATTTATTAACTAAAGTAACTATCGGATGTGGGCCTGCAATTTATGGTAAAGATGCTTCAACAGTTTCTGGATCAAGTGAAGCTGAATTGACTACTGTAAAGAATAATTTCTTAATCAAAAAATTAGGTTTAGCTGACGGACCTGCATTAGACGAAGGAATTGCCAAAGTAATGGAAGCTTATGGTTCTTCTAACAGAAACAAGTATAGAGCAGTAGTATACTACTTATTGACTAAGCATTTTGGAAAAGAAGCTATTTACGGTTAAAAATACGTACATATACATTATAAATCCCGCATTTTGCGGGATTTTGTTTTTAGCATACTAGATAGATGAATAGTATATTTGCAGAAAATTATTTTTATGTTAGAAATTGGGAAGTATCACACATTGGAGATCGATCGGGATCGTGATCCTGGATTATACTTGAAGAATGAAAGTGGCGACGAAGTATTGCTTCCTAATAAATATGTTCCTCAAGATTTTGAAATAGGAGATAAGCTAGAAGTTTTTGTTTATTTAGATCATCAAGAACGCCCTGTAGCTACTAACATTAAACCTTTTGCTACAGCAAATTCATTCGCATATCTTAAGTGTGCTGATACTTCAGAAATCGGTGCTTTTTTAGATTGGGGATTAGAGAAACATTTATTTGTCCCATTTAAGGAGCAAGTAAACAAAATGCGAAAAGGACTTAGTTATTTGGTACATGTTTATATCGATGATAAAACTGGACGTTTAGTAGCATCTTCAAAAACAAATAAGTTTTTGGATAATAAACTTGTTTTATTAGAACCTTATCAAGAAGTAGAAATTATTATGTCTCATTTATCTGATAAAGGATGGAATGTAATTATTGATCAAAAGCATTTGGGTTTAGTTTATTTTGATGAAATCTTTCAAGATATCCATGTAGGTGATCGCATGCAGGCTTGGGTAAAGAAAATTAGACACGACAATAAAATTGATATTACTCTTCAAAAGCATGGTTATAGAGGGATAGAGCCTAATGCCGCTATGATTTTAAAAACCTTAGAAGCTGAGGGTGGTTTTTTACCATTACATGACAAATCATCGCCAGAAGAAATTAAAGACCGTTTACAGTTAAGTAAGAAAAACTTTAAAAAAGCTATCGGTACACTTTATAAAACTCGAAAGATTACTATTGATAGTGACGGAATAAGTTTAAAATAGTTTAAGTATACAATACAAAGTATTAAGATTTTAAATCGATTTAATAAAATAATAGTGCAAGCTAGAGTTCAAAGTACTAATGATATTAGAAAATAATTCAAGAATCTTTATACTTAATACTCTGTACCTAGAATCTACAAAATATGTTAACAAAATTTAACGAATTACCAAACAACTCAAAAGTTTGGATATATCAAGCCAATCGTACATTTACTACTGATGAACTAGTTGATATTACTAGAAAATTAGATGATTTTATTAAAGAGTGGACGGCTCATGGAGCTACATTAAAAGCAGGTTACGAAATTAAATACAACAGGTTTATTGTTCTAGCAGTAGATAATGGTTTTAATACAGCTAGTGGGTGCTCTATTGATGCCTCGGTTCATTTCTTTCAGCAATTAGAAAAAGATTACGATGTTGACTTAATGGATAAGATGAATGTTTCCTTTAAAAACGGTGAATTTGTAGCTTATAAAAACCTGATAGATTTCAGAAAAATGGTAAAAGCAAAATCTGTTTCTGAAAATACTATAGTTTTCAATAACTTAGTAACTACAAAAGAAGAGTATGGAGACCACTGGGAGGTACCTATGAAAGAAAGCTGGCATGCTCGTTTTTTAAAGAAATAAAATTTGAAGAAACTTTTTATACTCGTTGTAAGTATCACTTTACATAATGTGCTATTTGCTCAAAAAGACCCTTTGTTAACTGTCGATACAGTTGTTCAACAACAATGGGTGGATAGTGTTTACAATAGTCTAAACACACAGCAGCGTATTGGTCAATTATTTATGGTTGATGCTTTTTCTAGTAAAGGAGAGGAAGAGGAAAATCGTATTAAAAAACTAATTGAAGAGCAGTATCTCGGCGGAATCATTTTCTCTAAAGGAGGGCCGTTAAGACAAGCTAAGATGTGTAACAACCTTCAAGCTGTTTCAAAAACGCCCTTATTAATTGCTATGGATGCAGAATGGGGTTTAGCTATGCGTTTAGACTCTACCTATGCTTTCCCTTGGAATATGACTCTCGGAGCCATTAGAAACAAAGAACTTGTAAAGAAAACAGGGAATCTAATTGGTAAACACTGTAAAAGGCTAGGAGTACACCTTAATTTTGCTCCTGTAGTAGATATCAATACTAATCCGAAAAACCCAATTATAGGGAATCGTTCTTTTGGTGAAGGAAAAGAATGGGTTTCGAATCACGCCATTGCTCTAATGGAAGGAATGCATGAACAAGGAATCTTAACTAATGCAAAACATTTTCCAGGTCATGGAGATACTGATAAAGATTCGCACAAAACATTACCAAGTATCTCATTCGATAAAAATAGAATAGAACAAGTAGAATTGTATCCTTTTGAAAGAATGATCGATAAAGGAGTTTCTAGTGTTATGATTGCGCATCTCAATATACCAAGCTTAATCAAGAAAAAAGGATTACCGTCTTCGTTATCAAATCAAGTAGTTACTGATTTGCTTAAAAAACAACTAAAATTTAAGGGATTGGTTTTTACTGATGCCTTAAATATGAAAGGGGCTTCAAATTTTGATGACCCTGGAGATATTGATATAGCTGCATTCGAAGCCGGTAATGATATTTTATTAATATCTGAAGACATTCCTAAAGCAGTTAAGAAAATAGAAGAAAAGGTTCTAAAAGGTAAAATCACTGAAGCACGCTTGGCTTATTCTGTAAAAAAGATTCTAAAAGCAAAATATAAAGCAGGCTTACATCATTATACTCCTATTGAAACGAATGATTTAATTCAAGATTTAAATGAGTATGAAAATGAGCTATTAACTGCTGAATTGGCAGAAAATGCAATTACATTAATTAAGAATGAGCAAAACACATTACCAATCAATCATTTAGAATTAAGAAGTATTGCATATGTTCCATTTGGTGAAGGAGATGGCAAATTCTTTGAAGATCAATTAAAACGATATGGAAATATCGAGAAAATAAAAGTTGAGACTCTAGAAGACTTGGATCAACTTGCTTATTACAATCAAATTATAGTTGGACATCATGCTTCTAATAAGTCTCCTTGGTCTAAATACAAATTAAAAGGCTTAGAAGCAGATTTAATCAATATTATTGCGCAGCGTTACACGACTACTTTAGTAAGCTTTGCTAAACCTTATGCTTTAAATAATCTAGAAGCTTTAAAGCCTCTTAAGTCAATTATAGTAGGTTATCAAAATCATAAAGCCTTTCAAGAGAAAGCAGCGCAGATTATTTTTGGAGCTCTACCTACCAAAGGAACCTTACCTGTTAGTATTACTCCTTATTATAAAGCAGGAGACGGTTTTTTTTTGAGTAAAAAGCAGCGTCTAGGATATAGATTACCCGAACAAGAGGGGTTGGATTCTAGAAAGTTAGAAAAAGTAGATTCTGTAGTTAATTATGCCATTGAGCAGAAAATGACTCCGGGAGTGCAATTACTTATAGCTCGTAATGGAAATGTAGTTTACAACAAACAGTTTGGACATCATACCTACAAAAACAAGCGATCGGTTAAAGAAGATGACTTATATGATTTAGCATCCTTAACAAAAATTCTGGCAACATTACCTTTGACCATGAAATTGCATGATATAGGGCTTTTTCGTTTAAAAGATAAGCTAGGGGATATTTTACCTGAGCTGAAGGAGACAAATAAAGATACAATTACTTTATTAGAAGCTTTATCGCACAAAGGAAGGCTTAAATCTTGGATTCCATTTTATTTAAAAACATTAGATTCCATTACTTATAAACCTCTTAAAGAGTATTATGCTACCAAGGAGAGAGATTGGTATACGGTAAAAGTGGCCAATGAAATGTATTTAAGAGAAGACTATCAAGATTCAATATTTCAAGAACTCATCAATAGCGAACTTCGAGAGAAAAGTGATTATAAGTATAGTGATCTTCCTTTTTATATTTTAAAAGAATATATCGAAGACTTTTATAAATTAGATTTAGCTCAATTGAGTAAGAATCAGTTTTACAATAGCCTTGGAGCGAATAACTTAATGTACAGACCCTTAAATGAAGGAATTCCATTAGAACGAATCACTCCTTCGGAACACGATCAATTATTTCGAAATCAAATTATTCATGGCTATGTGCATGATCAAGGTGCGGCTATGCAAAATGGTATTGGTGGTCATGCAGGTTTATTTGGTAATGCAAATGATGTCGCCAAAATGATGCAGATGTATTTAAATGAAGGAATTTATGGTGGGGTCGACTATTTTTCAGACAAAACCTTTAAAAAATTCAATACTTGTCACTTTTGTGAAGAAGAAAATAGAAGAGGGGTTGGTTTCGATAAACCTCAATTAAAAGATGCTGGTCCGACTTGTGGTTGTGTATCTATGGAAAGTTTTGGACATAGCGGATTTACAGGTACTTATACTTGGGCTGATCCTAAAGAAAAGTTAATTTATGTATTTCTAAGTAATAGAACTTTTCCCGATGCGACTAATCGTAAATTAATTACAGAAGATATACGTACAAATATTCAAAAATTGATATACGAAGCAATTATTGAGTAAATTTGTTTAAAGGGTAAATTCAGATAAGAAATGCATATAGCGGTAGTGTGTTATCCAACATTTGGAGGAAGTGGAGTAGTAGCAACAGAATTAGGGATAGCTTTAGCCAACCGAGGGCATCAAGTTCATTTCATTACATATAGACAACCTGTGCGCTTAGATATGTTAGTGCCAGGGATACACTTTCATGAAGTGGAAGTGCCCGAATACCCTTTGTTTCATTACCAACCTTATGAGTTAGCTTTATCTAGTAGATTGGTTCGTGTAATAAAGAAATATGATATCGAATTATTACATGTACATTATGCTATTCCGCATGCATATGCTGGTTATATGGCAAAACAAATGCTTGCACAAGAGGGTATCCATATTCCAATGGTGACTACTTTACATGGAACCGATATTACTTTAGTAGGAAATCATCCGTATTACAAGCCAGCAGTTACTTTTAGCATCAACCAAAGTGATGTGGTTACTTCTGTTTCTGAAAGCTTGAAACAAGATACATTACGTCTTTTCGATATCGACGATTCTAAAATAGAGGTAATTCCTAATTTTATTGATGTTAATAAATCTATCAACAGAGATGTCGAATGTAAAAGACATCTTATGGCAGAGAAAGAAGAAAGAATCATCACACATATCAGTAACTTTAGACCCGTAAAACGAATTGAAGATATTATCCGAATTTTCAATATAATTCAACAAGATATCCCTGCAAAACTAATGATGGTAGGTGATGGGCCTTTAATGCCCGATGCGAAAAAGTTAACTAGAGAATTAGGAATTCAGGATAAAGTTATTTTTATGGGTAATAGCAATGAAATCCATAGAATCCTGTGTTTTAGTGATCTGTTCTTACTGCCTTCCGAAAAAGAAAGTTTTGGTTTAGCTGCTTTAGAAGCTATGATTCATAGTGTTCCTGTTATTTCTAGTAATACAGGAGGGATTCCTGAAGTAAATAAGGATGGAGTTTCGGGATTCCTAAGTGAGGTGGGGGATATCGAAGGTATGGCTGCAAATGCATTTAAAATCCTTAAAAATGAGGAGACACTAGATAAATTTAAAAAACAAGCAAGAGAACAAGCATTAAAATTCGAAGTATCACAAGTAGTTCCTTTGTATGAGACAGCTTATGAGCATGCTATTGCAAATGCTCAACAAGGTCGAATAATGGTTTAAATCTCATTGTCACAAAAACTTAACTCGGAAAAGCTAATTCTGCTCCAATTCCGATAGAAAATAAAATATTACCATAAAGAGCGTGTTCGACACAAGTCCAGAACAGGCTCTTTTCTTTTTTATAAGTGTAGGCAAATAAAGCTCCACCGATTGCAGTTGCTATTAGTACCCAAGTAGTATGTAAAAAGATATGACATAACGAAAAACAGATAACATTAATAAAAAACAATAGCTGTTTATTCTTTATTAGTTGTTTATACCTATTGAAAAAATACCTTCTGTAAAGTAATTCTTGAGTAAATACAGAAAAAAACGCATAAATCATTAAAATCTGAATCCAGAATGTGATATTATTTTTAGGCATATTAAAAAGAGCTTCTGGGCGTGTTACTTTCATTATAAAATACCCTAAAATAAAAAGTAAGACCGATAACCCAATCACCCGAACTATATATGCTATACTAGGCTTTGGAATGCTTATTTTTTGAAAGCTATGCTTTGAAACACCTACTATCAAAACATAAATTAGTGCTGATACAACACTTGATATTTTAATTATAGGAGCAACAGAAGTAGCTAAAAGTACAGGGAGAACAAAAAATAAAAGAAATAACTCTAAACCAAGAATCTCCTTTGATGGAGATTTTTTTAGCTTTTCAAGTAGCTGCATAAATAGGTGATTTTACTTTATAAAAATGGACTTTTTATTGATCAGTTGCAACTATGAATCGTTAAAGTCTAGTAAAATTTTATTATCGTTCGGGCTGTTGTTAAAATCTAGGGTATAGAGTACCTTTGCATTTGCGTTTTTTGTCAGTAATCTAACACAAACAAAGGCGACAAAAGGAAGTATGAAGAATATTCAAGACATCTTAAAAGAACGTATCCTTGTTTTAGATGGAGCAATGGGTACTATGATTCAGCAATATAAGTTTACCGAGGAAGATTATCGTGGTGAACGTTTTAAGGATTGGGGGCAACCTTTACAAGGAAATAACGACTTGTTAAGTTTAACTCAACCGGAAGCTATTAAAGAAATTCATGGTAAGTATTTCGATGCTGGTGCCGATATTGCAGAGACAAACACTTTTTCGGGAACGACTATTGCCATGGAAGACTATGGTATGGAAGATCTGGTTTATGAATTGAACTATGAATCGGCTAAGATCGCGAAAGAAGTGGCTGATGAATATACCGCAAAAAATCCAGATAAGCCCCGTTTTGTTGCTGGTTCTATTGGGCCAACTAACCGAACAGCTAGTATGTCACCAGATGTAAATGATCCTGGATACAGGGCAGTAACTTTTGATGATTTGCGTATTGCTTACAAGCAACAAACAGAAGCACTATTGGATGGAGGAGCAGATATTCTATTGGTAGAAACGGTCTTCGATACGCTGAATGCTAAGGCTGCATTATTTGCTATTGAAGAGGTAAAAAAGGAAAGAGGAATTGATGTTCCTATTATGGTTAGTGGAACTATCACGGATGCCAGTGGTCGTACACTTTCAGGGCAAACAGCGGAAGCTTTTTTAGTATCGATATCACACATTCCTATGTTAAGTGTAGGTTTTAACTGTGCCTTAGGTGCTAATCAATTAACTCCTCATCTGGAAGTGTTAGCAAATAAAGCAGAATTTAATGTTTCTGCTCATCCTAATGCAGGTTTACCAAATGCTTTTGGGGAATATGATGAAACTCCAGAGCAAATGGCCGAGCAAATCAAAGAATTTCTAGACAAAAGCTTAATTAATATTATTGGCGGTTGTTGTGGGACCACTCCTGCACATATAAAAGCAATTGCTGATTTAGCAGCTGAGTATAAACCTCGTATTTTGGTTGGTAGTTGATAGTTATCTGTTTTTAGTTATCGGTTATCAGTAAATAAAATATAGTTATGGAATATTTTGACTTGGATGTATGGAAAGAATCAAGACTTTTAGTAAGTAAAATATATTCAATAATTAAAATTTTCCCTTCAGAAGAACGATTTGGTTTAACAGATCAAATTAGAAGAAGTGCGGTTTCTGTTCTTTCAAATATTGCTGAGGGCTGTGGGAGAAATACTCCTAATGATAAGTTGAGATTCTTTTATATTTCAAGAGGCTCATTGTTTGAATTGGAAACTCAAATGTTTATCGCTTTAGATTTAAAATATATTACTAATGACGAATTTAAGTCATTATTTAAAGAAATTAATAAATGTAAGAAGTTGTTAAATGGTTTCATTAAGTATCACAAATCTTTACTCTCAACAAGTACTGAAAACAGGTAACTGATAACCAAAAACAACAATCTTCTGAAATAATAATATAATGTCGAATAATCCATCAACTGTACAAGATAAACGCTTTCTCAAACTATCTGGCTTAGAGCCCATGATCGTTAATGAGAATTCAAATTTCATTAATGTAGGAGAGCGAACAAATGTTGCTGGATCACGTAAGTTTTTACGTTTGATCAAAGAAGAAAAATTTGATGAGGCTTTAGATATTGCACGTCATCAAGTTGAGGGTGGGGCACAGGTAATAGACATCAATATGGATGATGGTCTAATTGATGGAAAAGAAGCCATGGTACGCTACTTGAACTTAATTATGGCAGAGCCTGATATTGCTCGTGTACCAATAATGATCGATAGTTCTAAGTGGGAGATATTAGAAGCAGGTTTACAAGTTGTACAGGGTAAATGTGTGGTTAATTCAATCAGTTTAAAAGAAGGAGAAGAAAAATTCATCCACGAAGCTACCTTAATTAAACGCTATGGTGCTGCGGTAATTGTAATGGCATTTGATGAAGTTGGTCAGGCCGATAATTATGAGCGTCGTATTGAAATCGCCGAGCGTTCGTATAGAGTATTGGTTGATAAAGTGGGATTTGCTTCAGAAGATATTATTTTCGATTTAAATATATTTCCCGTAGCTACAGGAATGGATGAGCATAAATTAAATGCCATCGATTTTATTGAAGCGACTCGTTGGGTTCGTGAAAACTTGCCTAATTGTAGTGTTAGTGGTGGAGTAAGTAATGTGTCTTTTTCTTTCCGAGGAAACAATCCAGTGCGTGAGGCAATGCACTCTGTATTTTTATTCCATGCGATTAAAGCAGGAATGAATATGGGTATTGTAAACCCAACCATGCTCGAGGTGTATGATGACATCCCTAAAGACTTACTAGAGCGTGTTGAAGACGTTATTTTAAATAGAAGAGACGACGCCACCGAGCGCTTGCTAGATTTTGCAGAAACAGTTAAGGGGACAGGGAAAAAAGAATCGGGTCAAGACCTTTCTTGGCGTGAGGAACCTTTACAAGCTCGTATTACTAGAGCTTTAGTTAAAGGTATCGATCAGTTTATCGTAGAAGATGTAGAACAAGCTCGTCAAGAAGCAGATAAACCTATTCAGGTAATCGAAGGACATTTAATGACCGGAATGAATGTTGTTGGAGACCTTTTTGGTGAGGGAAAAATGTTCTTGCCGCAAGTAGTTAAATCTGCTCGTGTAATGAAGAAAGCCGTTGCCTATTTACTTCCTTACATTGAAGAAGAAAAGTTAAAGCACCCCAAAGTAGAAGGTGCATCTGAAAATGCAGGAAAAATATTAATGGCTACCGTTAAAGGAGATGTGCATGATATTGGTAAAAATATTGTTTCGGTAGTACTCGCTTGTAACAATTACGAGATTGTTGATTTGGGAGTTATGGTACCGCCAGAAAAAATTATTGAAACTGCCATTACTGAAAATGTAGATGCTATAGGTTTAAGTGGGTTAATTACACCATCCTTAGATGAAATGGTGTATTTGGCTAAAGAAATGCAACGTAAAAACTTTACAGTGCCTTTATTGATAGGTGGAGCAACGACAAGTAAAGCGCATACAGCTGTAAAAATCGATCCGCAATATGAAGGTTCGGTGGTACATGTTAATGATGCATCGAGAGCGGTAACTGTTGTTGGAGATTTATTAAAACCAGATACTAAAGAGGCTTATATTAAATCTGTAAAAGAAGATTATGATGTATTTAGAGAAAGTTTCTTAAAACGAACTAAAAAGAAGGAATACCTATCTATTAAAGATGCAAGAGCGAATCGTTATCAAATTGATTGGAAAACTTCAGAAATAGTGAAACCTAATCAATTGGGTATTCAAATAATCGAAAACCAAGATTTAAATGAATTGGTAGATTATATCGATTGGTCTCCGTTCTTTAGATCATGGGATCTACATGGTAAATACCCCGATATTTTAGAAGATAAAGTAGTAGGAGAGCAAGCAAAAGAATTATTTGCCGATGCTAAAGAAATGCTTGATCAATTATTGGAAGAAAAATGGTTGACAGGAAAAGCTATTTTTGGATTATTTGAAGCGAATACGATTGATGTCGATGATATCGAAGTCTCTTTGGATGGAGAATATAAAGCGACTTTTAGAACTTTGCGTCAACAATTAAAGAAATATAAAGGGAAACCAAATTTTGCTTTAGCCGATTTTATAGCTCCTAAAGCAACAGGAAAGCAAGATTATATGGGGTGTTTTTGTGTTTCTACAGGTTTTGGGACAGCCGAAAAAGCGAAAGAGTTCGAAGAAAAATTGGATGATTACAATTCCATTATGGTAAAAGCACTAGCCGATCGTTTGGCTGAAGCTTATGCAGAATATCTACATAAAGAAGTTCGAATGACACATTGGGGTTATGCTGCTAATGAAGGATTAACGAATGAGGAGTTAATTAAAGAAACGTATAAAGGAATTCGTCCTGCTCCTGGGTATCCAGCTTGTCCTGATCATTTAGAAAAACTAACGATTTGGGATATATTAAAAGTTGATGACAAGATTGGAGTAGAGCTTACGGAAAGTATGGCTATGTGGCCAGCGGCTTCTGTTTCTGGTTACTATTTTGGTAACGAAGAAGCTCGCTACTTTGGATTAGGAAAAATAAAAGAAGACCAAGTAAAAGACTTTGCCAATAGAAAATCTATTGATTTGGATTATGCTTCTAAATGGTTGAGTCCTAATATTGCTGATGATTAAATCATATTAGGTATTTGAAAAATACAACATGCCGTAAAGTATGTACTTTTATTCATGTCTTGTTTGTTGTGGTAAACTACAAGATAATGAAAGCGGGAAATCCTTAATTGGAAATCCCGCTTCTAAAAAGTTTTATCGGACAGTAATACTTTACATACTTAGTGAGATATTATTACCTTGAAAAGAATATTTTGGAAGTATTATTATATTAATGCGAGTCGATTATGTTTAATAAATCTCCTTTAGCAGTTAAACCCGATTTTCTCCAAACAGGATTTCCTCCTTTATAAAGAATTAGCGTTGGGACACTGCGTACTCCAAATTTATGTGCTAACACTTCATTCTTATCAATATCTATTTTCATGATTTTGATGTCTTCACCTAATTTGTCTTTTACCTCTTGTAATATCGGAAACTGACGTTGACAAGGGCCACACCATTCCCCGTAAAAATCTAATAATACGGGTTGGTCTGAATTTATGATATTTGAAAAATTTGTCTTCATGGCTCATTTAATTTCTTACTCATGTATATAGACGTAAAAAGTTAGAAATATTACAAAAAAAATGTACTGTTTTTATGTTGGACTGAATTTTGAGAAACTTAAAATAGAGATGCATTTATAGCGTAACCACACTTTATTTTTTTACGATATTTGTAAAAGCGTTAAGGATAGCAGCGGCATCCTTTTTTGTTATGCTAAGTGCTTCGATAGTTATCGGAACGAACTATAAAACAAAAAAGATATAGCGAATAGCCTGACCCGATAGGGAACGCCCAAATATTAATTAACATACAATTATGTCAGACGATAAGAAGATTATCTTTTCAATGTCTGGAGTTACAAAGACTTTTAAAGATTCGAATACTCCAGTTTTAAAAAATATTTATTTAAGTTTTTTCTATGGTGCTAAGATTGGTATTCTTGGACTTAATGGTTCGGGAAAATCGACTTTGCTGAAAATTATAGCGGGAGCAGATACTAATTATCAAGGTGATGTGGTGTTTTCTCAAGGTTATACTGTAGGTTACTTAGAGCAAGAGCCAAAGCTTGATGACGAGAAGACAGTACTAGATGTAGTTAAAGAAGGTGCTGCTGAAACGGTGGCTATATTAGAGGAATACAATAAGATTAATGATCAGTTTGGGCTAGAAGAGGTGTATAGCGATCCCGATAAAATGGAGAAGCTGATGGCCAAACAAGCAGAGCTTCAGGATGAAATTGATGCTAGGGGCGCTTGGGAATTGGATACTAAATTGGAAATTGCCATGGATGCGCTACGTACTCCGGATGGTGATAAAAAGATAGGAGTGCTTTCTGGTGGGGAGCGTCGTAGAGTGGCTTTATGTCGTCTGCTGTTACAGGAACCAGATGTATTGTTATTGGATGAACCTACCAATCACTTGGATGCCGAATCGGTACATTGGTTAGAGCATCATTTGGCGCAATACAAAGGAACGGTAATTGCGGTGACGCATGACCGTTATTTCTTAGATAATATTGCAGGTTGGATTTTAGAACTGGATAGAGGAGAGGGAATACCTTGGAAAGGAAATTACTCTTCTTGGTTGGATCAAAAGTCTAAGCGTATGGCCCAGGAGTCTAAAACGGCTTCGAAACGTCAAAAAACATTAGAGCGAGAGTTAGAATGGGTACGTCAAGGTGCTAAAGGTCGTCAAACGAAACAAAAAGCGCGTTTGAAGAATTATGACAAGTTGATGAGTCAAGACCAAAAACAGGTAGATGAAAAATTAGAGATTTTTATTCCTAATGGAGATCGCTTGGGGACAAATGTGATCGAGGCTACAGGGGTTAGTAAGGCATTTGATGATAAATTATTATATGAAGATTTAAACTTTAATCTTCCACAGGCGGGTATTGTTGGTATTATAGGGCCTAATGGTGCAGGTAAAACGACAATTTTCCGTATGATTATGGGAGAGGAGCAACCTGATAAAGGAAGCTTTGCGGTTGGTGACACGGCTAAGATTGCTTATGTAGATCAAAGCCATTCGAACATTGATCCTGAAAAAACAATTTGGCAAAACTTTTCTGATGAACAAGAGTTGATCATGATGGGAGGACGCCAAGTGAATTCGAGAGCTTACTTAAGTCGTTTTAACTTTAGTGGAAGCGAGCAGAATAAAAAAGTGTCTACGCTTTCTGGGGGACAACGTAACCGTCTTCACTTAGCTATGACACTAAAAGAAGAAGGTAATGTATTGTTACTCGATGAGCCTACGAATGATTTGGATGTAAATACACTTCGTGCTTTGGAAGAAGGTTTGGAAAACTTTGCAGGTTGTGCTGTAGTAATTAGTCACGACCGTTGGTTTTTAGATCGTATTTGTACACATATTTTGGCTTTTGAAGGAGATTCGCAAGTATATTTCTTTGAAGGTTCATTCTCTGATTATGAGGAAAACAAAAAGAAACGCCTTGGTGGAGATCTAATGCCTAAGCGTATTAAGTATAAGAAGTTGGTTAGATAATTATAAGTCATTAGTAGTTAGTCACTAGTCTTAAGTTTTGTACTAATGACTAATTACTAGTGACTAGGCACTAGTAATTAAATGAAAGTTTATTTCGACAATGCGGCGACTACTGCTATGCGCCCACAAGTAATAGAGAGTATGGTAGAAGTGATGCAAGACACTTATGCTAATGCTTCGGCTACTTATGCTTTGGGTAGAAGTGCAAAAGCTATTGTCGAAACTTCTAGAAAATATATTGCCAAACAATTTGGTGTGCTGGATAGTGAAATTGTTTTTACTTCTGGAGGAACAGAATCGAACAATCTTATCTTGCAAGGTGCTGTTCGTGATTTGGGAGTAAAACATATCATTACTACCAAGATAGAACATCATGCGGTGTTGAAAACAATTGTTTATTTAGCTGCTGATTTTGGTGTGTCGGTTCACTATTTGCCGATTTTACCCGATGGAACTATTGATTATTTAGTTTTAGAACAATTACTAGATACTTTAGAGGAAGATGTGTTAGTATCACTAATGCATATCAATAACGAGACAGGAGTTCTTTTGGATCTTGAACGCGTAGGTAATTTGTGTGAAACTAATAAGGCTTTATTTCATTCTGATACGGTACAAACTATAGGGCATTTTGATATCAATTTTAAAGATGTAAAACTACATTTTGCTACGGCTAGTGCTCATAAATTTTATGGACCTAAAGGCATTGGGTTTGCTTACGTAAATCAAGAATGTAAATTAAAGGCACTACAGCATGGAGGAGAGCAGGAGCGAGGCTTACGTGCAGGGACCGAAGCATTGCATCAAATAAAAGGAATGCAAGTTGCCCTAACTCTTGGATATAAAAAACTAGAAGAAGAGATTAAATTTGTTCTAGATACAAAAGAATATTTAATCGCAGAGTTACAAGAAAAAATTTCTCAAATTGAATTTAATGCGCATTCTAATGAGAGCTCTAGAAATTATAATTTATTAAATATCCTATTACCTGTTTCTTACGAGAAAGCGAATACGATTTTATTTGAATTAGATCTAGCAGGAATTGCTGTGTCTAGAGGAAGTGCTTGCCAAAGTGGGAGTAATAAACCCTCACATGTGTTAGCAGAATTTCTTTCAGAGGAATCACTTAGTAAAACTGCTCTACGATTGTCTTTCTCTATTTATAATACTACAAATGAGGCGGACTATTTTGTAGAAGTTTTAAGTAAGATTATTAGAAAATATTCATAAAAAACTCTCCTTCAAAAGATAATTGAAGAAGAGTCTTGATGTTCGTAATTACTATTAGCAAAGAAGGTATATTCCGAAAAAACGAGTAACACCAATAACTAATATTACCATACCTACGATTACTTTAAATGGAATTAAGGCATTAGAAGCTTTTACTAATAAGTCACCAATAAGTGGTGCTTTCCCTAAAACATCTGAAATTAATAGTAACCCAGCACAGATGGCAGCAATGTCGTGAACCATACAACCTCTATCGAAAAGGCCAAATATTCCAAGTCCAAAAATAACAGAACCGATAATTGTATTGTAGGGTAGTAATTTTGCAGAGATTTTTGTAAAAAAATCTTTCTCTCCATCCCATTTGTCTAGTAAAGATGTTGATAATAGTAAACCTGATGTTACAGCAGCAATTTTAAAGATAAGTCCGAATCCAAGCATGTGTTGATATAATTTATGTTTTGCTTAAAGTTATAAAAAAAGCTGAAAGCAATAAATAGCTTTCAGCTTATAAATTATAATTATTTAAAAAGAACTACTATGAACTCGAAGATCCATAGTTTCGGTTACGACTGAAAGTCTTTTTCTATTTTCTAACTTATTGCTGTAAGCTATAGGCTTTAAGCCATAAGCTACATTAATATACATAAGGTCTACTGCTTAAAGCTTAATGCCTATAGCCATAGACAAAATTTTTAGAAACTAAAAGTGAAATGTACTAAAGTACATGATTCTAACTATTATTGAGACTAATAAATTATTTTCTACCTCCAAATAATCCGCCTAGTAATCCACCAAGACCACCTTTTTTCTTACCACCTAAAGCGATATTGGCAACATCATCAATAATGCTTCCGTCTCCATCAGCATCTAGGATAGAAGTAAGGATTGAAGAAGCTCCAGAATTTTGAGAAGCACCTCCCATTAAGCCTCCAAGCAAGCTACCAATACCATTCGCATCAGAAACCCCGTTTTGTTGCTTTTGTTGTCCTAAAACTCCCATAAGAATTGGAGCTGCTACTTTTAATATATTTCCTACAGATCCAGCATCTATACCAGATTGTTGACTTAAAGCACCTTCTACTTGAGATCGTTTACCTCCCAAAATATGTCCTAAAATATTATCACCATCTTGTTGAACAGATTGATCTACACCTCCATCAAATAAACCTCCAAGGTTTTCTAAAATACCTCCTTGATGTTTGTCTAAAGCTCCAAGTAATCCTTGTGCTCCTTGAGGAGTAGCTGCATTTTTTTTCATAGCTCCCATCAAAACAGGTAAAGCCATTTGTAATAAACCACTTGTTTTATCAGCAGATTGCCCTGATTGTTGACTAACTCCGCTAATTATTTGTTGCCCTAAAGGACCATTTAATAAGTCTAAAATACCCGACATGTTTCTATAATTTGTGATTGATTATAAAGTTACAATTTTATTATTAACTTTTTATTCTTTGTTTATTGTGTTCGTATATGTAGTCATCCCTTAAACCTTCAAAAATGAAATAAGTATCATCGATAACTGCTTTGAGATGTAATTCATTCTCTTTCATATAATCAACAAGTCTAGTCAAACTAGAAAGTTTTGTATTGTAAGGAAGTTTATTTGCATTGTTCTTTAAAAGTTTACTAATTCCATTATTAACTTCATATAATAGCTTTTTATTATGGGTTAAATATGTCTGATCAAGTGTCTTTTCAAACAGTTGTTGATTCAGTTTATATTTAATTAAATTCAAAACTTGTTGATTGGTAATCGAAATGTTTGACTTTAATAATGAAGTAGCTGCATTTTCTGTGTCAGATACAATAGCGTTATTTAAATCTTCTTGAAATTGATTTAATTGAACTTGTAAAGTAGATTGTCTCTCTTGAATTTTACCTATACTTGATATTTGATCTTCAGTAACTAATGATTTAAATTCGTAAAAAGAGTTCTTAATTTTTTTATAAGACTTTTTTAAGCTTTTGTCACTTGTAGAACGCACAATAGTTTTTAATTTTCTAAAATGTTCTTCGATAAGAAAAAGCTCATTATCTATAGCATTGATCTGTTCTTTACCATCTAATAAATTTAAATATTTAATAGTTATTTGTTGAAGGTGAATTTGTTGCTTACCAATAAGTTCTTCAATAGTTGTTTTTTGTACAGGCTTTTTTGCCAACAAAGAAAAACTGAGCATAAAAAAAGCAGAAAAAAAATATAATCGTCTCATCATCAGTATCTTAATTAAAACTAAGTTAGTTAATGATTGACCATTTTATTGTATTTCGTAGGAGAAATGATAACTATTTATGATGAAATACTTAAAAAATCGATTAAAAGCAAAAAAGCTAGTATTCAATTTCTGAATACTAGCTTTAAGTAAGATTAAAATGAGATTAATCTCTATATTATTTTAAGATAGAAACTATTTGACTAGCTAATTCTTCTCCAATACGATCTTGAGCTTCTAGAGTAGCAGCTCCAATATGTGGAGTTAAAGAAATCTTGTTATGCATTAATAACTTGATTTCTGGTTTTGGTTCGTTTTCAAAAGTATCTAAACCTGCAAAAGCAATTTTACCACTTTCTAAAGCATCAACTAAAGCAACTTCATCAATAACACCACCACGAGCAGCATTAACAATTGCACTACCTTCTTTCATTAAGTCGAATTCAGCTTTACCAATTACATACTCTTTTTGAGCAGGAACGTGTAAACTAATAAAATCAGATTGTTGAAGTACTTCTTCTTTTGTTAAGCTTTCTAATTTGAAAGCAACAGATTGTCCATCAAAGAAACTGATTGATAAATCTACCTCTTTGGTAAAAGGGTCGAAATAAATCACTTTCATACCTACACCAAGGGCAATACGAGCAGTGGCTTGACCGATACGACCAAAACCAATTACACCTAATGTTTTCCCTTTAAGCTCTAATCCTTTAGCATAAGCCTTTTTTAAACCTTTGAAGTTAGTTTCACCTTCTAATGGCATATTACGGTTAGCATCATATAAGAAACGAACTCCACCATATAAGTGAGCAAAAACTAATTCTGCTACAGATTCTGAAGAAGCGGCAGGAGTATTGATAACAGATAAGCCTTTTCCGCGAGCATAATCAACATCAATATTATCCATTCCAACACCACCACGTCCAATGATTTTTAACCCTGGACAAGCATCTATAAGATCTTGACGTACTTTTGTAGCACTTCTTACTAAAAGAACTACAACGTCGTTATCGTTGATATAATTAATTAACTGTTCTTGAGCTACTGTAGTAGTACTTACTTCAAAACCAGCCTTTGTCAAAGCATCAATACCGCTTTGTGAAATTCCGTCGTTTGCTAAAATTTTCATTTAGAAATATGGATTTGTGTACTTAGTCGTACGTTTTTATTCAAAAAATTATTAAGCTTTACGCTCTAAATCACTCATGATATCTACTAATGCACCTACACTTTCGATAGACATTGCATTGTACATAGATGCACGGTATCCACCAACACTTCTGTGACCATTAGCTCCGTTGATACCACCTTCTTTCAACATAGTGTCGAAAGTCTCCTTTAAATCACCATTAACAAGATTAAATGTAGCATTCATCATAGAACGATCTTCTTTGGCAGCAAAACCTTCAAATAAAGGGTTTAAATCAATTTCCGAGTAAATTAATTTTGCTTTCTTTTCGTTTTCTTTTTCGATAGCAGCAATTCCTCCTTTAGCTTTTAACCATTCTAATGTTAGCATAGAAGTATATATAGGGAACACAGGAGGCGTATTAAACATAGCTCCTTTGCTAATATGTACTTTATAATCTAACATTGAAGGAATTTTGCGTCCTATCTCTTGTAGGATATCTTCGCGAACTACTACTAAAGTTGCTCCTGCAGGTCCCATATTTTTTTGAGCTCCAGCATAGATAAGACCAAATTTAGAAAAGTCTAATTGACGAGAAAAAATATCGCTACTCATATCACAAATCAAAGGGACATCTGTAGTAGGGAAATTCTTAATTTGAGTTCCGAAAATTGTATTATTACTTGTAAGATGCAAATAATCTAAATCATCAGCAATTGAATATCCTTTAGGGATGTATTTGAAATTAGCATCTTTAGAAGAAGCTACTTCTACTACTTCTCCAAAAATTTGTGCTTCTTTAATAGCCTTAGAACTCCAAGAACCAGAGTTGATGTAACCAGCTTTGTTTTTTAATAAGTTATATGCTACCATCAAAAATTGAGTGCTAGCACCACCTTGTAAGAATAAAGCTTTATATCCTTTCCCTTCTAATCCTAACAATTCTAACGCTAATTCACGCGCTTTTTCCATAACATCAACGAAGTCTTTGCTACGGTGAGAGATTTCTAAGATGGAAAGACCAGAATCATTGAAATTTAATACTGCCTGGGAAGCTTTTTGAAACACTTCCTGAGGTAAAATACAAGGTCCCGCGCTAAAATTGTGTTTTTTCATCTATTCATTTTGATTTAAAAGCAACTTGTTTTCAAGTCACTTTACAAATTAAATTTCCTTAAAAATTAAATTTAAGAAGCAACAAAGGTCATAATAATCTTTCTTACAACCATGTTTTTTTGAAATTTTATTCACTAAATTTTTAACAAAAAACTTATTGTATCAACACCATCTGCATAGTCCATTAATGACGGGTTTTGAGTCTCGCCAAAATTAACGTTTGAAGAGGTTATAGGAGAATTTACAATGCATTGAATTTTCTCTTGATCTTCTACTAACTTTTCAGAAAGGGACGTTATATCATCATAATATTCGTAAAATAAGCTTCCAATAGGTGAAGCATGGCTTTCATCCTCTTTAAGTATTAGAAAACCATTATCCAAAATGTTATACTCACTCATTAAATATACCGCCTTGTTGTAATCGTAATTATTAATGTATTTATCATTATTAACAAGTTCGTTGTACTTAAACATTGCCTTAAAAAATTTGTCGAAATCATAACCTCTAGGAACAAAAATCTTCGAAACACTTCGGCAACCTAATCCAAAATACCTAAAGATATCTTCACCTAAAGCTTCTAATGAAGCACTAGATTCATTACCTGTAATCACCGCTACAGAATTTCTGCTTTTGCGAATGATATTAGGATATTTATTAAAATAATACTCGAAATACCTAGCAGTATTGTTACTCCCTGTAGCAATTACAGCATCAAAATTTTTAAGTTGTTCATCTGTAAATTCAATTAGTGATTTGAATTCTTCATTTTGATCAATTAAAAATTCACAGCAAAGCGGAATTAATTTATTGTCATTAGATGATAATTTAATTAATGCTTTATGTCCGCTTATTAATATGCTTAATAAGTCGTGAAACCCTACCAATGGTATGTTTCCAGCCATAACAATACCCACTGTTTTAGTGGTATGATCTGTAATTGTATAATTACCAATCCAGTCTTTAAGATTCTCTTCAGTTAACGCCTTACTCCATGTTGTTAAAGCAATTTTAACTTCGGAAGGAGTAAACCAACTATTGTAATGTTTTGCATACTCAATAGTTTGTGAAAATAATTCATAAAAAGAAGTATTGTTTGAAAGATCATCTTGCCTAACAATGTTTTCTTCATCGAATTGACTTAGAAATTTACCTAAAGCTGCAAAAGCAACAATTCTATCGTTTAAAGTCATCTAATATTTGCTTATGAATGGTGTGGGCGTTATTTTTGTGCAAAGTTAGAATTAAATTATAGCTATGGCAATTATTATAACAGACGAGTGTATCAATTGTGGTGCGTGTGAGCCAGAGTGCCCAAATACTGCAATTTATGAAGGTGCCGACGACTGGAGATATAGTGATGGAACAGACTTAGAAGGGGGAGTAGTGCTACCTAATGGAAAAGAGGTGGATGCTGATGAATCTCAAGAACCTGTAAGTGATGAGTTTTACTATATTGTACCAGATAAATGTACTGAGTGTAAAGGTTTTCATGAAGAGCCTCAATGTGCTGCTGTTTGTCCGGTAGACTGTTGTGTGCCTGATGAGGATGTAGTAGAAACAGAAGAAGAATTATTAGGAAAGCAAGCATTTATGCATAAGTCATAAACGACGCTAGTTAAAAATAAGCTAAAAGCTGTTCGGTATCGAGCAGCTTTTTTCATTTTAGCAGTAAGCAAATTTTATATATACCGACTACTCACTAAAAAATAGATATGGGATTACTAGATATGTTTAAAGGAGGAAATAAAAGTAAATCGGAAAAGCCTCAATTTCCGTGGATACCATTAACTTCAATTGAAGAATTAGACGAAATTAAAGAAAAGTCAAAAGAAAAAACACAAGCCATTTTTAAACATTCTACAAGATGTGGAATTAGTAGTATGGTAATTAGACAATTCGAAGCAGAATATGATTTAGATACTAATGCAGATGTTTATTATTTAGATTTATTGAATCATCGTCCAATTTCTTTGGCCATAGCCGAAAAATTTCAAGTACAACATCAATCCCCTCAATTAATTGTTATTAAAAACGGGAAAGTGGTGTATCACGATTCTCATCATAGTATTTCAGCTAAAGCAATCGCTGGTTAATTAGAGAATCCCCTAAATTCAAATATAACGGGTGTTTAAAAAGCGATAACAGTCATTTAGATTTGGTAACTATTTAATTAAGTTTTAAATCTATAACGTTTATTATCATAAACAAGATGATACCGAATCTAGCTAGTATCGTGTTATTTTTACTTTTTAAACATCCATTTAATGCTCTTCTACGACTTCAAAATTTAAAGACTTTCTGTATTCACGGGGTGTTTTTCCTGTATACTGTTTAAACTGCTTATTGAAATGCGAAAAGTTATTGAAACCGCATTCGTAACAAATGTTTTGAATGCTATCTTTCTGTTCACTGAGTAATTTAGTGGCATGTACCA
Source organism: uncultured Aquimarina sp. (assembly GCA_947499005.1). GTDB lineage: Bacteria > Bacteroidota > Bacteroidia > Flavobacteriales > Flavobacteriaceae > Aquimarina. The sequence continues at coordinate 122,534 of CANMML010000004.1, forward strand.
GTCGGTATTCGTTTACAAACTGAGTGAATGTTTTGTGTGTTACTTTTTTAAAATATCTACAAAACGCAGGTGTAGTCATATTAACAAAAGAGGAGATGTCATCTACAGGAATAGGTTCTTTAAAATTACTTTGAACGTAATTGAACACATCATTAATTCTACTATTATCTTGTGCTTCTGCTTTTAAAATAAATCCATCGGCATTCAATAAATGATATTCGGTACTTTCTTCTAGCTTTTTTAGCACTAATAAAATATCAAGGATACGCTCAAAAGGAGATTTATGAATCATATTTTCAATGATATCTCCAACTTCTTGTTTAGTTCTTCCATAAAAAGACAATCCTTGTTTGGCTCTTTTTAATAAGTTTTTGATAGCAGTCATTTCTGGAACTTCAAAAAAAGAAGTTCCTAAAAATTCGGGAAGCATTTGTATTAGAGTTTCATGCCTTTTAGCCGAAAAAGCATCTGTAAACCCGCAATGAGGTAAATTGGCTCCTATTAAAATTAAGTCTCCGTCCTTATAATAAGAGACATGACTACCTATTTGTCTTTTCCCTGCACCTTCGTTAACATAAACTAATTCTATTTCTGGATGATAATGCCAAGTAGGCTTCGAATTTTTATGAGCAGCATCAAAACGTTTATAAATTAATGATTGCCCCATGTCTGGAGCTAAAAACTCGAAGCTAGGTTTGTATTGTTTTAGTGTGTTCATAAATCTATTATTACCGTTAAAGTTAACTGTTTTATCGATAAACTTATCTTTTTGAGAGTTTTTTCATCTATAATAAACATATTTTTAAGATATTTGGCATACAAATTGTAACTTAACAAAAAGAATAGATAAAAATTGTAACTACTATGAAAAAATCTTTATTAACAGTCTTATGTGCTCTAATTGGTCTTACAGCAGGTGCACAAGAAGTAATTAAAACAAATCGTTCATTCACTGTTCCTTACCAAGATTGGTATAGTGGTGTTTGGGGATCTCAAGCAGATGGAGGAAAACCTCTTGTTATTTTTAATTATGATAAGAATGAAGGAAGAACAGATTCTAATTCTTTTAGAGCAAAAGTAAAAAACAACACAAAAAATGGAGCTGGTAATAAAGCGGTTTTAAGAAGAAAAGGTATCCGTCTTAAGAAAGGAAAATCATATACATTAACTTTCTGGGTGAAATCTAGATTCATGCAAGATGAAATTTATGTTTCATTATATTCTGCAGCAGATACAGGAGGTAAGTACCCTTGGGGAGCTATTTTCAATAAAGACTTTACTTTTAAATCATCTGGAGAATGGGTTAAAGTAGAACACACATTCAAAGCAGAAGGTACTATTGGTAAGAAAATTGATTATAGAAAACTAGATTTAATTATAGGTTTTGATAAGCGTAAAGGTACGTATTGGGTTGATGATGTAAGCTTAACATTAAATCAATAAATGTATACTTAACAATAATAGTAAATACAGGGTTGAAAATCAGTCCTGTATTTTTTTTTAGTAATTTCAACTATGAGAAGTACAATAATTCTTTTTGCCTCATTAATTTTTTCTACACTAGGCGTCTTGGCTCAGGTAAGTGTAGAAGTTGATTTTTTAACAAATCATATTGTAGGAGATGTAACTTCCTTTGATCGAGAAAAATTTATTACAGTCCATGCGTCTCCAGAAGAGAATGATTGGAATGATAGTGAAGATAAGCTCGATTATTTAATTAATGATCTAGATGTTTATTTTGGAAGAGAAACAGGAGCTATGAGATATCAATTGGGGCTTATACCAGAAGATCCCAATCGAAAAGGTTTTGCCGATGTTTCGGAAATGAAAGATTTAGGTGAAATAGCTAAGCGTAATTATGCTCTTTCTAAAAAAGACCGTCATAAATACGAAAAAGGAACAGTGACTACAGCAGCTCAAGATCACCCTTATTTTCCTAATGGAGAAAATGGAATAGGTAATGAAGAATGGTTGTTTTCTCAAAAGGATACTTCTTCAGAGCCTTTTGGAACAGCTGTAGGGAATTTCATGGCTAATTATTTAAAGCATTATTATGGAGATGGAGGCGTAACTGGTAGGGCAAAGCCAAAATATGTTGAAATCATGAATGAGCCAGTTTGGCCATTAGTAGAAGAACAATTACATGGAGGAGCAAGTTTAGATGGTGTATTTAAATTACATAGTTCTGTTGCAGATGAAATTCACCGATTAAATCCTGATGTTAAAGTAGGAGGATATACCACAGCCTTTCCTGATCTAGAGAAGTATAATTTTCAACAATGGGAAGATCGTTGGAAGCGTTTTATAGATGAGTTAGGTCCAAAAATGGATTTTTATTCGATTCATTTATATGACTTTCCAGGAATTTCCAATGGAAAAAAATACTTTAGAAAAGGAAGCCATATGGAGGCAACTATGGACATGATTGAACATTATAGTACCATAAAATATGGTAAAGTAAAACCATGGTTAATTTCAGAATATGGAGCTCAATGCCATGATTGGTATAATCAACCATGGAGTCCTTACCGAGATTGGTTATTTATACGATCTTTTAATGCGATGATGATGCAGCTAATGGAAAGATCGAATCATATTATTAAAGCAATTCCTTTTTCTATTGTAAAAGGGGAGTGGGGACGTAATGCCGAAGATGTTCCTTATTATTGGAGATTACTTCGTCAAACAGGAGAACCTAATAATGCAAAGGGAGATTGGGTTTGGACAGATGTTATTAAGTTTTATGAGCTATGGCAAAATGTAAATGGAAATAGAGCGCTGTCTTCTTCGAGTGATATTGATATTCGAGTAGATGCTTATGCTAAAGGGAATAAAGCTTTTGTTATTTTGCATAATATGGATCATAAAGATGCAAAGGTGAACTTAAAAACCCTAGGTATTCCATCTAATAGTATTACAAAAGCGAATTATAAAAAGTTATACTTGAATGGCAGTAGGCCTGTATTATTTGAAAAAAACTATAATGGGGAAATATCAACCGTTAATCTAGAGAAAGATGCTACTGTTGTTATTGAGTATTATTTAAATGCATCATTACAGTTTCCTCAAATCATTAAAGAGCAAAAAGTATATGCAAGTCAATATAAGAAAGCTATTAAATCAAATGAGGCTATTCGTTTTAATGTAGATGGTGTTTCAATTTCAAACAAAGGAGGAAAGGCTACATTGCGAGTAGGAATAGGGAGGCCATTAATGTTAAGCCGTGCTCCTCAAATTATATTTAATGGAAAACCAATTATAATTCCTTTTGATTATAGAGGTGGACAACAGAAAGATAGAGAAGTTTTCTTTGGAGTATTAGAAATTCCTGTAGACTACAATTTAATTAAGAAAGATAATGTTGTAGAAGTGAAATTTATAGATAACGGAGGTTTTGTAAGTAGTTTAGCTTTACAGTCTTTTAATAAGCAATAAGTTTCTTTTAACAGAAGTGTATTACATTATAAAGACTATTTAATAATTATAGAACCTTAAAAATTCTAAAAAAAACATTAAATAGTCTTATAAATATTTTGAGGAGAGTGAATTTTAATGAACCGTAGTTTCTGATGTCCTTTTCTTTTTAAACTCATTAAAAGCAGGGTTTAATAATAAATTAATTTCTTGTTGTATAACACCTAGTTGTTTCGAACTTAGTTTATTGATTTTTAAGAAAATCTGTTTAAACTTTTCAGAAGCGATAATATTTTTTTCAATTTCTAAAGCAGTCTCTTTTACTTCTAGTAATAGACACTGGTGTTGCCGTAATCTTTTTTCCTTAGAATTTAAGCCTTTAGAAATTATTTCTTCGGGTCGCAACTGATATAACATCATACCGCTATAACTGATAAAATGCTCATTAAGGCTAGCATGTTTCAATGTTATTTTAGTTTGTAAAAACTCAAAAGCAGGATTTTTTAACAGCGTCGATAATTGTTTGCTATTAGCATTTAATTGATACAAGCTTTTGTTGAGACTTAGGATTTTGTGGATAATCGCAGATTGTTTCATAACCATTTTGTTTATTGAATGAATAGTACAGCTTAAGTTAATAATTAACAATCTGTTTTTGAGTTAATTAAAAGTTAAACGATTGTTAATGCTCGCTTATAAAAAAATCCCATATTCTTTCTTTGTAGAAAAAATATGGGATTTTAAATATGTAGGTTTAAATAATACCTTAAAAAAGAGTGTATTTGATTCTATTGTAGTATGATCTTTTCTGTTTTAAGTAATGCCCCATTTTGAATTATTGAAATGAAGTATACTCCACTATTTAATGCTTTTACATTAGGCGAAAAGTTTTCTTTAGAACTAGTATTAATTAATCTCCCTACAATATCATAGACCTCTATAATTGACGAAGAGGTAACTGCATCATTAAATTGAATATTACTGTTACCATTTATTACCGTAGGGTATATGTACGGGGTCTTGGTAATGTTAAAAGATGAAATAGAAAGTCGATTAGGATTATTTGTAAAAACTCCTACAATCTCCTCTAATTTATTAGTAATATTCAACGTACTGAACTCTTGATCATTAATAATGGAATATTCATAATTGATAAGGTTGTCATTACTTAAAAGACTAGTATCAAACAAATAAAATAATATCGAATCATAAGCATGACAGCTGGTACCTAAGTCTTCGCAACTAGTATTAGACTGAAAATGTTCAAAAGTACTAGTAGTCATATTTTGTAATTCTGTTCTACATTCGCCACATTCTTGACCAAGAAAAGTATTCAATTGAAAACTACCATCATTTATAGAAAAATCAATATATCCATTATAGTTTTCAGGAGGTAATTCTTCTTCTATATGGATTGGATACCATTTGTTTTCAACTAATTGGTCTATATTGTTTTTAGGCCTAACATATGTAGCTGTAGAACCATCATCTTTAGTTATGATTAGTATTCTTTCCTCTGTGTTATCTTCTATATCAAAGGTATAAGTTCCAGAATTCCAAAAATAAGTTAAACCACCTTCAATTCTTCCATCTGGGTCAATTTCATCAGGAAGTAAACAGGACCTCAAAGTAAAATTGACAGCACTCACGAAAAAAGAATTTGAATCTACATATTGAAATTCACCACCACCACTATTACAAGTTGAATCTACAGATATATAATTATCAGCTGAAAATTCCACTTGAAGTGCATCACTATAATCCATTAAATTGCCTAAATCTTCTAGCTCACTTAAACTTCTTAAATACCATGATTTATCAAAAAGAGCATCGAGACTAGCATAATAAGTATCTTCGTCAATCAAAACAGCATTATCACAGTTAGATACTTCTTCGTAAGTTAAATAAAAGGCTTTCACATTTACTGTAAAGTTATTTAAGTCACCCTGAAAAGGAACAAGTACATTGACAGTCCTCTCTACAAAAGCAAATGTGTTTTCTTCCTGAAAGCAGATATCAATAGTAATATTGTTTTCGTCTATTTGATAAGATTGATCCAAAATACTTATTCCCTGAGTATTAAAATAAGTGATAGCAATATTAACTCCTCCTTCTTCAATAGTGGTATTAGTAATAGTAACTGTCTGGCTGTATCCTAAAATAGAAATTAATAATAGTAATAAAGTATAAAGTTGTTTCATAGTTTATGATTTTGAATATTTGATTTTATATACAGAGTTGGTTAATAAATTTCTTTAATTACTGTATAATTATCTTTTCCGTTTTTAAAAACGCTCCATTTTGAATTATTGAAATGAAGTATACTCCACTATTTAGTGCTTTTACATTAGGTGAAAAGTTTTCTTTAGAACTAGTATTAATTAATCTCCCTACAATATCATAGACCTCTATAATTGACGAAGAGGTAACTGCATCATTAAATTGAATATTACTGTTACCATTTATTACCGTAGGGTATATGTACGGGGTCTTGGTAATGTTAAAAGATGAAATAGAAAGTCGATTAGGATTATTTGTAAAAACTCCTACAATCTCCTCTAATTTATTAGTAATATTCAACGTACTGAACTCTTGATCATTAATAATGGAATATTCATAATTGATAAGGTTGTCATTACTTAAAAGACTAGTATCAAACAAATAAAATAATATCGAATCATAAGCATGACAGCTGGTACCTAAGTCTTCGCAACTAGTATTAGACTGAAAATGTTCAAAAGTACTAGTAGTCATATTTTGTAATTCTGTTCTACATTCGCCACATTCTTGACCAAGAAAAGTATTCAATTGAAAACTACCATCATTTATAGAAAAATCAATATATCCATTATAGTTTTCAGGAGGTAATTCTTCTTCTATCTGGATTGGATACCATTTGTTTTGAACTAATTGGTCTATATTGTTTTTGGGTCTAACATATGTAGCTGTAGAACCATCATCTTTAGTTATCGTTAGTGTTTTTCCCTCTGCATCATTCTCTATATCAAAGGTATAAGTTCCGTAATCCCAAAAGTCATCCAAGCTTACTCCTATTCTAGAAATAGGGTGTTCAGGGCCATAAAAAGGACATTGAGTACTTAATGTCAATGTGAATTCATAAATGTAGAAAGAATTATAATCAGTATTAATATATCTTCCAAAACCGCTACTACAAGATAAATCTACAGATATATAATTATCAGCTGAAAATTCCACTTGAAGTGCATCACTATAATCCATTAAATTATCTAAATCTTCTAGCTCACTTAAACTTCTTAAATACCAATTGTTATTTTCAAGTTCTATATGCTGTTGGCTTACTGCAGGATATTTATTTGTAAATCTAGCTATTTCTCCATTCGAATTAGTTATAATCAACTTTGATTCAGGATGAATACTTAGTGGTGTTTCTATTTCGTAACTAAAAGCTGTAGTTTGGTTATCGATATCTGTAGGGAATAAAAAAGTGTTTAATAGATCTTGATTGGGGTCTGTACAAGTACCGAAAAGACAGTTGCCAATAACTCCACTAAACGTAGAATCAGTTAAAATCCCACCGATATAACTACAACTACAGATACCAGAACCTGCATATGAAAAAGTTTCTTGATTGATATCTACATAAAAAGTAGTTGAAGGGGCTGAATCAATGTCTGCATCATTTATACTTTCTAAATACCAAATAAATTCACTAATATCTCTATCTATGTTATGATCTATAGCCTGATTATCTGAAAAAGTTATTGGTTGAGATAAGTCATCTAGGAGTATAAGTGACTGAGAACCATTTAATTCTTCGATAATGTGCATTTCAAAAATTTTATCATCTTCAAAAGCATTTAATAGTTTGTTGTAGTCATCATTTTCGCAGTCAATCGGTAGAGTTTCCCCTATATCCTCTAAAGGATACATTAGGTCAGTATCGACTCTAAACAAATTATTAGATAAAAAAGTTACAAACTTCCTAAATGTGACTACACAGCCGTCTTCTGTATTGACTGAGAAACGAATTTGACGATCATTTACGAGATTGAATTCAAAAGTATCATTAGTTGAAGTGATGGAACCATTAATGGTTTTTAAATACCAGGATTTCTCAAAAAGAGCTTCGAGACTAGCATAATAAGTATCTTCGTCAGCTAATATGGCATCATTACAATCTGTTATTTCATGATCAACAGAAAATGCTTTAAGGTTTACGACAAAACTATCTAGATCTCCTTGAAAAGGAACAAAAATATCTACGGTCTCATGTACAAATGCTTGTGTGTCACCTTGCTGAAAACAAATGTCAATGCTAATATTATTTTGGTCTATTTCATGAGAAGTTTTCAAAATACTTATTCCTTGATGATTTTCATAAAAAACCCTAACATTAATTCCACCTTCTTCGATGGTAACGTTAGATATCCTTGCATCTTGACAATACGCAAAAACAGGAATGAAAAGTAAGAGTAATAGTGAGTAAAGCTGCTTCATCAGTATTTATGTTTGGTTACGCTACGCCTAAAATTAGTAAATAAATTATTGTAATAAACCTATTTGTCAAAATAATACACATAAAAAAATCCCTAGCTCAATGAACTAGGGACTGTATTCTTATTTTATTAATATAAAAATTACTCAGCTACCTCGTCTGCATCTATTTTAATGGTCAATTCGCCACTTTCTTTATCTAGATCCATAAAAATGGCATCTCCTTCTTTTAGTTTAGACTGTACTATTTCTTCTGCTAAAGTATCTTCAATATACTTTTGTATAGCTCTCTTTAGTGGTCTTGCACCATATTGCTTATCAAATCCTTTGTCTGCGATATAGTCCTTTGCCTTTTCACTTAATGAAAGGTCGTAGCCAAGATCTTTGATACGAGCATATAACTTTTCTAGTTCAATATCAATGATCTTGTGGATATCCTCACGCTCAAGCGCATTAAATACGACCACATCATCGATACGGTTTAGAAACTCAGGAGCAAAAGCTTTCTTAAGTGCTCCTTCGATAACACTCTTTGCATTGGCATCCGCTTGAGATTTTTGTGAAGCTGTTCCAAAACCAACACCAGTACCAAATTCTTTTAACTTACGAGCTCCAATATTAGAAGTCATAATAATGATTGCATTTCTGAAATCAATCTTACGTCCCAAACTATCCGTTAAATACCCATCGTCTAATACTTGAAGTAGCATATTAAATACGTCTGGATGTGCTTTTTCAATCTCGTCTAGTAAAACTACAGCGTAAGGCTTACGTCTTACTTTTTCTGTCAATTGTCCGCCTTCTTCATAACCAACATAACCTGGAGGTGCACCTACTAAGCGAGAAATAGCAAATTTTTCCATGTATTCACTCATATCTACACGGATTAATGCTTCCTCGCTATCGAAAAGCTCTTTGGCTAGTACTTTTGCCAATTGTGTTTTTCCAACACCAGTTTGCCCTAAAAATATAAATGAACCAATAGGTTTATTAGGATCTTTAAGACCTGCACGATTACGTTGAATTGCCTTAACTACTTTTTCTACAGCTTGAGCTTGACCGATTACTTTTCCTTGAATAAGATTCGGTAAATCTGCCAATTTCGCAATTTCTGTTTGAGCTATACGATTCACAGGAATACCAGTCATCATAGATACTACATCAGCAACATTTTCCTCATCAACAACTTCCTTATGTGCCTTAGCTTCTTCTTCCCAGCGTTCTTGCTCGGTTTTCAACTGCTTTTCTATGTGTTTTTCGTCATCACGAAGTTTAGCAGCTTCTTCGTATTTCTGTTTCTTAACAACACTATTTTTTAATTCTCGAACCTCTTCCAATTTGCGTTCTAAATCCAAAATCATTTTAGGAACGTCAATATTGGTAATGTGTACACGAGACCCTGCTTCATCAAGAGCATCAATAGCCTTGTCTGGTAAAAAACGATCTGTCATATAACGGTTCGTTAATTTTACACAAGCCTCTAGCGCTTCGGGAGTATAAATTACATTATGGTGTTCTTCGTATTTCCCTTTAATATTATTAAGGATTTCAATAGTTTCCTCAATATTAGTAGGCTCTACAATTACTTTTTGGAAACGACGCTCTAAAGCACCATCTTTCTCTATTGAATTCCTATATTCATCTAGGGTAGTGGCACCAATACATTGTATTTCACCTCTAGCTAAAGCAGGTTTAAACATATTAGATGCATCTAAACTTCCTGTTGCACCACCAGCACCTACTATGGTATGAATTTCATCTATAAATAAAATGATATCATCATTTTTTTCTAGTTCATTCATAACCGCTTTCATACGCTCTTCAAACTGTCCTCTGTATTTTGTTCCAGCAACCAAACTTGCAAGATCAAGTGTGATTACTCGCTTTCCAAATAAAATACGAGATACTTTTCGTTGCGTAATACGTAAAGCTAATCCTTCTGCAATAGCCGATTTACCAACACCTGGCTCTCCTATCAATAAAGGATTGTTTTTTTTCCTACGACTTAAAATTTGAGAAACACGCTCAATTTCCTTTTCTCTACCAACAACAGGGTCTAATTTTCCCTCTTCGGCCATATCTGTTAAATCTCTTCCGAAATTATCTAAGACAGGCGTTGTAGATTTTTTAGAAGCTTTTGCTGCTCCAGGATTTCCAGAAGCTCCAGCATTAAAGTTTTCTCTTTCATTATCGTCGTTATCGTCATTTCCTTCAGGGAAATTTGCATCTGCCATAGGAAGATCAAAACTTCCATCATCTTCGTGTATCATTCCTTTAAACTGTTCCTTCACTACATCATAATCGATTTTAAGACGATTTAATAATTTAGTAGTAGGGTCGTTATCATTACGAAGGATACACAATAATAAATGTGCTGTATTAATCGTAGTACTATGAAATAATTTAGCCTCTAAAAATGTCGTTTTTAGAGCACGCTCTGCTTGTCGTGTTAAATGTAAATTCTTTTTCTCGTTAGATGCTACTGCAACATTAGAATTTGCTGGAGTTAAAATCTCTACTTTTCTGCGTAGGTGACTTAAATCCACATCTAAGGCATATAATATATCGATAGCTTTTCCTCCACCATCTCTTAAAAGTCCTAACATCAAATGTTCAGTACCAATAAAATCATGACCAAGGCGAAGTGCTTCTTCTTTACTATACGCAATAACATCTTTTACTCTTCCTGAAAAATTATCATCCATACGCTTAGTATTTTTATTAAAAATAATGCTTTTGTAGAAGACTACAACACAATAGTCGTACCCTTTTACCAAATATTATAAACTGTCATGAATATTTGTCCGTTTTTAACGATTATTTATTAACGGCTAAACAGGTGCAGATTGTTAATAAATTGTAAATATTAAGTTGCAACTGTGAGTTAATTTAAGGCTTAATTTCCTATTTTGCTAAATAGAATTTCTACTAATTACTAATAATTATGGCAGAAGGAGAAAAGCTCATTCCTATTAATATTGAAGACCAAATGAAGTCAGCTTACATCGATTATTCGATGTCAGTTATTGTTTCAAGGGCTTTACCAGACGTGAGAGATGGTTTAAAACCAGTACACAGAAGAGTACTATATGGAATGCACGAATTAGGAGTTAGAGCAAGTAGTGCACACAAAAAATCAGCAAGAATAGTTGGAGAGGTACTAGGAAAGTATCACCCACATGGAGACACATCTGTATATGATGCTATGGTGCGTATGGCACAAGAGTGGAGTATGCGTTATATGTTAGTTGACGGTCAAGGAAACTTTGGATCGGTAGATGGCGATAGTCCAGCAGCAATGCGTTATACCGAGGCTAGAATGCGTAAGATATCGGAAGATATGTTAGCTGACATTGACAAAGAAACTGTCGATCATTCATTAAACTTTGATGATACTTTACATGAACCTACTGTATTACCTACGCGAATTCCAGGGCTTTTAGTAAATGGAGCTAGTGGTATTGCTGTAGGTATGGCAACAAATATGCCTCCTCACAATTTAGGGGAAGTTGTTGATGCAACAGTGGCTTATATCGAGGATAATGATATCGAAATTGAAGGTTTGATGGAATATGTCAAAGCCCCAGATTTTCCTACAGGAGGAACTATCTATGGGTATGATGGTGTTCGAGAAGCTTTTAAAACAGGTCGTGGTCGTATCGTAATGCGTGCTAAAGCTCGTATAGAGGAAGTTAGAGGACGTGAATGTATTATTGTTTCCGAGATTCCATATCAGGTAAATAAAGCTGATATGATTAAGAAAACGGCAGATTTAGTCAATGATAAAAAGATAGATGGAATTTCTTCTATTCGAGACGAATCTGATAGAAAAGGAATGCGTATCGTTTATGTTTTAAAGCGTGATGCTATTCCTAATATTGTTCTTAATACATTATATAAGTATACGCAATTACAGACATCATTTAGTGTAAATAATATTGCTCTAGTGAACGGTCGCCCTCAATTATTGAATCTAAAAGAACTGATTCACTATTTTGTTGAACACCGTCATGAAGTAGTAGTACGCCGTACACAATACGAATTACGTAAAGCGGAAGAACGCGCTCATATTTTAGAAGGTTTAATTATAGCTTCTGATAATATTGATGAAGTTATTGCAATCATTAGAGGTTCATCCAATGCAGAGGAAGCTCGTAATAACTTAATCGAACGCTTTAAGCTGACAGAGATTCAAGCTAAGGCGATTGTAGAGATGCGTTTGAGACAATTAACAGGTCTAGAACAAGATAAACTACGAGCAGAATATGATGAGTTAAAGAAAACTATTGATGATTTGAAAGATATTCTTGATAAGAAAGAACGTCGTATGCAAATCATTAAAGATGAATTAGCTGTAATTAGAGAAAAATATGATGACGGTAGACGTTCTGTTATCGAATATGCTGGAGGTGATTTTAGCATAGAGGATATGATTCCTAATGAAAAAGTAGTTATTACTATTTCTCATGCAGGGTATATTAAAAGAACTCCATTATCAGAATATAAATCACAAGCTAGAGGTGGTGTAGGGCAGAAGGGAAGTACGACGCGTACGGAAGATTTCCTAGAACATTTATTTGTCGGTACCAATCATCAATATATGTTGTTCTTTACTCAAAAAGGGAAATGTTTCTGGATGCGTGTTTTTGAAATTCCAGAAGGATCAAAGACCAGTAAAGGAAGAGCTATCCAAAACTTGATTAATATTGAGCAAGACGATAAAGTAAAAGCGTTCTTGTGTACTCAAGATTTAAAAGACGAAGACTACATAAAGGAACATTATGTGATAATGGCTACTAAAAAAGGTCAAGTCAAGAAAACTTCTTTAGAGCAATATTCGCGCCCTCGTGCAAATGGAGTTAATGCGATTACCATTAAAGAAGGAGATGAGTTATTAGAGGCTAAACTGACCAATGGGGAAAGTGAAGTTATGATGGCTTTAAAATCAGGGAAGTGTATCCGATTTGAAGAAGCGAAAACACGACCAATGGGACGTACTGCTTCTGGAGTAAGAGGTATTACTTTAGCTCATGAAAATGATGAAGTAATTGGTATGGTTACTGTAAACGATTCTGAAAGTAATATTCTTGTAGTTTCAGAAAATGGTTATGGTAAGAGATCTAGTTTAGATGCATACAGAATTACCAACCGTGGAGGAAAAGGAGTGAAAACTATTTCTGTAACTGACAAAACGGGTGAGTTGGTCGCTATAAAGAATGTAACAGATTCTGATGATTTAATGATTATTAATAAATCTGGAATTGCGATTCGTATGTCTGTAGAGGAAATGCGTGTCATGGGACGTGCCGCTCAAGGGGTTAAGTTAATTAATCTTAAAGGAAAAGATTCAATTGCTGCTGTTGCCAAGGTAATGCAGAATGAAGATGACCTTGACGGAGTTGAAGGTGAAGGAGATACTTCTGAAGAAGAATAGACCTATTAAAACAATAAACATTGGCCTCATATTTTTTTTAAAAATTATGAGGCCTTTTTATTTCTTAAAATCTAACTGAATTAATTTTGTTCATCATATATTTGGTGCGTTTTTAATAGTTATCGGTTACTATATGCACTTCAAAAAATCACTAAGTTTTTATAAAAACTTAATATTAATATTTTTATTAATCCAGATTCCTGTAAATCTTGTAGCACAAGAGGATAAACACTTAGGAGGCAAGGATTTTAATAGGTTTAAAGAATTATTTACATTCCACCCTAATAAGAAAGCTGTAGCAGAAGATTCTACTTTATATGCTTCAAAATTTATTGTTGCTCCTGTTATTAGTTTTTCACCAGAAACAAGTTTAGCATTAGGCGTAGGGGCAAAATACCTATTTAAATTTAGAGGAAGTGGAGATGAAACTAGGACTTCTAATATGCCTATTTCTCTTCGATATACCTTAAACAATCAATTTATACTTTTCTCTGGCTTCGAAATTTTCACTAATCAAGAGAAGTGGGTAATTACAGGAAATCTAAGATTTCAAAATTTCCCTCAATTATATTATGGTATAGGTCATGATACTGCTAAAAAAAATGAAGAGCAATATGATTTTGTACAAGCTTTATTTGAACCTATTCTATTAAAGCAAGTTGTTAAACATCTATATGTAGGAGCAGGGGTACGTTATAATCATATTTTCAATACAGAATTTGTTGAAGGAGGTCTTTTAGATAGAGAAAGACCATTGGGGTATGACGGGTCAACTTCTGCTGGTGCTGAGTTTGCTATATTATATGATAGTAGAAATAATATTTTAAATGCTAAAGAAGGTTGGTTTTTAGAATTTACACAAGGGTTTTATGAAAAAGTACTTGGAGGTACGCACAGTTTTAGTTTAACTCGCTTCGATCTAAGATATTTTATTTCATTATCAGAAAAAAATAATGGTTATGGTGATATTTTAGGTTTTCAATTTAAAGGTCATTTTTCCAATGGAGATACACCAGTATCTGAATTAGCATCTTTTGGAGGAGATAAAATTCTTAGAGGATATAGAAAAGGAAGGTTCTTAGAAAATCATTTATTAGCGACACAAGTTGAATATAGAAAAAACTTTAAAGGTACTAGATGGGGAGCTGTTGCATTTTTAGGGACAGGAGTTGTTGCAGATGAAGTAAATAATTTTCAACTCAAAAATTTTAGACCAAACTTTGGGGTAGGATTACGTTTTATGCTTGATAAAGAAGAGAACCTTAATCTAAGAGCAGATTGGGGAGTAGGTGATGAGAAGAGTAATGTTTACTTAAATCTTTCAGAAGCTTTTTAAAGTTAATACTTGAGGTTAATTTTATATAAATCGCTTCAGCTTAAAACTATATCTTAAGAATAAATTTCCGCGTTTTATTAGAACACGTATTTCTTTTTGATCTTCTTCAGAAAACCAATCTACAATTTCTTGTAGGCTATGGTTTTTTGTTTTTTTACCATTGACGGAAATCAGTTGATCTCCAACTCTTAAACCAGCTATTGCTGCGGGTGAATTTTCGAGTAGTTTAATTATCTTAAAGATAGGTGTTAGCTTAAATTGATAGAAATGCAACTCTTCTAATTTTGATAAAGTAGCCTTTTCTTTACCAGCTTCTAGTTCAAATTCCAAGTGAGGATCAATAGCAGAGACAATTTTAGTTCCATCATGAGCAATTTCAATTCCACTCATATTATATTCATCTGTCTTATCAAAATAATGATTTTTCCTAAAGAACATCTTATGCTCTTTTACATTAAAAATATGATTGAATCGCTTTAACATTCCTGCTCCAAGGCTACCATTTCTACCATTATAACCTTTGATTAGTTTTACCGCAGTACTATCGGGAAAGGCCACTAAATCATCTTTAATCGCATAGCTTCCCATATAAAATTTAGGCAATCGTGCAATTTTACCATGGATGTCCCCACCAATGGCACTGCCTAGAAAATCTTCTATATAATGTGTAGGTACTTCTATTTTTTCATTAGTAGTATTAAATAACCAAACACTATCGGTAGCTCCTGTATCTAATAATAATTTAGCTGCAAAAGGATGCTCTTTTTTTAATTCTAATGTAGGCGTAATAAAGTATCTATTATTATATGTTTCTACAGAAAAGACATCATGTTTCTTAGTTTTTTTCTTCTTTAGAGGTGTATTATGAAACACTATTTTTTTCTGTTCATAATTTATTTCTGTTACAAAATCAGCAATTATACTACTTCCTATAATACCATGAACCGTTACTCCTAAACGTTCAGAAAAGTTAATATCTGCATTTTGGAATATTTTAAAAGTAGTATTTGTATTAATTAAGTTTTTAATTTTTAAAGTATTGTTTACTGAAGTAACTACCTGTATAGGTTCTAGGAGACCTAATCCCTTTAAAGAGATTGTTTCTAGTCCATCGAGATTTAAAGTATTGATGTCAACATCATTGAAGAGTAAATTGTTATTAGCACCTGTATCGACTAAGAAATCAAGAATAGTTCCATTTAAATCGGCCGAAATTATGATGAGATTGTTGACTAATTTGAAATGAATAGTCTCTTTTTTTTTATGAGGTTTTACAAATTCGTATCCTGTTTGAGCATAGGAAACAGAGCAACAAGCAAAACAAATCGCTAGAATTTTTAAGAATATTAATTGCACTTTAGAATAGTTGTTTGCCTAAAGTTACGATTTAGATGTACATCTTATTAACAAGTGTATAAAAGCTTTACACTATTCGAAATGATACTTTAGCTCAATGTCAGGCTCTAGGTGGTAGCTAAATTGAATTTTGTTATGCACTAATGGTTTTTGCAATATAAGTTCATAGGGAAGTGTAAGCGATGATTCATTTCGTTGAAGCCAAATATCACCTTCAACATGTACTAATGTGTCTATTAATAGACTAGCATAGTTATTGACTTCAATTTCCTCGAAAGAAAATGCTTGCTCTGCGCAAATGCTAGGCAGTTCCTGTTCTTCCTTATACATGTTCAATGTCTTTCTAGTATTGAATATTTCTCCTAAAAAAAGATCTTTCCCCTCTGTAATTTGAGCATTAGTAGCTAATAATGTGGCGTTAATAATAACATTATTAGGGAGTAATGTAATATTAGCTGAAAACTGAGGTAACAAATTATAAAGAATAGGAACATAGCTCTCACGATACAATAGAGCGTCTAATGTTTCACTAAACAGAATATGATATGCTTCAGCATTTGGAACCTTAAAAGTAATCGCATCAGCTATATGGCATTCATCTACAAAGTCATTTAATTCTAAACCTGTAAGTAAACGCTTGGTGGATTCCATAGAAATTTTATTGATTTCTAATAGTGTAAATTGTATTTCGGATGCTTCAAAAAGAGGTGCAATTAAACTTATAAATGGGGCATAAGGACCACACCCTGCATAGAATACTTTAATAACTTGACCAGGAAGCTGTTCTTGCTTTACTTTTATGGCATTTACCATTGCTTTCAAGAACTTTATAGTGCGATTATAATCTAATAAACATTGCGCCGCATGATTCAATCCTAAAGCTTTTCCTTTGGATAAAGGTACCGCAGCCAAGTGTTGTAATTCATGATCAAAACCAGAGATAGAAGTGATGCTTTCGAAGTACTTATGGATATTATTTATATGTTTCTCAATCTCAGTAAAGACTATGTTATCACTTAATAATGAGTTTATAGCTTCTTTTAATTCTGATTTAGAATTGATATTTGACATAGAATAGGGTTACTTTTTCTGATATTATATTTCTGGTTGCTGTAATGCCAACACCGTAAAAATAGGGATTTAAAAAAGAGTTGTCATATCAAAAAATGAGATAACAACTCTTACAAACTAAAAATAAATGATCTTATTATTTCAAATATGCTGCTACTTGCCCATATTGAAAGTGAATTGGATTAAGTCCAGGGTCGTTTTCAAATAAGTATAGATTAGGCGTATTTTCGAACAGCATGATGATGTCCGAACCTCCAAACTTGAATTTACCAAATTCTTGCCCTTTAACTACTTTTCCTCCTTGAAGGTCAGTGTACATATCTACACCAGAAACCTGTGCCATCCCAATAGGTAAAATAGCAACTTTACCCACTTCTGGTCCTCCATCTACTGTAATTAAACCTCTAGCTTGAACAAATTCATAACCATCTGTAGCACTGTCAGGAGCATCAAATTGTCCATCGTCTGTCATGTTAACATCTAAGTATACTTTACCGGGGATGTCTTTAATTTCCAATACCTTTCCATGAATTGGAGTATGAAAACGGTGATAGTCAAACGGCCCTAAGAAATAATGCACAAATGTTCCATTGTAAAAATCTTCGGCATACTGACTTTGCGCCAATAATTCATTGACATTACCAATAGTGTGTGTATTCTTAAATGTAATTCGTGTTTTTTTAGCATTAGAATCTAATACATTTCCAAAACTATCAATACTGTATTTTGCTTTAAAAGTACAATCCGCAGGAGCTGTAATCACGGTGTTATCATGAGGGACTGCAATTGGACGAAGTGGAGAAATCCCAGTCTCTACATTTGCATTGTTAAATTGTCTGTAAAAGAAATCGTTAAATGAATTCCAAGTAGGTTCGTTTAATGCATACAACGGATAATTATACCCTGGATCCTTTTTAAAAGATGCTAATGATTCTGGACTTAACGATTCTGGTGTATTTAAGAATGAACCCCAATCTTTAGCGTAAGCCACTAACCATTCGGAAAAGGCATCGAAGCTTTGCATTGAAATATTTGTATCGGGTATTTTTTGATCTATTAACCAATAGAAATGACATAATATATCATACACTTTTTGATTGTACCCATTAGCGGTATCGGTACTTTTCCATGCATTAGGATAATTAGGATCATCACTTTCGTTAGGTGCAGTACGCGCAAAAAGGTCTAAGAAATCATAATACTTTTGGACGGTTAACGGCCATGCATTCCCTTTAAATTCATCATTAAGAGCATTATATAAATCTGAATTTAAGCTCTTTTTAGCTGAAATACTAGCGGTTAGAAGAGAAGCTTCTAAGGCAACAATCATTTTTGGGTTTTTATCTAAAATGTTTTTTAGATCCTTAACAATCTTTAAATGTTCTGTGGTTACAAGACTTTCCATGTGGTTACTTTTTTAATTATTGTAATAAAACTGTTCTAAATGTAATTCTTGATAAGTATATAAGCCAAGAATATTGTGGGAAGCTGCAATAATTTTTAGTGATCATACCGCTTTGCCGAGTTAAAACTAATTTTTAACGAGTAATGATTAAAAGTTTGATTTACAGGAACTTACTTTTGTTATATTTACCTGTAAATCAATGTATTATGTGTGTTTTTTACCGAAATTTAATTCCGTTTATATTCCTTTTTGCCATAACAAATATCGCATTGGGACAAGTAGGCGTTCCTACTTACGATACAAGTGGAAAAAATTATATAGAGTACATACCAGGAAATTTGCCAATTATTATTTCGGCACCACATGGGGGAGTACTTTTATCAGGAATTACGATAGGAGGGGTGTTCTATCCAGATAATGATACGTCACTACCAGATCGCAGTTGCGGGGTTAATGAAAGGGATGATAATACAGAGATTTTAGTAAGAGAGATACAGAATGAAATTTTCGAAATTACAGGTTGTTACGCTCACGTGATTATCAATCGTTTACATCGATCTAAGTTAGATCCCAATAGACCTATTTCTGAAGCAGCATGTAATGATTCGGATGCAGAATTTTATTGGAATGAATTTCATCGTTTTATTGATTTGGCAAGTAATAGCGTTACAACAGCATGGGGGAAGGGACTTTATATTGACCTTCATGGGCAAAGTCATAGCATTCCTAGGATTGAATTAGGGTACAACATTAGCTCGAGTACGCTGAACAGTAGTGATTTGAATATTACTTCGATTACCAATAATTCATCTATAAAGCATTTAGTGGGTTCTAATATCAATGGTTTAACTCATGAAGAATTAATAAGAGGAGGCAGCAGTTTAGGGGCTTTTTTTAAAGATGAAACGGCTACTTTTTATAATAATAATGTAAATGTTGGATGTAATTCAACTACTGGGTATAGAGCGATCCCTAGTGATTTTACATTCGGAACTTCTCAACAATGTAACGATACAAGACCTTTCAGTAACGATTATTTCGATGGAGATTTTTACAATAATTTACGTCACGGTTCGGGAGATGAGCAAGTACAAGATGCCAATGGTGCTTTAATAGGAGGAGGGGGAGTTATCGATGGGATTATGATAGAAGTTAATCGACGTGTACGAGATTTGGGGACTTATAATGGACAATTTTTCGACAATGAACCACAAACTTTGGTTCCGTTTGCAGAAGATTTTGCGGCCGTAGTATTGGATTTTGTCGATACACATTACAATGACTTTACCGAATTTTCATATAGTGCTTCTGAATATAATATATCAACGGATAATAATCCTTTACCCTCATAACGGGGAATTCGGGAGGTAGTTTTTCTAGTGAAATTGGAGTGTCCATTAACGAAGAAACAGGAGAAATAGATTTGCAGAATTCAGATGCAGGCACTTATGAAATTACATATCGATTAAATGATTGTGATCAATATTCGACTTCACAAATTATTGAAATTATAAATGTCACTCTAAATACTGAATCGATATTTTTGCAAGATAAAAATGCTAGATATGTGACTAATAATCCTGTAAGAGATGTGTTAATTATTGAAATGGAATCCAATAGTAAATGCTCGGAAGTCATTATGCACGATTTACAAGGGAAGTTGGTACAGACATATTCAATAAGTAGTTCAAGTGACCAGAAATTAGAAATTGATATTATGGACATTCCTTCAGGAATTTATCTTTTAAGCTTTAGAACGCCTACAGGTCAAATCATTGATTCTAAAAAAATAATTAAAATTTAAATCTTCTGGTAGTAATTATTATTGTTGTGATGCAGCTGACTGAAAAGGGTTCAAAATACGGATACCTACATTTCAATGAATTAACAGGCTTCGGCTTCGCATAGTCTTTGTATATATTTAAGCTTTTTAGACTGTCTTATCATTAAATTGAAGAGAACATCATTCTTCGATTCTTATTCTTTAGAACCTACCTATCTTTGCTGAAAAATTATTGTATGTCCACTCCTTTTGCAGACTTGGGAATTATAGCACCTATAGAAAAAGCATTAAAAAGCTTAGATATTAGTACACCTACTGATATTCAAAAGAAAGCAATTCCTACCTTGTTAACTACAAAGAAGGATGTAGTAGGGTTGGCCAAAACAGGATCTGGAAAAACAATCGCTTTTGGATTGCCATTATTGCAATTAATCGATAAGACCAATCCAACCATACAAGCAGTTATTTTAGTACCTACAAGAGAATTAGGACAGCAAATCCATACGAATTTGGAAAGTTTTGCAGCACAAATTCCTGAAATAAATATAGCAGCCATTTGTGGAGGAGTTCCTATAAAACCTCAAATAAAAGCACTTACCGAACCTACGCAAATTGTTGTAGCAACTCCGGGGCGATTAATAGATCTTATCAAGCGAGAAGCGATTAATATTAAGCATACTAATTTTCTAGTATTAGATGAAGCCGATGAAATGGTAAAATCGCTAGGAGAGGGGCTCGATGAGATTGTTAAAGAGCTTCCGAATTACAGGAGAACAATATTGTTTTCTGCAACCATGCCTGGTGCTATAAAGCAGTTGATTCAAAACTATATGTCTAAAGACCCTATACATATAGAAGCTGATATGGAAACTGTAGGTCATCAAGGGATTACTCACGAATATGTTGTTGTAGAGCCTATTGAAAAATTGAATGTATTGATGCATTTCCTTAATAATCGATTAGGACAAAGAGGAATAATTTTTTGTAAAACTAAAGCAGCAGTAAATAAGTTAGCTAAGAATTTGGCTATCAATAAATTTTCGTCAGGTTCTTTACATGGGAGTTTATCTCAGCCCATTCGTGATCGTATTATGGGGCAATTTCGGGAAGGTCATATCGATATTTTAGTAGCTACAGATGTAGCAGCACGTGGTTTGGATGTTAAAGAAATTAGCTATGTAGTAAATTATCATTTGCCAGATGTATACGAAACCTATGTACACCGAAGTGGTCGTACTGCACGAGCGGGATTAAAAGGGTATGCATTAACGGTCTTGCAACAAGAAGAAGCATTTGAAATTCCTGAATTTGAAGAGGTATTAGGGATTAAATTTGAAGCTTACGAAAAAGCAAATACTGAAGCTTTAGAAGAAAATAAGACCCTATTGTGGGCGAAAAAAGTATTCAAAACAAAACCAAATCGCGAATTATCAACGGATTTAAAAGAAAAAGTACATACGGTTTTTCATCATCTAACTAAAGAAGAGTTGATTGATAAACTAATGGCTTTTGAGCAGTCCAAATAGTTGTAAATCATTTATAAGATCATTTCGTGATTGACACGGCATCTCCTCAAAAAGAGTGTATTTCTCACTTATAGAAAAACACGATTTTACGAATATAAAATCAAGAAAACACCAGTCATGATACCGACAAGCGGGATCAATTTTTTTCGTTTGTTTTTTTCTTTAAAAATAAGTCCACCAATAACTACTGAAATGATAATTTGACTTCGTTTTATCGCAGAAAGCAGCATAATTAGTGCTTCGGGGTCTTGTAATGCTTTAAAGTAAAAATAATCAGCCGTTTGTAGCAATACACCAACGGCTGGAATGGACCATCTCCACTTGAAAGCTTTTCGTTTTTCTGCATAAGGAAACCAAGTAAAGGCTAGGATTATTACTAAAATTAAAATCGTATAGAAGCAAAACCAAAACTGCAAGGTGAGTGGTGCAAGTGCCAATTTTTGAATTAAGAATTTGTCATACAAACCACTTGAAGCCCCTAAGAAAGTAGCTCCTATAATGGCAAAGATCCATTTGTTACGTTTAAAGACAATACCTTCTTTTTTACCAATACGCGAGTACAGTATTACCGAAAAAATAATAAGAAAGAAACCCATCCATTGCCAGTTATTAGGTCTTTCATGGTAAATTAATAATGCACCAATAAAGGTAAAGAAAGGCCCTGCAGAACGTATTGGAGTAACAATGGTGATGGGCAAGTGTTTTAGTGCCTGATACGCTAACACCCAAGAGGAAGCCATAATCATGGATTTGATAATGATAAACCCATGAACTTTTAGGGGTATCATAGAGATATGTAAATTTGCCTTTTGGGTGATCTCAGGAAAAAAAGCCGAACAGATCGCAAATGGTAGAATTAATAAAAACCCAGCCGTTATAGTTCCTAAAAGCACTGGGAAAACTTCGTTTCCTTGTACAGCATGTTTTTTACAAAGATTATGTAATCCTAAAAATAATGCTGCTACTAATCCTAAATACATCCACATAATGCGCGCGAAGATATGCGTTTAGGATTTTATATGATCGATTATTTATCGTCTGTCATATTTTAATTTTTTGACGGCTGTAGCAATATTTTTTAGCAGTCAGAATTAAGCTCGTGTATTGCGGACGATTATAGTTCCCGGTATTACATTAGAATGTGCCACATTTAATTTGACTTTACTAAATCACTATTTTCTTTTAAGAGCGGTTTTGATTGATATTTTAAGATTCCTGAGAATTGGATATATGAAAATTTATGGGTGTATGATAAGAATATTTAATTCTGCGTAATTGTGATTTCGGTGGTTTAAAGGTGTTCTTATTGATTAGTGTAGTTTGCTAAATATTCTATTTAACATAATGTAAATTATAGGTCATTTGTTAATATTTAAGTAATTGAGTTTATAGACTAAACCGTTAGATTGGTCAACTTTTACTAAATCATTAATTGTCAATGAATAATCTTAGTTTACAAATTTTAGACAAAAGTATTGGTACTAGATACCATAAGAAAAGCGAACGCTATCAAATTTTTTTAGGGATTGGCTTGAAACGTTATAAATTTTCCAGTAATAAAAAGGCTCAAAAATTTCTCGTTTCTTATCAAAATCGTCTAAATACTCTTTTGGACGAATTTCAAATCTATCATGCTGAAACATATGGTCTTTATGTGGAATCATTTGCTTATTTGTCAGGTGGTCAACGTAATCACTTAAATGATGACTTTAATCACTTGATTTATTGTTTAGGTCGTTTAAATTCTTCTCATAAATCTGACATGGGCTTTTATCACTTTATTCATCAATATGTTACTACGGTGCAAAAAATAGCCTTTTTTCAGAAAGAATTTTACAAGAAAAGACGGTTTAATTATTTGTCTAAAAAATCACGCTACTTAGTACGCCAAATATCTCAAAGTATTGATTTGATTGAATCCTTAGCTCTTGATTATAAGGAGGATTTAATCGAATTACATCACTCTGAAATGCCAATAATCACATTAGACTTTAATAACCAATTACGTATTGTATCATGAATAATTTCGGTGTTTATTTTTATAGGATTGAGTCAGTTTCTTCTGGCCGTTGTTTTTATCATTTTTTTTCTACAGTTGTTTCTGAATCTTCTTTTATTTCGGCTTCTCGTGTTACGCGTATATCTCCGCGCTGTTTTTTTGCTAATGCTTCTCTTTTTGAATTAAAGTTTTTTTTTCATGGCTCTTCTTGTTTCGTCTGATGTATTACAAGACAAGTCTTTGTTCGCTGCTTATTGTTTGGGTGTTGTTTTAAAAGCTTCTCCCGAACTTTCTATTAATCAGGCTTTAGAGATCGTTGCGTTGGATTATATGGGTTGTTCTAAGAGATCAGCTCAACGCTATTATAAAACTCACTTACAAACCTTAAAAAAGCCAACCCGTTAGGGTGGCTTTCTCTATAGGCTTGTCAAATATAACGGTTAAATCGGATTTAAGGGCGAAGCCCTAAAACATCAAAATATGAATTCACCTCTTCCTACAGCTTTATCTATTCGCAACAATTGCATTATCATGTACAAAGACGTGAGTTATTCGGATCATGTTCGTAATGGCTGTAAAAAGTCGTTGCGTCAAAATCAAAATACAGAATACAAAAGTCTTATAAAGCAGATGAATAAGGTTAAAGAGGTTAAATGTATCGATAGTTATTCCAAATCTTTGACTGAATTACATACTAGTCATGCTAATGAAATGGCAAAGAAAGGTATACAAATTAAGCCTTTTGGTACAGTTTCAAATGCTCAGTTGAAACGTATAAGATGTGTTATTGAAAATGTTATAAATACTGTTTTCATCAATGAAAAGCCTAAGAATTACAAAGAAGGTAATTATGTTACTTTTCTTACCCTTACTCTTCCTTCCAAGCAAATACACACAGATTCTCAGATTAATAAAATTCTCGTTAGGTTTTTGGAAAATCTCAAGCAATCGAAAAGTGTTGTCAATTATGTTTGGAAGGCTGAACCAATGAAAAACGGCAATCTTCATTATCATATAATTTTAGACAAATGGATTGACAAGCATTACATCAATAATCGTTGGAATAAACAAATTAATAAGCTTGGATATGTAGATCGTTCTACTTCTTCAAACCCTCCAAGTACTGAAATACATAGCCTTAAAAAGGTTCGTAATGCAGTTAGTTACATTCAAAAATATATGACTAAGCTTGAAAAAAACAAGCGTGTCTTAACTGCAAAAATATGGGGTTGTTCTCGTTCAGCTTCTAAGCTCACTTATCCTAAAGTATTGCTTGAAGGTTCTGAGTATAGGGATTCTAAGCCTGTTTTGGATAGTCAAGAATTGAAGCAATTTAAACCTTCTGATTATATCACTCTTTTTACAGGAAAAGTATTCGAAGTTGTTAGAAAGCTTTCAACTAATCTATGGAATCGTGTGAAAAATCATTACAAAGAGCTTAAATCTATTTGTTACGAAAATGTTGAGCTTCAGCTACAGACTACTGAACTAATCCAGCCTTTTGTACAGCCCCTACCCGATTATAAACAATTACAATTCACATTTCCAATGATTGGAAATTATTACAAGTAACTTTTTAAATTCAATTATATGTCAAATTTCATTAACAAAATTCAAATTGATAAGCTACGTCATTTAGTTGGCGGTACTTTTATCCTCTTTTTTGATCTTTTTATTTATGCTGTTATCAGTAAGTTTTTTCAATTCCCATATTATTTTGGGGTCATTACTATACTTGTAGCTGCTTTAAAAGAGCTTTTTTATGATAAGTTGTTAAAACGAGGTAATGCAGAGGTTAAAGACTTCCTGTATACTGTAATTCCTGTGATTTTGGTTTATTTTTCTACGCTAATAACTAAATATTACCCTATTTTTTAAACCTATAAAATAGAATTTATTTTTAAAAAGTTGTGTCATTTTGTCACAACTTTTTTTTGTTATGCTCGCACTTTTGTAATCAAGTTAATAAACAAAAAAAAAAACATGGCTAATTACCAAAAGAAAGTCGAATTTAAAAAGGCTGCAATGTGTGTAGTCTTAGGTGTCGTCTTAGGTTCTTTTATCAAAGATGATTATTCTCCTAAAGTATTGTTTAACAAGTTTTTCAAAAAAAAAGCATAGAGAAACTACAAATTATAATTTAATCTTATGAAAACAGATAGACTAATTAGAAAAGTTATAAATCCCTCAGTTGATCTTAGTGCTGATTATCCTAAAGGTCATATGAATGGTTTGATTATCGCTATTGATCCATCAAAGTTATTGTCTGGTGGTGATCCTACTAGAGCATTACCTTCGTTATTTGGTCTCTTTGATTTTTTGAACAATGCAGTTGTACGTGTTAAATATTACAACAAATCAACCGCTACTGTTTTGATTTCAAGTATTCCTCTTAGATACTTCATAGACATAAGCGACTTAAAACATGGTGCAACTGGTTATACTGTTCTTGAACGTTTTGTCACGGAAGTTAATAGTGTAGATTCACCTGATAAGTTAGCTAAATTACAAGAACTTCTTGGTTCCGTATCTAGAAGTGATTATCCTTTTATTCAGATTTACCTTGACTTAGGTTCTATCGATTGTGATGGTGGTGATGAAATTAAGTTAGATTTATCATCAACCTTACCAACTGGTTCTGATATAGGAGAGCTTTCTGTTTATTCTTATAGTGAAAATAGTGATCCTTTTCATTTAATGTTTTACGACATTGACTTTGATTTAAACGAGTTACATGATCAGGTAGTTGAGTCTTATGTTGTTGCTGATGTAGATACATCTCTTGAAAATGATTTTGACATTGAAGTTAGAAGTACTAATGATAATTATGTAACTGATCGAACTGGTTTACGTTCAACGGCAACTATCTTTAATAAAATCGAAAACAAGGTTTTAGACAGGACTCTACCTTGTTTTTCAGGAAATTCTGAGCTTCCCGAAGATGTTTATATAAAACTTATTAGCCGAGATGGTAGAAACTTACCAAACATTGGTATTATGAACGTACGCCAATCAAGCGACATTGATAAGTATTTTGTTCAAAGGCGTAAACTAGAGAATAAGGTAAATGAAGTTTTAGATAAAGCCTCTAGAAACGACAAATCTTCTGATTTGGTTCAAGTTATAGCAGCGGAAGCATCTAAGTAATTTTCAAAATAATAATTAAAGAGGTCTTTTTTTTTTTAAGACCTCTTCTTAAAAATTTTATATTATGGCATTTCCGTGGGGAGCTCTTATAGGTCAGGCTGGAACACTTTTTTCAGCAGTAAGTAATCAGAAAACTCAAGCTAGTGATAATGCGGCTCAAGTTGCTATTGCTAAAGCGAATGCACAATCACAATTAGCAGTAGCTAATTTACAGTCTAATAATTTAAACAAGATGATTCCTTTGATTCTTGGCGGTCTTGCTGTCTTGGTCATTTTAGCTCTTGTTTTTAAGAAAAAATAATCATGGGGTTTTTAAAAAAAATTGGTAGAGGTATTAAAAGGGCTGGTCGAAATGTAGGTCGTTTTGCTAAGAGAAACATTCGTAGTGTTAGTCGAGATGCGGGAAATGTTATTGGTAATGTTGTTGGCGGTGTTGTTAGAGGTTTTACTAAGCCTAAAACCGAAGCTTTAATCCGTCAACATCAAGCACAAAGCAAATTTCAAATTGCTCAGGATAATAACTTGTTTAAGAATGCACTGCACTCTACACCTCAAAATCTTGCATTTCAAAATGCGAGCATTTCGAAATTTAGTCCTAGTTCACAATTAAAATCGAATGATTTAAAGAAGTATTTACCCTACGCACTTGGTGGTATTTCTCTGTTATTCGGTGGTTTATTAATCGCAAAAAAGAAATAGGTTATGTCGTATAACAATAATAATTATAATCAAAATTCTGGTTACAATCAGAATAAAAAGAAACGAAGCGGTGCAAAACTTTCACCTATAAAAATTGGTAAAGGTCGTGGTATGTGGTCGGTTCATGCTTGGAACTATTCTAAAGAACGTGGTTTAGTTACTGTTAAAGGATTTCAGAATACTAGGTCTACAAAATATTCCAACGATCAAGGTGAGCAATCTAGTAGTATTATGTTAGAAATTTTTTACCATCGTACTGGTCAACGTCTATTAAACTTGGGTTGGATTAAGGAAAATACAGGTAAAATTTACGTTGATAAACTAGGGATGGTTATATCAACGAAAGCTCCAAACGGTGGCTATTTCGGTAAGATTAATTCTAAAAATAGATAATTATGTCAAAAATCATTTTAAAAGCCTTGGAGATCATCCAAACTGCTGAAACTATTTTCAAAATTCTTGTTCCTGTTTTAGAGACTCTTGTAAAGTCAGATTTAAACAAGGACGGTAAAATTGGTCATTAGTTATGAAAAGATTTAATTTTTGGGGGGCTATAGCTTCTATAGCTCCCATTATTCCTTATTTGTTGCTAGGTGGTGTTATTTTGTTTTTTTTGGATAAGTTTAACTCTTTATCATTTTTTAAGAAACGAGATATTTCTTCTTTGGTTTCTGATAATATTTCTGAAATTATAACAGTTAAGGCTTTGGATTCTAAAAAATTTGATCCTGATTCAGTAGCTTCTTTAGTTAGGAGTTCTATTAAAGGTGCTTTTAATTTTAATGTCCCTAATTTAATAAAGGTTTTTGATGGAATTTCTATTGATGATTTTGAAAGCTTACATTCATCTTATTTTTCTTTATTTGGTGATCAGATGAATGAAGATTTAAAAAGTGATTTTTTTATTTATGCTAACCCCAGCTTATATTATATGATTACAGATCTTTACGAACGTTCTCGATTAGTTTTTTAATTTCTTTTCTTCCTTTGTAATTTCTGTACCCTATTATAGCATTCTGTGTTATTATTATAATTCCTAGTCCTATTGTTATTAAAGAATAATTGTTGAAGTGTTCAACATAGAAATCTGTTTTTTTTGATAACTCTTCAATTGCTTTTAATATTTCCTCGCCTTTAAACATTTTTATTTTTTTTTAATTCATTCAATTTCAAATATATGTTAAATTCTCAAGAATTAAATATTCACGACGTAAAGGGTACTTCTACTCTTTTGGATGCGTTTTTTGCAGCCAATGATTTAAACGGTAATAAGTTTGATATCTCTCTTGTTGATCGTTCAGTAGCTAGTACTACTCAAATAAGTACATCTGTTTTTTTATTCTGTTTACAAAGGTTGGTTTTTGTGGCTAATGTTAGTCGTCAATTAACTCTTTATAATGCAAATGATGCCCAAGACTTTTATTTATTAATTAATATCCGTTAAATATGAATTTTTTTTTAATCTGGTTTATAAAACTATTTTTTCCTAAATATTGGATGCTTCCGAGTGCCTTGGTCTACGCTCAGGCAAAACATGAAACGGGTAACTTTAAAAGTGCCGTTTATCGTGAAAACAAAAATTTGTTTGGTATGAAAAGAAGTACACGTCCCTATGAATTCTCAGAAAATCGTGGTCATGCTTCTTATCATAGTTCTGTGTTGTCAATTATTGATTATTACAAAAGGCAATTGCAGTTTAAAATTTTTACTAATAATGTAAAATCTTATATAAATGAAACCTTTGAAAGCAATTATGCTGAAGATCGAAACTATAAAATTAAATGGTTTGACACTTACAATTCTTTGCCTTTTGTTTATCGTGTTATTCCTTTTTTGGTTACTCCTACCCTTTTACTTGCTCTTTATTGGATTTCGAAGGGGAAAGTTACTTTTCCGTTTAATTAGCTTGTTACTTGGGCTTAAGAAAATATTCAAGGCAAAAAAAATTATGGACTTACGTAATTACGATATCCAAGTTGATAGCTGAATTATATGTAATTATTGAGTTTTTAAAGCGGTTCTTTTGAGCTGCTTTTTTTTTTTTTTTTTCGCACTCGGCGTCCGAGTGGTTTGGCTCTTTGCCACTCAAAGAGCATACACAGTAGATCAGTTATCCAGTGTTTTTAATGTTAAATTTTTCCGCATGTTTAGAAATTACATCTTTTGATTGTGCAAGGGTCCTGGAGCGATAGCGTAAGGAGTTTACCTTCCCTTGCTCAGTCAAAAGTGATAGGCTTCTTTTGTGGTGGAGTTTTACAATTCAAAATTTTGTCTATATTTGAAAAAAAAAGTGTCGCCCGTCTTTGCTCTTTTTTAGCTAACTGACTTATTATTAAACTATTGCTAGTTACATAATGTAAATTATAGGTCATTTGTAAAATATTCATTTTTTTACTTTAAAGATAGTTTGTAAGTTATAAAATTCGTCAATGCTTTCCAGTCGCATAGAAAAGCCAACTTTTAGATAGCTTCATAATTAGTGTATTTAAAATCCTGCAAGATTTTTTTCTACAGCTTTCAAAGCTGTAGAAAACTTTGGAAACAATCACAACTCAATCGCTATATTTTAGAAAATATAAGAACAGGTTAAGAAAGATTTTAACTAGTCTTAAACCTTATTACTATTAATAATATGTATTGCTATACCTCTAAAATATGGACGCTCATTCACCTATTGTTTTGACCAAAATTTTCTAAGGCCGTTTTTCTAACGTATCATCGGGGTAAAAACGCACTAGTTTTATTTTACATAATGTTATAAAACTATGATTTTAGTTTTATAAGTTAATTAGTTCAAAATCTTTAGTTAAACCTTTAAAAGGTTTATTTTTTTTTACATCAATTCCGAACAAATAATTATAATTAGGCATTATTTTAGAACTTCCTCCACCAATTGATAAAAATAAAGCTTGTACCAACTGTGTATCATATCGTTCTAGCCTAATAATTATTCCTGAATTATGTTTTAGATAACTTCCTATTTTATATGGTGGTTGCTTTTTCATTACTGTTCTATTTTTTTAATCATTTTTTCTAATGAATATTTTGCTAATTCTGGAATTGTATTACTTGATACTTTAATTTCCCAATTAGATGTTAGACTTACTTCGTTATCAATGATAACATTACTATCAAATTGTAATAAATCTTTTAATGGAATTAAATAAACAACCCTTGGTTGTGTTCCTCCATTATTAAAACTAAAGCGACAAACAAGTTATCTTTTAACTCTCCTAAATCTTGTTTGGATATTTTAATATTACGCTGTGTAGTATCTAAATCTATGGATTGCAGGTATAATTGGTTATCTCCAATTAAAAAATTAACTCCTTCCCTCCCATCAGTTTTGGGTTTTAATTCTAAGTTATAACTTTTTAATTCTGATTTAATAAATTCTTGTATTATAGATATTTTCTTCAATATTTGTTTCAATCGTTAATTTCATCTAATCCCATATAATGTTTCCAAATTTGAACATTATCATTTGGAACAGCTAGCCAAAGTAATCTTTTAGGTCTAGAACAAGCAACATATACTAATCTTAACTCTTCCATATCTTTTCTTCTTTTAGCTTCATCAGGTTCATTATAATTATTTGCTAAAACTGTAGAATAATTTTTAACTGTCTTCTTTTTCAGAAACAGCAATGTGGCTTCAAAGGTTTGCCCTTTAACTGAATGTATTGTACCTAAATTAAATTGCAAATCAGAAGTTTCAACTTTATGAAATAATTCTTTTATTAAAAAATTTGACTTGCTTGTTTTTACTAAAAGTTTATTATATCCTTTCTTTTCAAAAATAGAATTAGTTTCAATTATCCATTGATTTAAGGTTTTTGAAGTTGTAGCTGGTAGTAAATTTATAAAACCAAACAATTTCTGTCTATATTCCCTAAATCCTTTTTCTTCAATCTCTTTTTGTAAGAATGTTTTTGATACATATTTTAAATTTGGAACTAAACATTTGTAATAACTTTTTTCTAATAATTTTAGAGATTTTCGAAATTCTCCTTTCTCCATAAGAAATTTACCGTGAACAATATCTTTAATATAGTAATGTTTATTTACCCAGGGATTATCATATGAATTATCTATAGCAAGTTCAAAATGTTCTTCACCAAAACTTTTACCTCTAAAAAGGATAGCACTTTTATTATGTTTTATACCCAATTCCGTACATTTTTCAAGAAAATCGTTTTTTATTTTTTGAACAGAATCTTTATCATTTATGTCATAACCTTTTACTTCAGGTTGATTGATATCATCTTTTACATCAGCTATAGATATAGTAGTTGATCCAACCATTTTATTTAATACAGAGCAAATTTTAGCTGAACACCTTCTATTTTCATCAAGTTCAATGTTAAAATATTTTTCGTTATTGTATTTCTTTAAAAATAGTTCTGCATCAGCAGTATTCCATTCAAAAATTGCTTGATCAGGATCGCCTATAAAAATTATATTTTCTTGTTTTGCATTATCTAAAAGTTCAATAATTTCCATTTGAATATCAGTAGTATCTTGGGCTTCATCAATTATTAAATTTGAATACCTTTTAGATAAGCTATTAAGGACAAATGGATATTTCTTTAAAACTTTTAAAGAAATATAATTAGCATCAGATTGATTAGCTTTTCCTTCTTTGAAATACTTCTTTTTACATTCTATTAAATCACTTATCTCTTTTTTATATTCATTATTTGCCTTGTACATATTATCCCATTTTGCTTTTCCAAAATGATATGAGTTATATGGTAGAAGTCTCAATAAAACATCATTCTTGTCAAACGAAACTTTATCAAAATAATAATTTGGGTCAGTAATTTTTTGAGAAAATCTGTTTCTCTTTGATGAATCATAATCATACCATTGGTTAAATTCAGTTCCAACAACTTCTGGTCTTGCTTCACATTCCATTATTAAATGTCCAAAAGGAAGAAATATATGCTTATTGATAAAACTATCTATAGTTCCCAAAAAATGAGGGTAACCTATATTTTGAATGTTATAATTTTCGAGTAAACTCTTTTTAATTTCATTACCCGCCGTATTAGTAAAAGATATAACTGCTATACCACTATGTTTATAACTCTTATTTGTGATTAAGTTTGCAAGTCTTGCAGAAACTGAATAAGTTTTTCCGCTTCCAGGACAAGCTTTTACAACTATTCGAGATTTTTCACAATCAACAATTTCTTTTTGTTTTTCAGTAAGATTACTAAACATTCTCCTCTATTTTTAATACCCATTTAATAGCTTTCTCAATATAATCTGGAACTTTAAACCCTTCAACATCTTTAAGTTTATTAGCTAAATCTAAGGCAAAATCACCTTTATCTTGATTCGATTTTAATTTTTTCATTAGTGTATCAGCATTAAAATCCATTAATAAATCTGTAGTTTGCAAATGAAGACACCTATAAACAAATCTCATAACTGATTTATTTATAGCTGACTCATTGAATAAATCATACTCCAAAGTATTAGGAGCAAGACAAACTTTTAGATTTTCATTTTCATATCCCTGAGCCTTTATCGCTCTATCCGAAATTGGTTTGTCTCCTTTTGGATCACTATCAGTTATAATTGAACATCTTGATGACATTCTTTTCTTTACATCACTATTATTAAATAATTTCGCAAAATGTTCAAATGCTACGCCATTAATATTTACAATCTCTATTCCAAGTTTATCCAAATCGAAACCTAAAAACATTTGGGAAATTATAGGAATTAATATCGCCTCTGCAATCCCTTCTACTAATATCACGCCATTGGCAAAAAACAACTTAGACTTAGTTGTATCTAAGAATTTTTTGAGATGATTTCTATTTCTTTTTGTAAATTCATCCAAGCTTAATCTAGAGAAACAAAATGGAGAAACTTTATTATTTTGAACTTGTAAAACTGTAATATTTTCAAAATTTGATTTAGCTGTAATAGTTGGTGAATGTGACGTAATGAATATTTGAACACCTGTACTTTGAAGTTTGTTTAAATATTTAAAAAAAGTATTCTGATATTGAGGATGTAAGTGAGCTTCGGGTTCTTCAACTAATAATGCATTATAAATTTGAAGTTCGTCATCTTCACATCTATTAATTAAATCTCCCAAAACGACAGATGTGTATATTAAATTATTCTCCCCAAGCCCATTTTGATGTATCTCAAAATATTTTTGTCCATTCTCTGGTTCTGGCTCATAAACGGGCCTTTTAAGTTCTATTCCCTTAACAACATCTGAATACTTTCTACCAACATATTTCATTCTAATATTTGGATACTTTGTAGAAATACCAGTTCCTTCTAGGTGATCATTTACTTTTTCATTACCTGTCTGTAGAATTGATTCCCAATCACTATCGTTACCTTCAAATATGCTGTATAAGTCTGATGCTAATTCATTCTTTTTTTCTTCATTTAGGGGAATATCAGCTCCTCCCTTTTTATATTTTGTTAATTCATTAAACAAATTTCCAACCTTATTCGCATATGAGTATGGTTTAAGACTCTGTACAGCATCTCTTAATGGGTCTAGGTATATAAAGAAGATTTCTTCTAAAGCATCATATGGAACATTCTGTCCTTCATTATCTCCACCCCATACAGTTCTTTTAAAGAAGTTTCTACTTCCTCTTTTTTCATATTTAAACTTGATATGAATTTGTATTGTCTGTTTTAAAGGATTCTCTGCATTTTGAGATAAGAAATCAAAAAAACATTCTCTTTCTTTAATATCTTCTAATTCAAAAATGAAATCAAATTGAATTTCATCATTATCTTCATTTATGTCATTCCTATTTAAATGTATGTCAGTTTCATTTATGTAAATATTATTGTTTGATTTCCCATATCCTAAACCTATTCTTAATGCGTCAATTATAGCAGTTTTTCCAGAATTATTTTCTCCAATTAGAACATTTAATCCTTTATGAAAATCTAATTCTATCTGTTTTATTCCTCTGAAATTTTTAATTTTTAATTTAGATAAATACATATAATGATTGGATGATTCTTTAGTTATAATATTTGGTCAGAAATTATAGATAGGAAGAGATCTATAACCACATTACAATATAAAGAATTTTAACAAGTAACTTTCTACGGAATTTCGTAATTAATTGAAAATCATAGAGAATAATCCCATTCCATACACATTCTCACTTCGCTCCTACCGTCGCTTCGACAAAGCGTATTCCATTACATTTTTAAAGAAACTTTTAGAAAGAAAAAAATCAAAGAAGGTTAGTACTGGTAAACGCTTTTTACCAAAGCAAAGTTACATAACGCGGAATATTATAGGTCATTTGTTAATATTGATATTTCAAAAAGACATATTTAATACAAATTCCACCTCACTATTCTACTATTTTAAATTTCCATAAATAAAAAGAAAAAACCACTACAAATTATTAAAATCCATAGCAGTTCATTTCTAAGCACAACTTCTAACCCTATGCGAGCGATAAAACATTAAGCTTCCAAAACTACAACTGTTCTATCCCAAACGCCTCATTAAGACCTTGCGCTAAAAACTCAAAAAAAGTAGCATCGTGACCTCCGTCCCCAACGATTATATTAGTATTTCTAGACTCTAAAAACTGAATTTCTTCGGGAGTAAGACTACCCACAGCTTCGTCTGTTTTCCCATAAATGTAGGTGACATTAGACAAGTCATCAATAGAGATAAGAAGCTGTGTATATCTATTCATGGCGAATCCAGCTGATATTTTACCAAGATTACGTTCCACTACACCTGGATCTGGGTCTTGATCTTCAACTATTATGGGAGTAACGCCGTTTTCAAACGCACCTTCTATGCCTTCAAGAGCCCATTGCCAAATCATTTCATTTAGATCAAGTCTACCAGTCATGATTAGATAATTATCTGCTACATCGATTCCTTTTTTGGAAATAAGTTCTTGAATAACAAAGGTTCCAAACGAAATCCCAAATACATCAACCGTTCGTCCTTGATCTTTAAAATAGCGAATCACTTTATAAAGCATTTCTATACTTTCTGCATTGAAAGCAACGGCTTGATCTAATGTGATATCTTCACCTTCTAAAATAGTAGGATTCAATGTTTGCGCTTGATGTACTGTAATAATCAAGAGGTCTTCGGTATTCGTGTTTTCAGCAATTAAGTTAACGATATCTGGAGGCAATTCGGGACTTGGGCCACCTTGTATTGTAATCAACACTTTAGAAGCTTTTTCATTCCCACGAAAATAAATTAGCTCTTTAATTTCTTCTGATATTTCATTACTAATCATCTGCTGTTGTTCTTTTTTAACAGGAGAATTATCATCATCATTCGCACAAGAACCCATAATGATTGATAAAAATGCAATGAGTATTGTATTAGTAAAGAAATGAAAACGACTAAGGTTTGCTGTTTTTGAGGATGCTACTTTTAATAATGCTACGGGAATAGAATAACTACTGTTTTTCATGGTATTTTCTTGTTTTAAAATATTACAACCCTAAAACAATTGAACTTGTAAATACCCTATAGTAAATAGTTGTAATCTTATCGTCCGTCACCCTTCGACTGCGCTCAGGGTTCGTTTTTGCTTTTATTGATTGTTTCTCTAGTTTATCAAGAAGTTCGAAAGCTGAGCGAAGCTGAAGTCTGTTAATTCATTAGTAAACAGCATACATTTTGATCTGATAACTATCTGATTCATTTAAACATCTCAGCTATCATTCTGGTAAAGACCAGAATCTCCTCAAAGAAATATAGATGTTAGCTTAATGAAAAAGTATAGGGAATTTAGTGATGGAGACTCCACTATGATTTTTTCAAAATCCGTGGAGTGACACATTAATTTAACACTTCAAAATTTTAAATTCCCTGACTTTTCAAATCGATCCCAAATGACTGATGAGACCCTTAGACTGCGCTCAGGGTGTCGGAGATTAAAAATTTAGATATTAGACATAGAAGCTAATTAAAAATTAAAACGGATCACTATATCTGGAGTTAATCGTAAGGATTCTCGTTCAAAAGTATCTATGAGAATGTCATCTTGCCCAACTTCGACAAAGCCTTGATCGATGGTGTTTTTTCTATTATAAATATTGCGTAAAGAGAAACCTAACATTCCACTCCATGGTTTTTTCGTTTTAATATCGAAACGATACAGAATAGAAGCATCTAATCGATGGTAGGCTTTAAATCGATTTGCATTGATTCCTCTAGGATCGAGTACATTCCCTGCAAAACCATTTTCATCTGGGATCAGATTTGTGAATGGCCTACCAGTGGCATAATTCCACCCTAAAGCAAACTCAAATTGCTTTACTTTTAAGGTTTGGGAAATATTAAACACATGTCGTTGATCGAAATTACCCGCAAAAGATTTTTGTTGTAGTTCGGGGAAAGTAACTAGCGTTTTACTTAATGAATAGCCTAACCAAAAGCGATAATTACGGATTCTTTTTTTTAGAAGAAGGTCGACTCCTACTCTGCTCTCTTCACCTATTTCTATATCATTATTGCCCTGACTTATAGACACAAACTCTAAAATAGCATTATTACTCGAAGCGATATTAGTGAGGTGTTTATAATAGCCTTCTAAGTCAAAATTCCAGCCTTTGTAGGTATATAAAGCCCCTAATGTAAATTGCCTGCTTTTTATAATAGGAATTGAAAACACAGCTTCATCACGGGTAGTATCTCCCGAAAGTACCCATACAT
This sequence comes from uncultured Aquimarina sp., assembly GCA_947499005.1. Taxonomy (GTDB): domain Bacteria; phylum Bacteroidota; class Bacteroidia; order Flavobacteriales; family Flavobacteriaceae; genus Aquimarina. Next base: position 159,882 of record CANMML010000004.1, read on the forward strand.
TATCAGCGATAGGAAGCCCTCCTATGGATGGACTAACACTTCCAAAATCACTGTAATTACTAATCTGTTGGTTCTTTAATTCTGCGGAAGCGGTGATTCTAAAATTCTTAAAAACTTCCATAGAAGAAAACAGTCTGGGTTCTAAGAAGAATTGATTACTTCGACTTAAATAAGATCCCCTGACTCCCAAACTGGCATTTGTTTTTTTTCCGTTATAAGTATATTCAGAATATACCGTGTGGTTATTATTGTGTCCTACGGTGTTATTATTGAAAAACTCTTCAAAATCTCCTGTAAGCGCTTCCCTGTTATCGTAGCCTGTTTCATTATAGGTGTATTGATAACCTAGGCCTAATGATTGTTTTTTAGCAATGGGAATATCTAAAGAATAGGTTATTCCTATATCTATGACATCATTATTTTGAGTGTAATTATAGTTGAGATTTTGATCTGGACTAATTAATGTTCTTGTAAGCCTATATTTTGTTCCGTAAGAAGAAAAATAACCATTAGCCTTTTGTACGATCTTATTACGGTATTCCCTTTCCCAATTGAGACTAGCTCCCAAATTTCTAAGTTTATACCTGTCTTCAGTAGTAAAGGAATTCGTTGCGTCTAGTTCTTGAAGCGGAGCAACATTATTCAATTTATTTTCAGCAAAAATGGCACTAAATTTCACACGATTAGCTGCATTGGGATTCCAAACAACTTTAAAATTTGAATCGGAAAAAGAAAAATCATCTTCTCTAGAAGCTTCTTCATCTGCATCTTCTGAAATATCGGCTCTCGTATTCTGAAATACTTTCCGAACTAAATTATTATAACCTATATTTTGATAGATATCCGTAGTAGACCTTCGAAAAGCTCCCATGATTCCGACCTTTTTCGATAAGGGTACTTTTGCAAACACATCGGCGTGGGTAAAATTAAGCCCTCCTCCTACTTTTAATTCTTCGGTTAAGTCATCATCAGATTCTATGATAATGGCTCCAGAAACACGATCTCCATAACGCACACTGGTTCCTCCTCGATAGACTTTTACGTCTTTAACGATATAAGGATTAAAAGTTGATATTTGATTGAAGAAATGGCCGTTATGATACATTTTAATCCCATCCCATAAGACCAAATTTTGATCTGGAGTTCCCCCTCTAATATGCAATCCAGCAGGATCTTCTGTTGGGCTATTGATTCCTGGTAATAATTGTAAACTTTGCAACACATCGGGTTCTATAAGACCTGGGAGAATTCTAAGTTTTTTTATAGATACATCGATGGCGGCGTCTTTATTTTTTTGGATACCTGTAGTAAGGTATTCTTTGATAACAACTTGATCTAAATATTGTACTTCTGATGCTAATCGAATCGTATCACATTTTGATGTTGAAAAATCGGAGGCTTTCATTGTTTTCGTATGATATCCTAGATAAGATACCGAAATAGAATCTTTTGCATTTAAGCGTAGTGAAAAGTAACCTCGTTGATCTGTAAGTTTTATTCCTTTGTTGTTTTTTATAATAGTTGCCTGAATTAGTTCAAAATTAGTTTCAGAATCAATGACAAAGCCACAGATATCAATGGGTTGATTGTTTTCTACTAAAATGTAACTACGATCATCAATCTTTTGTAATATGAATAGCGTTTGTTTTTTAAGAATTTGCGCTAATGAATCAATAGAAATAGAACCTTCGTCAATATTTAGGATTAGATTATTTATGGCTTCCACGTCATAAGAAAAATCAAGTTGGTATTGATTTTCAAACGCTTTAAGCATCTCATGTACGGGCATATTTTTAACCACATCAATACGATGCTGCTGTTCTTGTGAATAACTGGTTATTGCCCACAACCAGAGTGATAAAGTAATTATTTGAAAACGAATCATTTATTGCTAAGCACTATACTTTTTTCATTTTCAAATGTATAATTGATATTCATAGGGTCAAAACTAGTTCTAAGTGCGATTTTTAGGTCATTATGTTTAAAGAAACCTGTAAATATCCTATTCACATCTACATTTCCAGTCTGAATTTTAACGTCGTATTGCCTTTCCAATTCTTTTATGAGCTGTTCCAGCGGCACTTCTATAAAACTACTTTTTCCGGATAACCAATCTGGTTGCGAATTTGAGAAATCAAATATAGAGAAGTCTTGTTTATTGATCGATTTTACACCTTTCCCTTGAGTAAGAATCACTTCATTAGCTTCTTTGTTCACTTTTACCCTACCTTCAAAACACTGTACTTGTAATATTTGATCTCTAGAATACACATTAAACTCGGTACCTAAAACCGTAATCTCACCATTTTCAGTAGTTACTGTAAATGATGATCCTTTGCTCACATCAAAAAAAGCTTCTCCTTTTAAATGTAATACTCGATTTTTCATAAAAGAGTTTTTATGATACCTTAAAGAAGAACCCGCATTTAGGGAGACAATAGAGTTGTCAGGTAATGTTATCACTTGTGTTTCTGCTATTTCAGTCTGTATGGTTATATCTTTAAATAACAACATTTTTAACCCAATACATACTAAAAAGATGGCTGCAGTACTATACATCCATGTGCGAAGTCGAATGACTTTAGCTTTCTTTTTTTCTTGATAAGAAACATTATAGATTTTTTGAGCTTTCAATCCTTTTTCAACATCAAAAGCAGGTCTATTTAATCGTTCTACTCCATTTAAGATATCCTTATAGGCCAAATAATCCTCTGAAGACTCAAAGGCCTTTTGATCTTCACTAGAAAGCGTTCCAGATAGCCATTTTCCTAAAAAACCATCTTCATTTATATCCTTTTTCATAAGCTATCTTTTTTTGACTCTCTTTTAGGTGATTGTGAATAGACTAACTTTTTATAGGATGCAGAAGTCACAAATTCATGAAGCTCTTTGGGAGTAAGTTCCCCATATATCCATTTCATCAAAAATTCATTTTGATATTGTTGCTCTAAAATACGCATAGTCCTATATATTAGATGGTTTTATTGGCAACGTCAAAGGGCAAAATGACCCAAAGCTTGCCTTTAAATAAAAATATTGTTTAAATACCTCCCGGGTTTGCCTCGAGATAGTTTACTCTTTTCTTTAAAAAAATTAATGCCAAATGCATTCGTCTTTCAACTGTTTTTACAGAAATCCCCAGTAGTTCTGCAATCTCTTTATAGGTTTTCTTTTCAATTCGGTTTAACAGAAAAACTTCCCGTTGTCCTTCCTTTAGATCAGAAATAGCTTTGTTTAACAGCTGCATGAACTCATTTTGCTCCATTTGAAACTCAGGAGATTCATTCGTATATGTTTTCTGTTTCGTTTGTTGGTATTTCAATACTGTTTTTTGATGTACTAGAGCATTTATAGAAGCATTATTGGCTATTTTATAAAGAAAACTTTTAGCAGCTTTAAAAAGTATCTTCGAACAATTCACCCACAATTTGGCAAAACTATCTTGTACAATGTCTTGGGCTTTTTCCATATCTCCATACTTGTAATAGAGATAGTAGCATATTTTTTCTGCGTGATCACGATATAATTGATCGTATACTTTTTCTTCGCAAACACTAATTACTTTCTCTGACATATTTTAAAATTAAGTCAATTTAATAGCTGGGTGATCTCTCATTTGGTTTAACCCGATTTATTTCTTCTAAAATTTGAAATCTGGGTTTTAAATACCAATTATACCCAATAGTTAAGTCCTACCACGAATACCCTATGGTAAAATGTAAGTTTACATCTAAACCATGTGATGACTTTTCATCAAATATACCTGTAGTCGTTCTATATCCTAAACCACCATTTACTTCTGTTGTTATACCTTTTAGGGCTTTTTTAAATACCCATTGATATCCTGTCCTAGCAAAAACGCCAACCCAAAGACGTTCAATATCTTCATCACTAGTACTGTTTTTTTCTAATCTATTGTAATTATACTCCGTCATCAAACCACCACTTACAGACCAACCTTCCGGAGCATTTTTTCGTTTTGATAGATAGCGTCTTAACCCTGTTTCAAAAAGCATATTATAATTCCTTTCATATTTATTATTATCAAAATTAGGCTCATTAAATTGTTGGAAAAGTCTAAAGGTTAATGATTTTTTAGGTTGAATAACTCGCTCATAACCGATACCTATAGCTCCTACTAATGCTGCTATAGGATGCAATTTAACTATATTTCTAGGTGTAAATTCGATCTGCCTTTTCTCAGAGTCATTTATTGTTTCCTGTGCATTTAGTGATATAACGGTCAATACCCCTATTAGAATAGTCCATCCAATTTTTTTCATAATTCTATTTTAAGTTCTATATGATTTTTTTCAACCCTAAAACAGATGAACTTGTAAATACCCTATAGTTTTTTTATTTGTATAAGGTCTATTTATCATATAGGGCAATTTCATTTAACTTTTTTCTAGAAGAAATCATATCTTTTTGGGGCGTCATGCTGAATTTATTTCAGCATCTCACTAGCTTTTTCTTATTATGGGATGCTGAAATAAATTCAGCATGACGAAACTTCAAAGAAATTTCTTTAATAAAAGTAGTTTTAACTTTAAATGAAATTACCCTGGTTTGCCATAAACATAAATTAGATACAGCATCATTATGTGTTAGATATCGATAAACAAGAATTAACACTATACACATACTATTTAGAGTAGTATATTAGTTTATAATCAACATAATATATAGTCCTAATTCTATGAACCACTTCGTATATAAATTAAGCATACTATCCATATTCATTTCTACTCTATCATGTAAAGATGATGAAGGTGTAGCTGAGGATAATACTAGCCCAAGAGTTGCAGCTAAAGAAAATTTAGATGCAGATGGATTGCCTAAGAAAACATTCGATGTACTCCTCCCCGCTTTTACTAGTAATAAAGAATACATTATTGATCTCAATCAGTGGGACATTCCTACTAATAATACCAATGCCATCAAAACAACAGCAAATCTACAGGCTGCTATCGATTGGGCACATGATAAAGGATATACGAAAGTAATTCTGCCTGAAGGTCAATATTTAGTAGGTGAAGATGTAAATGAAATATACCAAGGTGGTATCGAGCTGCATGATGATACCGAATTTGTATTCAACGATGGGGCTGTTTTATCAATCGATACTAATGACAAATGGAATTATTGTGTCATTAGCTTAAATGGTGATAATATCATCATTAGAGATGGAACCATTAAAGGAGATCGTGATACACATATTTTCACGCCACGTGCTAGTGATGGTAAAACAGCTCATGATGAAGGGCATGGAATCTGTGTTTGGAACAAAAGTAACCAGGTGTTAGTCGATAATATGATCATTCAAAATGTGACGGGTGATGGTTCTTTGGTGTTGGATGCACAGGATGTTACTTTCTCAAATAACACGATTTACAATAATAGACGACAAGGTATTTCAATAGTTGGAGGGACTCGTATTGAAATAAAAAACAATGAAATACATCATATTAATGGAACATCTCCACAATTTGGTATTGACATTGAAGGCGCTGGTCGTTTAGATGAGGATATCTTAATTCAGAATAATTATTTTCATCATAATAAAGGTGGTGATATTGTAAATACTAGTGGTAAAGATGTATACATTCTTGATAATGTAATGGAACAAGGAGACGGAAATGTTTATGTCGATGGGCCTATTGTCAGCTGGCATAGAACTCATAATATTATTGCCAGAAATACCATTACTATGATTTCAGGGTCTGTCAATGGAAGATTAGGCTATATTCAATATTCAAGTGGTGGAGATAAAGGACATAATAGAGCTACTTATGTACATGACAATGTTTGTAACAGTTGTGGGATGTATATGTATAAAAGTGCAGATGCGGATGTTCGTAACAATAAATTCTTAGGGTATTTTGTATCCTTTAGTGAATTTGAAAATGTAATCTTAAAAGATAACCTAGTGACATTTTCAGAGGAACATCCAAATTTAAGGTTTTGTTGGTCTTATCGTTTCAATGATGTTAAAGGGATAGCTAGTGGAAACTTTTTAGGAGATCAACTAGAAGAGATTCCATTATCAGAGACAACTCCTCATACCTTACAGTGTGTTTTAGATGGTTGGTAGCATCTAGTACTGTTGCCACCATTTGTTAACAGTAGTATTGTTTTGATCTATATAAATGAAAGTTCCAATTTCTGGAGTGACTACCGTAACCCCTAGTTCTTGAGCCTTTTTGGTTACTCGTTCTATAGGGTCTGTCCATGCATGCATGGATAATTTAAAAGCTCCCCAATGAATAGGCATTATTTTGTTTGCTTTAATATCTATACCTGCTTGTGCGGTTTCTTCTGGAAACATATGTATATCGGGCCACATTTCGTTGTATTGCCCACATTCTACCATAGCAAAATCGAAAGGTCCATACTTCTCTCCTATTTCTTTAAAATGTTCCCCATAACCACTATCTCCGCTAAAGAATATATTCTCTGTGTCGGACTGTATCACCCAAGAAGACCACAATGTTTTTGCTCGATCAGTAAGTCCTCTACCTGAAAAATGACGTGCTGGTGCACATTTGAATTGTAAGCTACCTAAAGTTGCTTCTTGCCACCAGTCTAATTCTATGATACGTTCTTTTGGAACTCCCCATTTTTGTAGGTGTACGCCTACTCCTAATGGAGTATAAAATAGCTTTACTTTATCCTTTAACTTTTTAATAGAACCATAATCTAAGTGATCATAATGATCATGAGAAATAAGTACAGCATCTATTTCTGGCATTTTTTCAATTTCAATAGGCAATTCCTCGCTAAAACGCTTGCTTCCTAACATCGGGTGTGGTGCAGCAACTTCTCCAAGCATAGGGTCTATTAAAATGAGTTTTTTATCTATTTGTACTAAAAAGGTAGAATGTCCAAACCATATCAGTCGAGTCTTTCCTTTGTAATTTGCAATGGCTAAAGAGTCTATCTTCTCAGATTCAATATTTTTGGATGGAAATGTTTTCGGTTGTGGTGTGAAATAACCTGTAAGACTTTTTCTAATGTCTTCGAAACTCATCGATGTACGAACAGGTTGTGTATTTACAAAAATTCCATCTTTATGATTTATAGATTTAGCATAGATCTCTTGTTCTGTTTCTGTGACTTCTCCTCCGAATTCGGGGCTTAGGTTAACGAACAATACGACTATAAAAACTAGGATCGCTATAATGATACCAATGCCTATTATCGTTCGCAGTATGTATTTTACTAGCTTCATTTATTTTTTTCGATTTCTGATTCTGGGATTTCCTTTGTTTTTTAAAGGTCTCAGTTGTATTGTTGACTAAAGCTAAATCTTTAGAGACTTCAATTGGGGCGACAAAATAGGAATAATATTGTCATTTTGACGAAAACTATATTTATTCCGGCTGTTTAATAGGTCTTTTAAAAACAAAAACTCCGACAATCAATTAAGATCATCGGAGTTTTCAATATTTAAAAAAGACTATCTAATTATACGATAGGCTTCATTGCAGTCATTGCTTCACGTAATTCTTCACCGATAATTTCGATAGAGTGGTTACGAATCTCGTCATTAATTTCGATTAATTTCGCATTGCTAACTCCAGCACCATTGTCTTTAGCGTAAGGCTTACCAATAATATCCGTAGATACTTTAGACATAAAGTCTTTTAATAAAGGCTTACAAGCATGGTCGAATAAGTAACATCCATACTCAGCAGTATCAGAGATTACACGGTTCATTTCGTATAATTTCTTACGTGCGATAGTATTTGCGATTAATGGAGTTTCGTGTAAAGACTCGTAGTAAGCAGACTCTTCGATAATACCTACTTGTGTCATAGCTTCGTAAGCTAACTCAACACCAGCACGAACCATAGCTACCATTAATACACCGTTGTCATAGTACTCTTGCTCGCTAATTTCAACATCTCCTGCAGGAGTTTTCTCGAAGTTAGTCTCGGCAGTAGCAGCTCTCCAACCTAATAAGTTTTTATCATCATTAGCCCAGTCTTCCATCATTGTTTTAGAGAATTCTCCAGTAATGATATCATCCATGTGCTTATTGAATAATGGACGCATAATGTCTTTCAATTCTTCCGATACTTCGTAAGCTTTGATTTTAGCAACATTACTTAAACGATCCATCATGTTAGTGATACCACCATATTTTAATCCTTCAGTAATAGTTTCCCATCCGTATTGGATTAATTTAGAAGCATAACCAGCATCAATTCCTTCTTCAACCATCTTATCGAAACATAAGATAGATCCTGTTTGTAATAAACCACAAAGGATAGTTTGCTCACCCATAAGGTCAGACTTAACCTCTGCGATAAAAGAAGAAGCTAATACTCCTGCTCTATCTCCACCAGTACCTACAGCATAAGCTTTTGCTTCAGCCCATCCTCTACCTTCTGGATCATTTTCTTCGTGTACTGCGATTAACGTTGGTACTCCAAATCCTCTTTTGTACTCTTCACGTACTTCAGAACCTGGAGACTTAGGTGCAACCATGATTACTGTTAAGTCTTCACGTACTTGCATTCCTTCTTCTACGATGTTAAAACCATGAGAATAAGTTAATGTAGCTCCTTTTTTCATTAATGGCATAACAGCCTTTACAACACTAGTGTGTTGCTTATCTGGAGTTAAGTTAATAACCACATCAGCAGTAGGGATTAACTCTTGGTATGTTCCTACTATAAATCCGTTTTCAGATGCATTTAAGAAAGACTGACGCTTTTCAGAAATTGCAGCATCACGTAAAGCGTAAGAGATATCTAAACCAGAATCTTTCATGTTTAAACCTTGGTTTAAACCTTGTGCTCCACAACCAACAATTACAATCTTTTTACCTAAAAGTGCGTTTACACCGTCAGCAAATTCCGAAGAATCCATAAAGCGACACTTCCCTAATTGTGTTAATTGCTCCCCTAATGTTAAGGTGTTAAAATAATTTGCCATTATTTATAAGTATTTATGTCTGTAAAATTTGGGCAAATATAAGGATTTCGGAATGACTATCGTTTATGGTATAATAGTATATTCTATAAATTTAAAAAGATAATAATCTAATACTTTTCTAAAAGGGATAAGACTTCCTTTTTATAGCTCCTGCTTATAGTTAAGGCTTTATCATTAATAATTACTTCTTCGTTTGTAAATGAAGAAATGTTACTTATGGAAATAATAAATGAACGGTGTATTCTTAAAAAATTACTTTTTGGTAGTTTTCCTTCAATAGCACTAATTGTTTCCCTTGTTACAATAGTCTTATCCATCAAATGAATTTTTAAATAATCACTATAACTTTCGATGTAAATTATAGTGTTAAAATCAATTTTAATCATTCGTCGATCTGCTCTGACAAACATAAAATCATTTATTTCAGTTGCTTTTATTTTAGTACGATCAACATTTAAGTAGCTATTAAAATAATTATTGACCGATTTCAATAAACGATCAAAAGAAATAGGCTTTAGTAAATAATCAACAGCTTGTAATTCGAAGCCTTCAACTGCATAATTTCTATAAGCAGTTGTGAAAATGATTTTAATGCTTTTATCAATTGATTTTGCAAATGAAATTCCAGATATTTCGGGCATGTTAATATCTAAGAATATCAGATCAATATGTTGATTTCTTATACAGTGAAGTGCTTCAATGGCTGTACTACAATTTGCAACAATCGTTATACTAGGAATCTTAGATAAATGCATTGCGATAATGTCTCTAGCAATGGATTCATCGTCAACAATAATACAGGATATGTTTGTTTCTTTTAGCAATTAAAAGTTTTGGTTTAATTCTACAGTTACAGCATAGGTATTGTCACTATTCTTAATATCTAATGTATGGTTATTCTTATATAATAAATCTAAGCGTTTCTTTATATTTTCTAATCCAATACCACTAGATATTTCTTCTTTTTTTTGATGACTATTTTCTATATAAAACAGAATCCTTTGTTCTATACTTTTTAGATGGATGTTAATACTTAATTTCCCTGATCTTATGGTTCCGTGCTTGAAACTATTCTCTACAAAAGGGATTAAGAGCATCGGAGCTATTTTAATACCTCTAGATATATTGCTGATATTGAATTCTACATCTAATGTATCATTAAAACGCATTTTTTCTAATGCGATATAATCTTCGATATGTTTAATCTCATCTATTAAATCTACAAAGGGCATATCTATTTTATAGAGCAAATAATCTAATAAATTGGAGAGTTTTAATATCATTTCGGGGGTTTCATCTGCCTTTTTTAATGCAAAACCATATAAAGTATTCAGTGTATTGAATAAGAAATGTGGGTGAATTTGCATTTTCAAATAGTTGAGTTCTTGCTCCTTTAATTTCAATTGAGTCTCTATGATTTTAGTTTCTAGTTTTCTAGCTTCTTTATTTTGTTCTAAATTGATTTTTAAAACTTTGAAAGCACTTACTATTCCCACAATTAAATACACACTTATCCAAACGAAAAGTAGACTTCTACTTATTGGAGCCATGTTCGAAAACTGAAAACTTGATAAGTATGTCAATCCAAAAAACACAGAAATAATAATACAATATGTAGAAATGATAATAGTGTATAAACTGTATAAACCAAATGAAAAATATCGCCTAGTAATTAAATAGCATGGTATTATTTTATAGATAAAAACATACGTAGTAGCAATGGTAATGGGCATTAAAAATAATGAGAATGCTAGTACATAATCAAAATCATTACTTTCAAAACCATAATAATAGGTATAAAAGAACAGTACTGCGCTCCAAAAAACAGAGTGCAATATCAATTGTAGAAATTTTTCTAAAATGATTTTTTGAAGCATTAAAAATAGACTATCTACAATAGTAGTGTTTTTTTGTCTTAGCTAATTGTTTTATAGACGAATAACCGTTTTAGAAAGGGTTTTAGCATTTGGTTATAACAATCACTAAATAAGTGATTCATCGCATTTTAATTTAAGCATTTTAAAGGAAGACTAGGTTTGTTTCATATTAAATTAAATAACATTTATCATGAAACCAGTATTCCTTTTTTTTCTACTATTGAGCAGTTTCTGTTTTTCTCAAAATGAAAAAACAAAACAGCTAGATACCCTGTTTGACTTGCTTTTTTCTAAACATAAAATGATGGGAAGTATAGTTGTCACTGAAAGTGGTAAAACTATTTACAATAATTCTATTGGGTATCAATATTTTTCAGGTAGTGACTCAAAAATGTCAAATGAGAATTCAAAATATAGAATAGGTTCTATAACTAAAATATTTACAGCCGTTATGATTTTTCAACTGATTGATGAAAACAAACTCAATCTAGAAGATAAATTATCTAAATACTACCCCGAAATTCCAAATGCTGCTAATATCTCAATAGCTAATTTACTTAATCACAGTAGTGGTTTATATAATATTACAAGAGATCCTGATTTTAGTAATTGGATGTTAAAACCTACAACCCATAATCAAATGCTTTCTAGAATAAAGAAGCATAAAATTGATTTTCAAGCTGGACAAAACACAGCTTATAGTAATACCAATTTCATATTGTTAGGGTATATACTTGAAACTATAGAAAAAAAAACATACAAAAAGCTATTAAAAGATCGAATTGTTGATCCATTGAAATTAGATAACACCTATTATGGTAATGAGATTAATATTCATAATAATGAGTGTCAATCCTATTATTATGAGAATGAAACTTTAAAGCAGGCAACAGAAACAGATATGAGTAATCCTGGTGGTGCAGGTTCTATAGTTTCAACCCCTTCAGATTTAGTGATTTTTATGAATGCTCTTTTTAATCATCAATTGATAAGTAAAACAAGCTTTAAGAAGATGACATATAGTAAAAATGATATTGGAAGTGGTATTCATCAAATAACAAGAAATGGGGAAGCTATATTTGGACATAATGGTAGTATTGATGGCTTTAAGGCCTTTACTATTTATGTTCCTAAAAAGGAAATGGCATTAGCTATAACTACGAATGGGTTGAATTATAATCTAATGCAGGTTCTTTTCAATACATATGACTTTCTTAATGGGAAATCATTAATAATCCCCAGTTTTGAGAATATAGAATTAAGTTCACACCAGATTAAAGCTTACGAGGGAGTTTATGAAAATGAGAAATTGCCTTTTGACCTTATGTTTGTTGCTGATGGGAAAATATTAAAAGGAGGTCCTAATTTGCAGCAACTGTACAAGCTTAAAGCTGTTAAGCAGGATGAATTTTCATTAGAAGCTGAAGGTGTTACTATAAAATTTAACACAGATAAGACGGTGTTACATTTTACAGATCCAACTAAAGGAGATACCCCAATAGTATTTACAAAAAAACAATAAATTTAAAGGTCTTATGAATTCATTTATGATATTACAGCAGAGAGGTTTTTTAATGGAATTATCCCAACGATATTCTGAAGGAGGAATGTTTTTTATGATTCTTATAACAGTTTGTTTATTACTTTCATTTCTTTTTTTAACTCTAGGTTTTATTAATATTAAGAAAGAGCCCAAAGTTTCCATGAAAATGTTGAAGATCACTTCAGATATTAGTCTTCTGGGACTCGTTATAGGGTTCTTAGGTTCAATCATCGGTCTAATTACAGCTTTTGATACCATAGAATCTATAAATAATATCCCATCAGCGTCATTTTCTAAAGGGCTCAAAGTCTCATTTTTAACGACCCTTTTGGGAAGTATAACTTTTATATTCCCTAGAATAGGAATTATTATTTTAAGGTTCTTTCAAAAAAGTGAATAGCTATTTTGAATACCCGTTATTACTAAATAAATAGGCAATACTTCATTTATTGGCACCGCCAAAGGGTATAATGCCCAAGGCTTGCCTTGAAATTAAAATTTTATTTCATATAACTCCCTCGTGGGCTTGCCCTGAGGGAGTTTACTTTAAGATCTCTTAAAAAAAGAAATCAGTTGGATTCGACTCTTTATCAAAAGAAGCATACCAGATCAAATTAAAATATTACTGATAACGGGTATTCTAATTATATTTTCCAATAGCAACTGTTATCTTGCACATTCAATATGCATGAATAATGAAAAAAGAATACGGTCTATTAGGAAGAAATATTAGTTACTCATTTTCTGAAAAATATTTCAATGAAAGATTTCAAAATGAAGGCGTGAATGCCCAATATTATACGTTCGATTTACAAGAAATTTTAGAATTAAAGGACTTATTAAAAGAGAAGACTTTAAGTGGGTTAAATGTTACCATTCCTTATAAACAAGATGTTTTCCCTTTTCTAGATGATTTATCCGCAGAAGTTGAGGAAATCGGCGCAGTAAATGTGATCAAATTTGAGGAAGATGGAACACTTTCCGGTCATAATAGCGATTATTATGGGTTTAAAAATTCACTACTAGAAAGTATCAAAGAATTGCCTAAAAAAGCATTAGTGTTAGGTACAGGAGGTGCTTCTAAAGCTGTAGTAAAGGCATTAAAGGATTTAGGAATCGAATGGAAATACGTTTCTCGCTCTCCTAAAAGTGGACAATATACCTATGAAGACTTAAATGATACTATTATTAAGGAATATCATTTAATAGTCAATTGTTCACCTGTTGGGACTTTTCCTAATACCGAACAGTGTCCTAATTTACCCTATGAACATATTACAAATCAGCATATCATGTTCGATTTGATATACAATCCAGAGGTCACCACGTTTATGCAAAAAGGACTCGATAAAGGGGCTAAAGCTATTAATGGATATCGCATGTTAATTCTTCAAGCAGAAAAAGCATGGGAAATTTGGAATAGTTAAGGCACAACCCTTAGCATTTTTTGTATATTGAACCCACTAAATTGAACTCAATTATTGAAATCAGTCATGGAAATCACAAATTCTGAAAACAATAACAACAGCGAAGCTGAAAAGGCATTAGATCCAGTACAGCAAAATGTTGAAGCTACAGATGCTCCAAGTAATGAAGCAGAAAACATTGAAACTCCTGAGCAAAGCGCTGTTCCTCAAGAACCAACATCTCCACCGGTATTAGAAGAAAATAAGCCTGTAGAGAAGGTCGTTGTTGAAATTCCTGAAGAGGATTACACTACTCTTTCGCAAGAAGAGTTATTGAATGGTTTAAAGAAACTTATAGCAAGTTATCCGGTACAATTGATTAAAGATCAAGTAGAAGCTATTCGTACTCAATTCAATAAAAATTTCGACGAAGCTGCTGCTGCTAGTAAGGAGGAATTTATAACTGGTGGAGGAAATGAAATAGACTTCCACTACACTACTCCATTGAAAAGAGAGTTTAACGAAGTGTACTTTGATTATAAAGATAAGCGTAACCAGTATTATAAAAATATACAGACGAATCTTGAAAATAATTTAAAGACACGTCAACAGCTTATTGAAGATTTAAAAATATTGATTGCTGATACTGAAAAGACCGTAAATCAAAAATTCAATGTTTTTAAAGAAATTAAGGAAAACTGGCACCAAGCTGGAGCCATTCCAAAAGATAAAAACAATATCACTTGGAATACCTTTTATCATCATGTAGATAAGTTCTATGAAATCGTACATCTAGATAGAGAGTTCCGTGATAAAGACTTTAAAATTAATTTAGAGCAAAAAGTTAAAATTATCGAGCGTGCTAAAGAATTAACTCAAGAGGTTAGTCCGACACGTGCGTTTAGAGAATTACAGGTATTACATAAAATTTGGAAAGAAGAAATTGGGCCTGTAGCCAAAGAATATAAAGACCTTATTTGGGATAAGTTTAGTGAATTAACGAAAACTATTCATGATAAGCGTCAAGAATATTTTGCAGAGCAAGATGCAAAACAAGAAATAAACCTTACGCGTCGCCGTGAAATTATTGCTGAAATTCTTGTTATTGCAGATCGCAAAAAAACAGGGCATAATGATTGGCAAAAGGCAATTAAAGAAGTAGAAGCCTTACACGATACTTTTAAGTCTGTAGGACGTGTACCTAATGAATTTAAGAACACCATTTGGGATGAGTTTCGTGCTGCCGAACGTCAGTTTAATAGAGGTAAAAACGAGTTCTATAAAGGAATGAAGGGAGAACAATTAGATAACCTTAAAAAGAAGAAGGAACTAATTGAAATTGCGGAGGCAAATAAAGGAAGTGACGATTTTGAAGTTACTACACCTTTAATGAAGAAAATTCAAAATGATTGGAAAAGAATAGGTCATGTACCTCGTAAGGAAAGTGATAAAATCTGGAAGCAATTTAAAGATGCCTGTAACTATTACTTTGATCGTATTCACAATAAAAAAGATGAA
The DNA here is from genome assembly GCA_947499005.1 of uncultured Aquimarina sp. Taxonomy (GTDB): domain Bacteria; phylum Bacteroidota; class Bacteroidia; order Flavobacteriales; family Flavobacteriaceae; genus Aquimarina. The sequence continues at coordinate 175,169 of CANMML010000004.1, forward strand.
GCGAATAAAGAGCAGTTAGAAAACTACAATAAGAAAGTTTCGTTTATCGAGAACTTAAAAAATGAGGCTTTAGAAGATTTAGAAACAATTACTACTAAAATTTCTGAGTGGAAGAATTTAGGTTCTGTTCCTTATAAAATGCGTAAAATCGAAGACGATTTCAGTAAGGTATTAGATAGTTTATTTTCCAAATTGAATCTAAATAAAGAAGAATCTGAATTGATAAAGTTTGATACAAAATTAGCCGAATTGAAAGATCAAGATGATGATCGATTGATTCAAAGCGAAAAGAATTTTGTGAAGAAAAAAATGGATGATCTTAAAGGAGATATCATTCAGTTAGAGAATAATTTACAGTTCTTTAAGCATGCTGACAAAAGCAATCCACTTGTAGCTGATGTTTACAAGCGTATTGACAAGCATCAAGAAGAATTGGCTATTTGGAAGAAAAAGTGGCAAAGAATTAAAAGCATCTAATTTTGAGTGCCTTATGTCCACTATGTAACGGAAAAGGGACTAAAATACATCATAGTAGAAATCGAGATTATTATCGTTGTACTAATTGTACAGGATTTTTTGTTGGAGCAGCCGCTTTTTTAAATCCTATTGAAGAAAAAAAACGCTACGATAATCATAGTGATGATATTACACAACAGGGCTATCAAAATTTTGTTAGCCCTTGTGTTTTGGCAGTACTAAATAATTTTATGCCAGAACATAAAGGATTAGATTTTGGTTGTGGTAGGTCCGAAATTGTAGCGAAGCTCCTGAGGCAAAAAAAATACAGTGCTATAGGGTATGATCCTTTTTATAAAGATACTCCCGAGGTATTATCACAAAAATACCATTACATTACTTCCTGTGAAGTAATAGAACATTTTAATAATCCTGCTAAAGACTTTAAATTATTAAAATCTCTATTATTACCCCAAGGCAAACTAATATTACAAACCAATATCTATAGATCAAATATCGATTTTTCTACTTGGTGGTATAAGAATGACCCTACACATGTGTTTTTTTACACTGACCAGTGTTTTCAGTACATTCACTCATTTTATGGCTTTAATTCACTAAAAATAGAAAACAACTTAGTTGTTTTGTCCCTGTAAAATACTTTATCTTAGACATATAAAATGAAAAGGATTTGATATGAAAACAATGACTTGCAGACAATTAGGCGGTGCTTGTGATCTAGAGTTTTCAGCGGAAACCTTCGAGGAAATAGCTGAAATGAGTAAGAAACACGCAACAGAAATGCTGGAAAAGTTAGATAAAGATCACCTAAAAGCAATGGAAGATATGCGTATTCTTATGCAAAATCCAGATGCGCTTCAAGCATGGTTTAAAAACAAAAGAACCGAATTTGAAACCCTACCCGAAAGGTAAATTAAAACTTATAACGTATAGTTGAATATTACACTTAAAAGATCATACAAAATCCGTAAATTTGCGCCTTTAATTTAAACGCAGGTTTATGTCAAATATAGCAGCTTTACAAGCGGTTACACCTATTGATGGTCGTTATGCTTCGAAAACGAAAGCTTTAAGTGCTTATTTTAGCGAAGAAGCACTTATTAAATATCGTGTTCGAGTAGAAATAGAATATTTTATTGCATTATGTGAAGTTCCTCTTCCTCAATTAGCTAATGTAGATCATACCCTATTTCCTAAATTAAGAGCTATTTATGGAAACTTCAGTAGCGAAGATGCATTACGTATTAAAGAAATAGAAAGTGTAACCAACCACGATGTTAAAGCTGTAGAGTATTTCATTAAAGAAGAGTTTGACAAACTTTCTTTATCTGCATTTAAAGAATTTATACACTTTGGTTTAACGTCTCAGGATGTTAATAATACTGCAATTCCGTTAAGTATTAAGGAAGCTTTAGAAGATGTATACAATCCTCTTTATAAAGAATTAGTAGCTAAGATCAATGAGTTATCTGTTGAGTGGAAAGATATCCCTCTATTGGCTCGTACTCATGGGCAACCCGCTTCTCCAACACGCTTAGGAAAAGAACTTTATGTGTTTGTAGAGCGCTTAAACCAACAATTCAATTTAATTAAGAATATTCCTCATGCTGCTAAATTTGGTGGAGCTACAGGAAATTATAATGCACATCATGTTGCATACCCTACGATAGATTGGAAAGCTTTTGGTACCGATTTCGTAGAAAACAAGTTAGGGTTACACCACTCCTTCCCTACTACGCAAATTGAGCATTACGACCATATGGCTGCTTTATTTGATGCTTTAAAACGCATTAATACTATTGTTCTTGACTTGGATAGAGACATTTGGACATATGTAGCCATGGATTATTTCAAACAAAAAATTAAAAAAGGAGAGGTTGGTTCTTCGGCTATGCCACATAAAGTAAATCCTATCGATTTTGAGAATAGCGAGGGTAATATTGGTATTGCGAATGCTTTGTTTGAACATTTATCAGGAAAACTACCTGTAAGTAGATTACAAAGAGACTTAACGGATAGTACTGTTTTAAGAAATGTTGGAGTGCCTATCGGACATACTTTAATAGCCTTTCAATCAAGTCTGAAAGGATTGAATAAGTTATTATTAAACGAAGATAAATTAGCGCAAGATTTAGAAAATAATTGGGCTGTAGCGGCAGAGGCGATTCAAACTATATTGAGACGTGAGGCTTATCCAAATCCTTATGAAGCGTTAAAAGGCTTAACAAGAACGAATTCTAAAATTGATGCACAATCAATAGCAGAGTTTATAGACACTCTAGAAGTTTCCGATGCCATTAAAAATGAGCTAAAACAAATTACTCCAAGTAATTATACTGGAATTTAAATAACGGTTTTTATAATTTATAATCCCCTTTAGAATGTATTCTAAAGGGGATTATTGTTTTATATCGATAGTATTGTAACGAATCGTACAAGAATTAATATATTGTTGTAGACAAACCAACTACCCCATGTCATACTCAAGATTTACAATATTATTTTTGAGTTTCTTTTTTTTGATCAGTATTATTTCTTGTCAGAAAGAACATAATTTACTTGATGATGAAGAACGTATCTGGTTAGATGAACATCCCGATCTTGTAGCCGCATTCAATCCTACCTATGCACCATATCAATTTATCAATGAGCAAGGCAACCTTGATGGTATTTTTGTTGATTTTATTCATTTAATTGAAGAAAGAATAGAGTATACTTTTAAGAAAAAAAAGTACCTAAACTGGAATGATATCTTAATAGATGCAAAGAAAGGAGAAATAGATGTTATTTTCGAAATTCAGGAAACTAATGATCGTAGGGATTACCTTACTTTTTCAAGCCCATTAATTTCGCAACCACATGTCATTGTAACATCTCAAAATGTAAAACCTCAAAAAAGACTCTCATTTTTTAATAATAAAAAAGTTGGAGTCATTAAGTCATATGCTATTGATGAATATTTAAGCAAAAATCACCCTGATTTTGAATTAGTTCATGTTAGCAATGATGAAGAAGCTTATCAAAGGTTAGCCAATAAAGAATTAGATGCAATAGTATCATTTCAAGCTATTGCTAATTATTTTATCAATCAAAGAGGCTATAATACATTTATTATAAACAAAGAAATACCTTATCTAAATCAATCTACTATTGCTAATCTTAGAGAACATTATGTCCTATCAAATATTTTTGATAAAGCCATAAGAGATATGTCTACTAAAGAGAAAAAAGCCATTTTTAATAGTTGGTCACCGACACTAGTAAAACCTATGTATCAAGAGAATTGGTTTTGGTTATGGATTCTAGGCATTTTATTAGGTTTTTTAATTCTAAATACTATTGTCAATAATTTATTAAAGGCCAAAGTAAAAGAAAAAACCATTGAACTACAATTAGCGAAAGAAAAAGCAGAAGAAAGTTCTCGTTTAAAAACTACATTTCTACATAATATATCTCATGAAATACGAACTCCTCTAAATGCGGTAGTAGGATTTTCAGAAATGCTTGAAAGAGGTGTTATCGCAAAAGAAGAGCATCCGAAATTTTTAAAAGTAATCAAACATTCAGGAGAGCAATTGATTAGTGTTATAGATGATATATTAGAAATTTCAAGTTTAGACTCAAAGAAAGCCAAAGTGCATAATTCCGAAGTAAACGTATCGGAAATTTTACAAGAATTATGTGCCATTTATGAGGTTAAAACGTTACAAAAAAATGTACGTCTACTTCTTAATGGCCCACAAGATCTTCGAGGTATTACAGATGGGCCTAAACTAAGAAAAATACTAAGTGGGTTAATTGATAATGCTGTTAAGAATACAGATAAAGGGAGTATTGAGATTCATTTTGAATATACAAATGAGTCTATAGAATTTATAATATCAGATACAGGAAAAGGAATATCAGCTGATTTATTGTCAAATATTTTTGAAAGGTTTCAAAAGTCTTCAAACGAAATAAAAGACTATGATGAAGGGATTGGTTTAGGCTTGGCGATTACAAAAGAGAACATAGAACTTTTAAAAGGAAGCATTGATGTTTCTTCTACGATAGATGAAGGCAGTAGATTTTCGGTTGCTATTCCTTTTATTCTTATTGAAGATTCTTGTAGTAATAATGCTGTTAATATAGATACTTCTTCCTTGAATATTAAATCGGTATTAATAGCCGAGGATGGAAAAATCAATTTTATCGTTTTAAAAAGATTATTGTTGAAATTATTAGGTGATGATATAGAAATACTACATGCCGAGAATGGTCAAATCGCAGTAGATTTAGCTATAGAAAATAAGCAAATAGATTTAATCTTAATGGATATCAAAATGCCTGTAATGGATGGATATGAAGCTACTCAAAAGATTATAGATCACCGCAAAGACGTACCTATTATTGCACAAACAGCATATGCCGCACCAGATGATCAACAGAAAACATTAGATGCTGGTTGTGTAGATGTTATTACGAAACCAATTAAAATAGAAGCTTTAAAAGCTATTTTGGTTAAAAATATTTCTAAATAATCTGTTAAACTGGTTCTCCGTATAAATCAAAATCTTCTGCCTGGTTGATCTTTATATCCACAAAATCACCTGTTTTTAGATAGAATTTTTTAGCATCTACAAGAACTTCGTTATCAACATCTGGAGAATCGAATTCGGTTCTCCCAATAAAGAAATCTCCTTCTTTACGATCAATTACACATTTAAAGGTCTTCCCTACCTTCGTTTGATTTAGCTCCCAAGATATTTGAGATTGGATTTCCATAATTTCGTTTACACGATCCATTTTAACATCTTCAGGCACATCATCTTCAAGGTTGTAAGCATGTGTGTTCTCTTCATGACTATATGTAAAACATCCTAGTCTTTCAAAACGCATCTCACGCACCCATTCTCTTAATGTTTCGAAGTCTTCCTGTGTTTCTCCTGGATAACCAACGATTAATGTCGTACGAATAGTCATATCTGGCACAGCAGCTCGAAACTCTTTCAGTAATTTAGTAGTTTTTGCTTTAGTTGTTCCCCTACGCATAGATTTTAAGATAGGATCTGCAATATGTTGTAATGGGATATCTATATAGTTACATATTTTAGGCTCGTTCTTCATAACCTCCAATACTTCCATAGGGAATCCTGTAGGGAATGCGTAATGCAAACGAATCCATTCAACACCATCTACTTTAACTAATGCTTTCAATAGATCTGCTAGCCTTCTTTCCTTATATAAATCTAATCCATAGTAGGTAAGATCTTGAGCAATAAGAACAAGCTCTTTAACTCCTTCAGCAGCCAACTTCTCAGCTTCGATAACTAAATCTTCTATCGGTGTAGATTTATGCTTCCCTCTCATAATAGGGATAGCGCAAAAGGAACATGGTCGATCACAGCCTTCAGCAATCTTTAAATAAGCATAGTTTTTAGGAGTAGTAGTAAGACGCTCTCCTATTAATTCATGTTTATAATCAGCTTCTAAAACCTTTAATAATTGTGGTAGCTCTGTCGTACCAAAATATTGATCTACATTAGGAATTTCTTTTTCTAAATCGGGTTTGTATCGTTCGGATAAACAACCTGTAACAAATACTTTATCAACAAGACCGTCTTCTTTTTTCTGTACAAATTCAAGAATCGTATTTATAGATTCTTCTTTTGCATTAGCTATAAAACCACAAGTATTTATGACAGCAATATTACCTTCCTCTTCATGAACAACATCTTTTCCATTGGCTTTCAATTGCCCCATCAATACTTCTGAATCGTAAACATTCTTAGAGCAACCTAATGTCACTACATTGATTTTATTTTTCTTGATGGTTTTCGTTCTCATAGCCGTTCATTTTTCGGAGTGTGCAAATTTACGGTTTTATCCTAGATTGAAGTGTATCCTAACCTATAATAGCTAACAAATAAAAATCCCCAATAATTGAATATTGAGGATTTCATTATATTTTAAAAATATGAAACTAAGCTTTCTCTTTCTTGGCTTCACAAGCCTTTTTTGCCTTACAACACTTCTTTTTATCAGCTTTTTTGTCGCATTTTTTAGTTTTATCACATTTCTTCTTTTTAGAACAACATGACTTTTTCTCTTTTTTTGCACAACAAGGCTTTGTACAATCCTTTTTACATGATTTTTTTCCTTCCGGATCAATATCTAATTGGGGATCAATACTTACACCTTCTTCACTACTAGCCGTTTTTGAAGCACAACATGCTTTTTTACAACCAGGTTTACATTCTTTTTTAACTTCTTCCTGAGCTTGTTCAGTAGCTCCTGCTTCTTGTGCAGTGATTTGAGTAGTTCCTAAAACCATTAAAAACAATACTCCTATTCGTAAAATCAACTTCATATACTACAATTTTTAAAATAAACTTTCTATCAAAGATTCTATGGTAATCCCTTCTGCCTCTGCTTTATAGTTTTTTAACACACGATGTCTTAAAATACCAATTGCTACAGCTTGAACATTTTCTATATCTGGTGAATGCTTACCATTTAGCAAAGCATGGGTTTTAGCGGCAAGAATTAAGTTTTGTGAAGCTCTTGGTCCAGCACCCCAATCGATATATTTTTTGACTAAATCTGGAGCAGTTGCTCCATTAGGTCTAGTTTTCCCTACTAAACGTACGGCATATTCTACAACATTATCTACAACAGGAACTCTTCGTACTAAAGATTGAAAATCTTGTATTTCCTGAGCTGTAAACAATGATTGAATCGTCTCTTGTGTATCTCCCGTAGTACTTTTAACTACTGCCACTTCTTCTTCAAAAGTTGGATAATCTAATTTGATAGAGAACATAAAACGATCCAACTGAGCTTCTGGTAAAGGATAAGTACCTTCCTGCTCTATTGGATTTTGGGTTGCTAAAACAAAGTAAGGTTTAGACAATTGATAATTGGTACCTGCAACCGTTACCGATTTTTCTTGCATTGCTTCTAGTAAAGCCGCTTGAGTCTTAGGTGGAGTTCTATTGATCTCATCTGCTAAAACAATATTAGAAAAGATGGGACCTTTAATGAACTTAAATTTCCTAGTGTCATCTAAAATTTCACTTCCTAAAATATCACTAGGCATTAAATCTGGTGTGAACTGAATCCTTTTAAAATCTAAACCTAGTGCCTTAGAAATGGTATTCACCATTAATGTTTTAGCTAATCCTGGAACTCCTACTAATAGCGCATGGCCTCCAGAAAAAACCGATAATAATATTTGATCAACTACGGCCTCTTGACCGATAATTACTTTTGCTATTTCTTGTTTAAGCCTTTTATGCTTTTCAACTAGCTGCGAAACAGCTTGAACGTCTGACATCTACGATTGTTTTTTTAACCAGTTACCTTGAAAAGAACAACTGTTATATGTTTTACTAATTTTTACATAAGTATCGACGATTTTTTCCTTCTGCCATTTCTTAATAGCTTTCAGTTTCTTCTCTTTTAAAGCGAGTTCTTGGATTTTAGTATAGTCTTTACCAAAATCAGCGATGTGTTCGGGTAATTTCTTAGTTACTTTGATAATCTTAAAAAATTTATTCCCTTGACGATCTTGCTCTCCTAAAATACTAGAGATATTTCCTTCCTCTAAACCAGATACTTGTTCGTACAATATAGGGTCTAATTTTGTAAGTTCAAAACGTTTATCTCCAGTTACTGGATTAACGACTAAACCTCCATCGGCTCTTGTTTCTTTTTCATCACTATACTGCTTAGCTGCATCCGCAAATGAAATTTTTTCATTTAGTATATTAATTCTTAAAGAATCAGCTACAGATTTGTATTTGTTTAATACTTCACTTGTAATCTCTGGAACAAGCAAAATATGACGTACTTCTCGTTTTTGACCTAATACTTTATCTACAGTAACGATATGATAACCAAAATCAGTTTTAAAAGGCTTACTTACTTCTCCTACTTGTAATCGAAATGCAGCTTCTTTAAATTCTTTTGCAAAAGGATCTTTTCTAGAAATAACATATTTACCTCCTTTTGCTCTCGAGCCTGGGTCTTGAGAGTATAATACGGCTTTGGTAGCAAAGCTAGCACCATTATTTAATACATCATCTCTATAGCTATTTAGGCGATCTATAACCGTTTGTACTTCTTTTACATCGGGTTTAGGTTCAATAACAATTTGAGCCATTTCTATTTCAGTTCCGATTTGAGGTCTATCGCTTTTAGGAATAGATTTGAAGAATTGTTTTACTTCATCTGGCGTGATAGCTACTTCCTGTACAATTTTCTTTTGCATTTCATCTGATAGTGCTCTGTTTTTAAGAATCTCTGCTAACTCTGCCTTAAAGTCAATCATATTGTCTTTACGATAGAATTTTAAGATCTTTTCTTCACTACCTAAATTTTGCTTCATATAATCGATACGCTGATTGACTTGGGCATCAATTTGAATATCCAATACAGGAAGACTATCTTGAATCGCGTGATGTGCATATAACTTGGTTTCCATAAGGTTCCCTAATAACTCACAACGCTTAATTTCGGAAGTATTAATTCCTTGATTCTTTAAATCAACATAGGCTTTATCAATATCACTTTCTAAAACCACAAAATCTCCAATAACAGCTACGACTCCATCAATTTTCTTTCTTGTGTTTTCTTGAGCATTTAATGAAACGGTAGCACTGGTAATTAATGCAAGGAATATGGTGTTAATAGACTTGATAACTTTTTTTCTTTTTGGCATCTTCAAGGATTTCTAATTCTAGTTGCTTCTCAAGAGCAAGCTTTCTTTTATTTAAAATAATTTGTTTGATAGGTTCTTCTACATATTCTAAAGGAGAAGGACTACCTATTGTTAAGATATCAGTAAACTTTATAAAAAACTTACTATCTCCATCTTTATACTGGATTAGCTTATTTTCTACGAGTACTTTTTCTCTTTTTAGTTTATTGATACTCGGTATTAAGGTTTGCAAAGAATCGTAACTAATCCAGTCCTCATCTTCATTAAAATAAGACTTTCTAAAAGAAGCCCTTGCTTTATTAAGTTCTTCTTGATCTTCTTCATTAAAACGATTAAATGATTTTTTTGTGGCAGCAGAATTCTTATAATTATCAGGATATTCTATAAAACGAGCTTTTACCAAGGTCTCATTAGAAGCAAAACTGTTTTTATGCTTCTTATAATAATCTTTAATCTCTTTAGGAGAAATAACGGAATTCAAATTTTTGGTAACATACCCATTTTTAAAAGCATCCGTAAAAAGATTCAATTCGTAATCTTCTACAAGACTTTTATAAGATTTTTGTTGCTTTTCAGACATGTTCTTTTTAGCCTCATGTACCAATAATTGTTTGGTTGCCCATTCGTCTACTATATGCATTAAAATGCTAATACTATCTTTTTCAGTTTGATTTTTAGGGAAATTAAATCGAGCTAAATCTTCTTCATAAAGGTAACTATCGTGTACTTTTGCCACCACAGTATCTCCTTTATCTGCACTAAAAGTATTGCAGGAAAAGATAGATAGTATTAATAAAATAAAGCTAACTATTGCTAGAGTTTTTATTTTCATTTAAAGATTATATAGTGCAAGCAAAAATAGCAAAACCCAGTGGTTACACAAGAGTAATATTATGGAACAAATAATTGTAAAGGCTTTTTGGGATTTTAGAGGCCCTGCAGCCAAGAGAACTGCCGAACATTTCGAGATTCACCTTAAGGAATTTGCTGAACGAGAGGGGTTTTCAATAGAATCGGGACTTATCGAACATAATGAATTTTTATTCTCAATATATTGGAAAATGCCTAAAGGAGTGGCTTTACAAATAAAAAACACGCTAAAACCAAATCGTTTTGAGCGTGTTTCTTGATATTTTAAGTTTCTAAAAGCTAATCATCAGCAATATTAGGACTCAACCATTTAGAAGCATAATCCAAATCAATAGATTTTCTATTGGCAAAGTCTTT
>CANMML010000005.1 GCA_947499005.1 uncultured Aquimarina sp.
TCGGGGTTTTATGTTTCTTTAAGTTACAAAGAAATATCAGTATTTACAAGGGGTAAGCTATTTTCTGAATGCGCCTACTTATATTAATTTTTTTAACGATTATTCAGGTCGTCACAAAAATTCATACACTATACTTAGTATCTATAATATTCTGGCTTAAATGGCCCTTCAACCGTAACACCAATATATTCTGCTTGATCTGGACGAAGCTGTTCTAATTCAACACCTAATTTTGCTAAATGTAAACGTGCTACTTTTTCATCCAAATGCTTTGGTAACATGTATACTTTATTGTCATAATTGGCTGAATTTTTCCAAAGCTCAATTTGCGCTAAAGTTTGATTTGTAAAAGAATTACTCATTACAAAACTTGGATGTCCTGTTGCACAACCCAAATTCACTAAACGTCCTTCTGCCAAAACAATAATATCTTTTCCTTCAATAGTATACTTGTCTACCTGTGGCTTAATTTCAACTTTACTATCTCCAAAGTTTCCATTTAACCAAGCCATATCAATTTCATTATCAAAATGACCGATATTACAAACAATAGTCTTGTCTTTCATCGCGCGGAAATGCTTCTCTTGAACAATATCTTTATTACCTGTAGTAGTAATTACGATATCAGCATTAGAAATAACCGTATCCATTTTCTTTACTTCATAACCATCCATGGCAGCTTGTAAAGCACAAATTGGATCAATTTCAGTTACCGTAACGATCGCTCCTGCTCCACTAAATGAAGCGGCAGAACCTTTACCTACATCTCCATAACCTGCAACAACAACTCTTTTCCCTGCTAACATCAAATCTGTCGCTCTTCTTACTGCATCTACAGCACTTTCACGACATCCATATTTGTTATCAAATTTAGACTTAGTTACAGAATCATTAACATTAATTGCAGGCATAGGAAGCGTACCATTTTTTACACGCTCATATAATCTATGCACACCCGTAGTTGTTTCTTCAGATAATCCTTTAATAGCCGCAACTAACTCTGGGTATTGATCCAATACCATATTTGTTAAATCACCTCCATCATCTAGGATCATATTTAAAGGCTGGCGATCTTCCCCAAAGAATAACGTTTGCTCGATACACCATTCGAACTCTTCTTCATTCATTCCTTTCCAAGCATAAACTGGAATTCCAGCAGCAGCAATCGCAGCAGCAGCATGATCTTGCGTTGAAAAGATATTACAACTACTCCATGTTACTTCAGCACCAAGAGCTACTAATGTTTCAATCAATACAGCCGTTTGAATGGTCATATGAAGACAACCAGCAATACGTGCTCCTTTTAAAGGTTGTTCGTCTTTATATTCTTCACGAAGTGACATTAACCCTGGCATTTCGGCTTCTGCTAATTCGATTTCTTTTCTACCCCATTCAGCTAAAGAAATGTCTTTTACTTTATAGGCTACATAAGGAACTGTCGTACTCATAAGATCTATTTTCTATTATCAGTTTAATACTAACTCAAAAATCTGTTATTTTGCAATGCGCAAATAACTATTTAAAGTATCATTTTCGAGCTGCAAAGTTACAAATAAGCTTCTTAAACTCTTCTTAATATATGCCCCTCTATAAAAGTATTGCTGTAAACAACGAAACCCATGTTCTAATATGGCATATCACAGAAAGTGAAAAAGAACTAAATACCCCTCTAACTCTTGAAAGTTATTCTCAAAAACGTTTATCTGATATGAAGTCGGAAATTCATCGTAGAGCTTACTTAAGTGTTAGACATCTTCTGGCTATTGCCCAATATACGGATGCTGATCTCATCTATGATGAAAATGGCAAACCTAGTCTTTCCGATGGAGTAAATATTTCGATTACTCATTCATATGAATATGCCGCAATTATTCTCGGAGCCAACGCTGTAGGAATTGATATTGAAAAACAACGAGATAAAATAATCCGGATTGCTTCAAAATTCATTTCCGATAAGGAATTTGAATATTTAAACGAAAATGCCCCAAACTACATTAAAAATCTTACCGTTATTTGGGGAGCCAAAGAAGCCGTTTATAAATTATATGGTCAACCAGGTGTAAGCTTTAAGCAACATATTATTATTGCCCCTTTTGAAATTAATAAAGGCATCACAAAAAGTCTTTTATCTTTTGAAGAAATTCAAGAAACTTACGAAACTGACTTCATAGAATTCAATAATTTCACTTGTGTTTACACTTTTTAAAAGCTACTGAAACGTTATATCATTTAATTTATTGCCACAAAAGTCTTATTTCAACGAATTATTGTGTCATTTATAAAAAAAGCAATGCGTCTAACTATCATTTTTGATATATTGCTTGCATCAAACAAAACCTAACGTGCATATATCAGATAAAGATATCAAACAGATTAAGGCAAAAGGCTTAACTGTTGAACATGTAATGCAACAAATTGAAATTTTCAAAAAGGATATTCCTTTTGTGAATCTTCGTGAAGCTGCTACTTTAGACAACGGTATTGTTGGACTAGAGACGACTGAACTCATGGAGCTAGCTAAAATCTATGATGAAAAGTTAGAAAAGCTAGATGCCGTAAAATTTATACCTGCGTCGGGAGCTGCAACACGTATGTTTAAAGAATTATTCCGATTTTTAGATAATTACGATTTTTCTAAAGAAAGTATTAACTCTTACCTCAACTACGAGAAAGCAACTGCAATACGATTATTTCTTATTGGTTTGGAAAAGTTTCCTTTCTACAATATTGTATTAAAAGCTACCAAGAAAAAATACCCAAGATTCGACGACTTTTCTGAAGGAGAACAGTTGTATGCTTTCGTAAAAACAATGCTTAAAAATGGAGCTGGGTTAAACTTCGGTGCTTTCCCTAAAGGATTGTTGCCTTTTCATAAATACACCGATGGTATAAATACTGCCTTCGAAGAGCATCTTCATGAAGCTTCTCGTTACAGCACTAAAAACGGAAAAGCAAAACTCCACTTTACAGTTTCTAGAGAACACTTAAAAGGGTTTAACGATGAATTCGAACGTGTAAAAAAAATAGTAGAAGAGAAAACGAATACTTCTTTTGACATTTCATATTCTTTTCAAAAAGAAAGCACTGATACTATAGCTGTAACTCTTGACAATGAGCCTTACAGAAAAGAAGATGGCTCTATTCTTTTTAGGCCTGGAGGCCATGGTGCTTTGATCGAAAATCTTAATGATATAGATGCTGACTTAGTTTTTATTAAAAATATTGACAACGTAGTTGTCCGTAAATATCAAGATGAACTTACGATTTATAAGAAAGCATTAGCAGGGAAATTAATCATGATTCAGAATCGAGTGTTTTCTATACTTGAAAGCCTCGAAACAAATATGCCTGATGATGATGAGTTAGCTGAAATACGTAAATTTTTAACCGATGAGCTAAACATCATTATGCCTGTAGATTTCGAGAAATTTTCGGACTATTACAAGCGCGAATATCTTCAAGAAGCTCTTAATAGACCTATCCGTGTTTGCGGTATGGTATTAAATGAAGGAGAACCTGGAGGGGGTCCATTTTGGATCAAAAATGATCGAGGAAATATCGAACTACAAATTATAGAAGGAGCTCAAATAGACACCAAAAACCCTCGTCAACGTGACAAAATGAAAGAGGCAACGCATTTTAACCCAGTAGATATAGTGTGTACAATGCGTAATTACAAAAATGAAAAATTTGACCTTTTAAATTACGTTGAACCGAAATTGAGTTTTATTACTAAAAAATCGATTAGCAGTACCAGTATAAAAGCATTAGAATTACCCGGTTTATGGAATGGTGCAATGGCCCGATGGATTAGTATTTTTGTCGAGGTACCATTAACTACATTTAATCCTGTAAAAACAGTTAATGACCTTTTAAAATCTGCACACCAAAACACGATTTTTTAATGTTTTTTTTGTCAATGGATGCATAAAAACTACTTTCGTCACACTAAGTGATTTTATCTTACGTTAGGGAAGTAGCTTCTATGCGTCCATTATATATATTTATTTTCTATTGTCTCTGTTTTCAGGTTGGTTTTTCTCAATCAGACCCACCTACTCTTTTCTCTTTTCAAAAATTTGCAGTAAAAGATACGCTTAGCATTGATTTTAACAATATTCAAAAACAAAGTATTGTTATAAAAGAAAAAACGGAGAAGCTTTTAGATTCATCTCTATACACTATAGATGTCGCAAATAATCTAATTCACTTCAAAAAAAGTGAGATCAGCATTGATTCCTTAACTATTGAATATTTAAAATATCCAGACTTCTTAACGAAATCATATAGTTACCTAGACGAAAGATTAATATTTAACTCAAGGAAAAAAAACCGTTATCAACTAAAGCCCTCTAATGCTAATAGAGTCAATCAAATATTTAGCGGATTAAATACAAATGGTAGTATTTCTCGTGGAATTACTATTGGGAATAATCAAAACTCTGTTGTAGATTCGGAACTTGATCTTCAAATATCAGGAAAACTTTCCGATAAAATTACCATTCGAGCGTCGATGCAAGATTCTAATATCCCTATTCAATCGGATGGGTTTTCGCAGTCTTTAGATGAGTTCGATCAAATTTTTATAGAACTCGAAGCACCTTCTTGGAAAGTTCGTGCAGGTGATATTCAAATATCGGAACAAGAAAGTGTCTTTGGGTCTTTTACAAAAAAATTACAAGGGCTTAGTATCAATACCAAATTTGAGGGGGTTAAAAATACAACTGAAGCTTTTATATCAGGAGCTTTGGTTCGAGGAATATTCAATCAAAGTAATTTTACTGGGCAAGAAGGAAACCAAGGCCCCTATAAACTGGTGGGTCAAAATGGCGAATTATTTGTTTTAATAGTATCTGGAAGTGAGCGAGTTTATGTAAATGGGCTACTATTAAAGAGAGGAGAAAGCAACGATTATGTTATTGATTATAATGCCGGAGAAATACGTTTTACACCAACATTTCCAATAACAGCAGATATGCGTATCGCTGTAGAATATCAAGTGTCTCAAAGAAATTTTTCGCGTGTACTAGGAAACGGAGGAGTAGCTGTCAGTAATGACAAATTTCAGATAAGCACTTTTGTATACACAGAAAATGATCTTCGTAACCAAACCTTACAACAAGAATTATCAAACCAACAAAAAGAAGTATTGTCTATTGCAGGAGATGATACTAATAATATGATTGCTTCTTCTGCCATTGAAGAGACTTTTTCAGAAGATCAAATTTTATATATCAATAGAGGAACGGACACAAACCCTGAATACGAATTCCTTGACTCTAATGAAGATCCTGGAGTTCCTGTTTTTCAAGTTAGCTTTTCTGATGTAGGAAATAATCAAGGAAGTTACGAGTTGATTACACGAAATACGGACAACAATGATTTAGTAGTTAGAAATACTATTAGCAGAATATTTCGTTTTGTAGGGCAAGGACAAGGATCATTCGAACCGATTGTTCAACTTCAAGCACCTACAAAATTACAATTGGCAGTGATTAGAGCTGCTTATACTCCCAAGGCGAATAGTCGATTTAGTTTAGAATTTGCTGCAAGTAACAATGACCTAAATTTATTCTCTTCTATAGATGATAACAATAACGTTGGGGCTGCAATTCAATTAAAAGCAACGCATCCTATAAGAAAAGTAAAATCTAACTCTTGGAATACTTACTTCAATAATAGCATTGATTATGTTCAAAAGCAATTTAGAAATATCGAAGGCTTGTATAATATTGAATTTAACCGAGATTGGAATTTAAACACATTACAATCCTTAATCAATCAACCCAATCAAAATCAACTTCTCACGGCATCGGGTATCACTATAAAAAAAGATAGTGTCGGTGTCATTTCTTTTTCGAATAGCTATTTAAATTTATCCGAAGTTTATAGCGGTTCTAGGCAAGGTGTATCGAGTAATTTGAAGTTTAAAAACTGGAGAATTGAACAAAGCACTAGCTTTTTAAATTCTGACGCTACTGATGAAAAAAGTAATTTTTTACGCAATCGAAGTGTCATTACTTACCTTAAAAACAAGTATTGGACAAGTGCAAAGTATACTGCTGAAAACAATAAAGTTGAAAATAAAAACACAAAGGAACTTAATATCGCCAGTCAAGCCTTTAATAGCTACGAATGGCAAGGAGGTATTGGAGATAGTACTGCTGTATTTTTAAAATTAGGAGCTCGATATCGTGAGAATGATAGTATACAAGATAATCGACTTAGTCGAGTTGCCAAGTCACAAACATACACATTACACACTCGACCTTTAAATTCTCCACAACAACAGCTTACATTATTTGCTAATTATAGAATTTTAGATCGAGTTGCTATCAATGAAAAAGAAAACACATTAACCAGTAGAGTTAACTATCAAAGAAATTTCTGGAAAGGAAGTATTGATTCTAATACCTTATTAGAAATCCAAAATGGATCGGTTCCTCAACAAGATTTTACATATGTCGAAGTCGATGCTGGTCGCGGACAATATACTTGGATTGATTATAATGAAAATGGCGTGCAAGAATTCGAAGAATTTGAATTAAGTCCATTTCCCGACCAAGCAACATTTGTACGTTTATTACTCCCCCGACAAAGCTTTAGAAAAACAACTCAAAATAAAATTTCTCAACAGTTAAATTTAAATTTCAGTCGCTGGAAAAAAGATAATAATCCTCTCAAAAAAATAATTTCTCATTTTAGCGATCAAGCTAACCTTATCTTAGATCGAAGCATTCTATCGGAAGGGAATGACAAGATTTTTCACTTATTTGACAATGAACAAGAAGCTATATCACTAAACACTTCTTTTAGAAATTCTTTTTTCTTTAACAGAGGTAAGCAACATTTTTCAAATACCTACACCTATAATCAATCTGAAATAAGCAATGCTTTTATAACTGGCCAACAAGCATCTTCTATCAAAAGTCACCAACACAATTTTTCTCATAAAATAAAAGAAAGCTGGTTATTAGAACTTGAAAGTCAATATTCTAAAAACGGAAGTGATTTTGAAAGCTTTGCTGAACGAAATTTTAATATTACCAATAAGCGAACAGCCCCTAAGGTCTCTTATCTATTTTCTAAGCAGACTAGTCTAGGCCTTAGTTATGAGTTTCAAGAAAAAAACAATAACGCAGGGGACGAGCAATTAAGTAATCAAACCTTAAACCTAGAATTTAAAATCGCACAAAAACAAAAAAGTGCTATCAATGTAACGGCGAGTTATATTAACAATAAATTTTCTGGAAATGCATTTACCCCTGTAGGGTTTCAATTATTGGAAGGCCTACAATCTGGAAAAAATTATACCTGGGCTGTACTAGCTCAAAAAAAGATTACCAAATTTCTAGAACTCAATTTAGATTATCGCGGAAGAAAATCGGAAAGTTCCAATACGATACACACGGGAAGTGTTCAAATAAGAGCTTTCTTTTAAAATTTAAACAATTACTTTTTAGAAGGAGGATACTTTACCAAAACTTTTGACATAACAACATCGAAAAATGCTTTCCTATTTTCTGGTGTATTTTTCGAATTCTGAACATCATCAATCTCTGCTTGCCAGATTAATTCATCTTTATTCACATCGATAAAATCAATATTAAGTAATAGGTGTTGATCTAAAGCTCCCACTGGCAAATTACCTCCAATAACTAAAGGACCGCTACCAATTCCAATACCGATATTCGTATTATTCCGTTTTTCGTAACTCTTACTTTTAAAATTTATATAAAATTCTGGATTAACTCCTTTTTCATATCCTTTTATTTGTAAAATACTATCTGTAGCTGCAAGTAATCTTCGTTCATCCAAAGAGCTAAGGCCTGTTTTTAATGCCGGATAATAATTGTAAATTTTATACTTCCCAAAGTCTACAGTCTCATCATAATCATAAACCACCCGAGCCGTATTACATGATACCAACCCCAATAAAACCGTAATAAGTAATAACCTCATAGCCTTAATTTTAAAACAAGATCATCAAAAATTTGTCCAAAACCTAAATTTAACTTACGATAACGTTTTAGATATTTTTTTTAAAGCTATATTCAGCACCTCAAATAACTATTATGAAATTTATACTCTCATTATTATTGGGCTTTGCGTTAGTCCAAATAAATGCACAAGGCCTCAGCTACAGTGGTACTGTTACTGACAAATCAAATAATCAGCCTATTTCTGGAGCGACAGTTACCTTAGTTGAAACAAACCAAGTTGTATCTACTAATGGTAGCGGAACATTTTCTATAAATGTATCTTCTAATAGCGCTAGAACACTTCAAATTAATAAGGAAGGCTATATGTTCGAAGACTTAAGAAACTTAAGTCCTACAGCTAATCAAAATATTGAATTAAGACCAAAAATTAAGAGTGCAGCCACTATACGTTGGGAAAATTACCTTGAAAACTGTAATAATTACAACAATCCTAATATACCTAGCGACCCTGTTTGGAATATGAGATGGACTGAACAAAATTTCACAGGAGATTTAGCACCTGATACTCGCTTCGTAAGACGAGATCCAACTGCTGTTATCGAACACGATGGTAAATTTCATGTATGGTATACTTTCAAAGTTGCTCAAGAGACTATTTGGCCTTGGTGGAGCGAACCAAACTTAGACGGTAGCCGCGATGCATTCCCTTGGGATAATGCAGACCTAATGTACGCTACTTCTACTGACGGATTTAACTGGGAGGAACAAGGCGTAGCAGTTGCTAGAGGGTCAAGAGGGAATTATGACGACCAATCTGTATTTACTCCTGAAATTTTAGCACATGATGGTAAATTCTATTTAGTATATCAAACAGTACAGTTTCCATATATAGAAAGAGTGAAAAACACTATTGGTATTGCTGTAGCAGATTCTCCTGCAGGACCATGGACAAAATCAGCAGAACCAATACTAAGACCTACAGATAATGGTAAGTGGACTGACGGATTTACAAGTCGTTTACGTGCCGATATTCAAGGTGATTTTGATAGCCACAAAGTACACGATCCTTGTTTACGCTTTTTCAATAATAAATTCTATTTGTACTATAAAGGAGAACGAATGGGAGAACGAAGGTTATGTCCAGATCGTTCTAAAGGGAATCCTGATGGACAACGAGAGATCCGATGGGGAGTTGCTATAGCCGACAATCCTCTTGGACCTTATGTAAAATCGGAATACAACCCTATTACAACTAGTGGTCATGAAGTTGCCGTTTGGAATTACAATGGAGGTATTGCTATCATTCAAAAACTTGATGGACCAGAAAGAGGGTCTATACAATTTGCACAAGATGGTATCAATTTTGAAATGGTTGGACGTGCCACCAATACTCCTGAAGCACTTGGAATGTTTCGTCCTGAAGAAGAAGGAGATACTCCTCATGATGGAGTTACTTGGGGTCTTTCACATCATTACAATTGGGCGCAAGCAAGAACTACAAACTTTTTAGCACGATTTGATATTGTTGCTCCCCCTAAACCACCAGAAGAAGTTGATCCTCCAACTCCTCAATCTTTGATAATAGAAGTAGAAAATAAAACAGATACAGGAGGTACATTTAATGATGCCACATCTGGTGGCCCTGGATTTGGTGTAAATTCTACTACACAAGGAGTCAACTTCGTTAACTCTGGTGATTGGTTTGAGGTACTTGTCGATATTCCTAACACTGAAGAATATAACTTAATCTACAACATCAGTACTCCTAGTGATAATGCTCAAGTGCAATTCATAATTGCTGGAGAAGTACTTGCTAGTGATCCAGTGAATAACAATGGTGAATGGGATGCTTATTACCTACTAAAACACGAAGATCCTATTTCTTTAACTGCAGGACAACATACTATCCGTATTCTTGCTAGCGGAACTAATGACTGGCAATGGAATATGGAGAAAATATACTTAGAACCATTATCCTCTTTATCTGTTAGTTCTTTTTTAGAAAATAGTGATGAGATTAAGGTATATCCTAATCCCTCTAGAGATCAATTAACAATTTCTAATCTAAAAAAAGAAGTAGGTTATAAAATATTGAATCTTAATGGAAGTACTATTGAATCGGGTAGTGCATCTCCACAAAATCCAATAATTGTAAGTCATTTATCACAAGGAGCTTATATTTTAACACTTACAGATAACAGTAATGAATCTTCATCTACAGTTTTTATTAAACAATAAACTGTAAGCAATTACTTCATAAAAAATCCCAAGACTTTTATTAGTCTTGGGATTTTTAGTTTAAAGAATAAAAGTTTTAATTATAAAACCCTTCATCTTTCAATACTTCACACTAATTTACACTTATGGTATTACTTATTATTTATTAACGTCTTGTAATCTTCAAAAGCTATTTTACCTCCAAAAATATCCGCAGACCTTTTGATTATAGCAGCTGCTTCCTGAGTATCATATCCTAAGCCAATAGCATATTTATTCACCAATTTTTCTTCACTCTCATCCATGATATTATCAGTATAGATGATCTTAAATAAATCGTACAAACGCTCTAAACGCTCAAACTTATTATTAGGAGGGTTTATTGGATAGTGACTTGGAGTAGCTAAAATCTCATCAAACTCTGTATTATCAACATCTAATTTTCTAGCTAAGCGCTTTAATAATGCTAATTCGTTTTCGCTAACAGCACCATCAACGGCCGCTAAAGTAACTATTGACGCAAAATGACCAAGATTCTTCTTATGTTTCCCGCTATCAAATAAATCGTTAAATGACATATATCTTTCTTTTTAATGACACAAATATACCATAAATGTTTCCTAGCCCCCAAAGCAGAAAATAACTTATTTCATATACTTATATTATTCTCCAAATAGTGTTAATACCACTCGCCTACTCCCTCCGTAATCTCGGTGTTCACACAAATAAACTCCTTGCCAAGTTCCCAAATTTAGCCGACCATTAGTAATTGGTATTTGTACAGAAGCTCCCATTAGTGATGCTTTAATATGAGCTGGCATATCATCTGGCCCTTCATAAGTATGAATGTAATAGGGCGCATTCTCAGGAACCATTACATTCATATGGCTTTCAAAATCGGTACGCACCGTAGGATCTGCATTTTCATTGATGGTCAAACTTGCAGAAGTATGTTTAATAAAAACTTGTAATTGTCCCACTTTAATTTGCCTCAATTCATTTAAGGCATTTTCAATCTCCGAAGTAATTAAATGAAACCCTCTACTTCGTGACTTTAACTGAATTTCTTTTTGATAAAATTTCATAGTAAGCTATCTGCTTCCAGCGACAAGCTATCAGCTATATTAATATACGTTTTATAAAAAATTTGAGAAGCCTAGCTAGCAATTTAAAGTTTACTGTCTCAATAGTAACACTAATTTAAATGAAACTCGAACCTCAAATTGAATGATTATGTTAGTTTTGTAGGTTACTAAAATAGTTAAAAATGGATTTATCAAAAGTAAAAATGGTAGTTACCGATATGGATGGAACACTCTTGAATTCCAAACATGAGGTAAGCGACTTATTTTTCAAACAATTTGAACAATTGAAAGCTAACAATATTCAGTTTGTTGCCGCTAGCGGACGTCAGTACCATAGCATTCTTGATAAATTACATTCTATTGAAAAGCACATTACTATAGTAGCTGAAAATGGCGCTTATATTGTAAAAAATGGCGAAGAATTACTGGTAAATGCTATACCTATTAACGCTTTAGGTAAACTTGTAAACTCTTGCACAAACATACCTGACACCTACATTGTACTTTGCGGAAAACGCAAAGCCTATATTTTACCAAGTCCTGATGTTTTTGAAAATACTATTGCTGAATACTATACCGAATATGAAGTAGTCTCAGATTTTAATACCATTCCCGATGATGAATTCTTCAAAGTTGCATTATGCCACTACGGAGGTTCTGAAGCAAATATCCTGCCTCACCTTTCAGATATTGATGAGCAATGGCAATTAAAAGTTTCTGGAAAAATGTGGATTGATATTTCATTACCTTCATCACATAAAGGAAATGCCATAGCACAATTGCAAGAGAAATATAACATTTCTTCTGAAGAAACAATGGCGTTTGGTGATTATAACAACGACTTAGAAATGTTGAAAAAAGCAAAATTTAGTTTCGCTATGGCAAATGCTCATCCCGATGTAAAACGTATTGCTAATTTCGATACCATTTCTAATGATGATAATGGAGTTGAATACATCCTTGAAAAACTATTAAACTCTAAAACAATTAATTAGAACATACACCAAAGCGCTCTTCTAATTTTCTAAATAAATGAGTCGTATTAGCAATCCCAACAACAGCCGAAACTTCTTTTTTGGTTGCCATAGGGTTTTCTAATTGAAATGTTCGAGCTTTTTGCAAACGCGCTTCCATAATTAAATCTTTAACATTTTGACCTAAAATCGCTTTCGTTTTTCTGTTTAGTGTACTTCTAGACATATTTAAATGAGACGCAATTTCTTCTACGCTTAAAGTATTAGAATCTATATGCTGAAGAATGAAATCATTTATTTTTCTGTTGAATTTTTCTGCGTAAGCATTTAAACTTTCCCTTTCTTCGGCATCTAATTGATCTCCAAAAGTTTTTACATTATTGTATAACTGAAGCGCATTCTTTACTTGTAATTTCAATTCTTCTTCTAAGAATGGCTTATGCAGATAACCATCAATACCCATACGTAGCATATTCAATTTACCGTGATTATCCGTACGTGCTGTAAGCACCAAAATCGGTGTATTATAGCCTAGTTTTTTGATTTCACGCACCAACGCTTCTCCATTCATTACAGGCATCATATAATCAGTAAGTATCAAGTCGAAAGTTTGACTTTTAATGAGCTCCAACGCCTCCTTCCCATTTTCTGCTTCTACAGTTTCGTAATCCATTAAAACCGTTTGAATATATTTTCGCATTTGATCGTGATCTTCTACAACTAAAATTCTTGGCTTATTGGTTATGGACTGTTTTTCATTATTAAAAACTAATGCTGAAGGCAATTTGCTATTTAATAGTACTGCCTTCTCTGCTCTTTGCTCTGTTAATGAATTTATTTTATATCTCCCTTCGGGAATTTGAATACTAAATTTTGTCCACTCATTTTCTTTACTCTCTACTCTTATTTTAAAATGATGCGCCTCAACAATACTTTTGGTAAAAGCCAACCCAATACCACTTCCTTCACTTTTAGTAATATCATTTTCAACTTGATAAAATCGCTTAAACACATTAGACAATTCAGCACTAGGAATCCCTATACCAGAATCTGTAATACATATTTGAAAACCGTTTTCTACAAAGCTTGATTTTAAAACTACACGACCACCTGAAGCTGTAAATTTTAAGGCATTAGTTAAAAGATTATTAATTGCTTTTTGAAATAAATCTACATCGACCGCAATGACAACTTCATCATCAATCATTTCAAGTACAAAAGCAATATTTTTCTTTTCAAATAAAGGTTTAAAATCAGCTGCCAACTTTTCTAATAATCTAGCTACCACAACTTCCTGTGTTGAAATGCTAAATTGCTTTTCATCCATTTTACTTAAATCCATAATATCATTAATAATGGATTGCATTTGATGTGTTTGCTCTTTTATAACTTTTACATTTTCTTGTATTTCTTCTTTACCAGAACCTTCTTTTATTTGCGAAGTGTACCCCTGTATTAACGTTAAAGGTGTGCGTATTTCATGCGATAGATTTACAAAGAAGTGAGACTTAAAATCATTTAATTCTCGTAATTCCTTTTCTTGTTTTTCTAATATAACCTTATCCGAAATCACTCGATCTCGCTCAACCATTAGTAAATCTTCATTCTGCTGATTCAATTTTTTGAAATAATTAAATAACAAATAAATGGCTACAAACAGACTTGTCATTGATGGGTAATCGATTCTATTCGAATAATCAACAGGATAAATTTCTAGCACATGATATGGTAAGAAGAAACAAAAAACAGCAGTTACTAAAAACATGATGGATATCCACTGACGGTCAAAAAGACTTAAACTTAATCCTGGAATTAGAAAAAAATAATACTCCGTATAAATCCCTGGCGAAACTATAATTGATGAACAGTTAAAAACAATAAGAGCTGTTATCATAAACAACCACTTTGCACTATAATACTTTTCCTTGTAGTTAAGAAAAATGATAAAAAAGAGACTAGATGTTGTAAATACAGTAACTATATGCCCAAAGAACATTCGCTCGAATAAAATCCCCTGGAGACAATCCGTAATTGTGAATAGCGCTGTTAAGTGAATCCAAATTAAGGTGTATATATTGAGAAGCTTTACTCTTTTATAAGTCTCTGCATTTCCAACAGTAGAAGCTACACCATAGGAAACAATTTTATTATAGAATCCTTTCATAAATGCCAAAGTTATCAATTCGATACTATTTCTCACTTCCATTTTATAGCGATCAATTGATATTGATTCAAACCGTCGCTTTTTGATTCAAATCGTCAACAATTGATTCAAATTGTTATTTTTTGACTCACTTGATTTTCAAGTCCAAACTAGTTTTGATCGATCAAAATAAAAAGAACGACTAAAAATCTTTATTTATGAAAACAAAACTATTTTTAGCATCATGCCTACTCACTTTAAGTAGTGCTTTTGCTCAATTTCCTTTCAACAATTTAATTGGACAATATGGATTCGACAATGGATCTGTATTGGTAGATGGCGCCAATAGCAACAATTTTACACAAACGGGAACTGCATTAACAGAAATTAGTGATCGTTTCGGAGGAACACCTACAAGTGCTATCGATTTAAACGGGGATTATTTAACAGCAGGTGATATTAATTTTGGTGGTTCTACCTTAGCTTTTACCATTACTTGGTCTTTTTGGATAAATACAACTACTGACTCAGCTGATATAAAAACCATCATTGATGATAGCACACGAAATACAGTTGCTGGATTCGATAGTGATGACTTAGGTTATTATCTATTTTTAAGAACGGGACAAGTAGGTCTTTCAAGTCGTTACTACGAAGGAAACTTTGTAGTACCTACAAGACCTACAGGGTATGGACATACACACCCTACTAATATTGCAGATGGTGAATGGCATCATGTTGTAGTTACTTTTAACCCAACATTTATTTCTGGGGTTCAAAGAATGAACTCAACAATATATATTGATGGAGTAGCCAATTCTCGAAGTAGTATAGAAACTCCTATTGTAACATCTCCTAACACAAATGGAAATATTACGATCTCCAATTCAAGAAACAATCATCTTCCTGCTGCCAACAGATACATGGATCAAATAGATGACATTTTAACTTATAACAGAGTTTTAACACAAGCTGAAGTAAACCAAATAAAAGACTTCAACAACTTTTGCTTTGCTCCATCAAATTCAATATTAGGTACTTCTAACATCATGCAAACTAGTGCTGATATCACTGTAGCTGCTAGTACTAATACATATGACATTGCATACCATAAATCTTCTGAGCCTTTTTCGAATGCTACAATTATTTCAAATGTATCTGGCGGTGCTACAACTAACCTAACAGGTTTAGATGTTTTCACGGATTATGACGTATATATTAGAGAACAATGTGCTGTAACTACAGTATGGTCAACTCCCATTACTTTTAGGACTGCTAGAACTCTTGGAACCATTTATGTCGATGCTGATGCTACAGGTAGTAATAATGGAGTCTCATGGACTGATGCTTACAATACAGTGTATGAAGCTTTCGAAGTTGCTCAAAACGGAGAAGAAATCTGGATCGCAGAAGGAACATATACTCCCAATCCAAGTCGTAGAGATGTTGGTTTTCAAATTCAATCAGGTAGAAACATAAGTATGTATGGTGGTTTTGCTGGAACTGAGACTCAATTATCAGATCGTATTTTTGGAACTAATGAAACTATTTTAAGTGGAGACCTTTCAGGAAATGATGATAACACTATAGCTTTTAACAACGCAACCAGAAATGATAATTCATATCAGATCATTCAAATTTACAATGGTACAAATAATGTCGTAATTGACGGTTTAACAATTACTGGTGGACATGCTAATTCATCAGGTACTCAAAAAGACGGAGCAGCTATTTGGATAGATGGCTTTGCTGGTAATGTCACTATCAAAAACTGTAAATTAGAAAAAAATGTAGCCCTAAACGGAGGAGGTGCTATTAGAAGAAATATTGACAATACTGGGACAACATTAACCATAGATCAATGTGTTTTCCAAGATAACTTAGCTAGATGGGCAGGAGGTATTTATGCAGTTGCTGCAGCAGTTAATGGTAATGCAACAGTAAATATTTCTAATGTTCTTTTTGCCAGAAATACGGTTACTAATAATGGCAGCTCTATTGGGCTTTCTGCAAGTGCTATTTGGATTAGGGCTAACCAAACAAATACAACTGTTACTACTAATATTATCAATAATACATTTACAGAAAATAGTAGTAATGGTACAGGCCAATCACTTAACAATTTCACAAGAGCTACAGTAGCCTTGTCAGAAACAAGCACTGGTAGAACTGTAAATGCAACAGTAGCCAACTGTATTTTCTGGAACAATGCTTCTACAGAAAAGCCAATAACTGGCGTTTACGAAACGCTCCCTGCCAACTTAAGTATTATCAATTCTACTGCACAAGGAGGTTTCTTTGGTATTCCAACAAGTGTTCAAACCAACACATCAACTAGCGATCCTCTATTTACAGATGCACCTAATGCCGACTTTACATTATCTATAGGATCTCCTGCCATTGACAATGGAGATAATACCGAAGTCTTAGGCACAGAAGATTTATCAAACAACGCTCGTATCGCCAATGGAGATGTAGATATGGGATGTTATGAATTTGCTTCGCAACCTACTCTTAGCTATGATCCTATTTATGAAGATCACGTATTCCTACTTACTGCATACCCTAACCCTACAAGTGATGAATTATTTATTAAAACCTCAGCTCCTATTTCTAAAGTGGAGATTATAGATCTAAATGGCAAAATTCACTTTCAAGGAACTGCCCAATACTTAAAAATAAGCCATCTAGCTTCTGGGATTTATTTTGTAAAAGTATATTCTGATGGAATCATAACTTCTAAAAGAATCATTAAAGAATAACCAATTAAAATTCAACTCAAAGACTAAAGATTTTATCAAGTAGTTTGTTGTTAATCTCACATTTAAGACTTCGGTTTTAGTGTGAGATTTTTTGTTTTAAGAAATACAAAATATTACACTAAAGAATTCTTTTTCAAAAGTGTTACTAAAAAAACTAGCAGTCTATTAAGGCATTACAGCAATCTTTAATTAGGTTTACAAAACAATCTAATTTAGAATATAAAAAACTATACCCACATGCTATGATCGTCAAAATTCTTCAAACCACCCTTAGCTACGTTTTCTTTTATTAGCAATTATACATTTTTATTGGTCCTCTGGTGGTACTTGGGCTTTAGAAAACACTATACCAACAACAATTAATGAAGAATTTGTCCTGAACCCGAAGCCTATTGATAGCTTAATTATTGGTATAGGTTTAACCCTAATTAGCCTTCATTATTTAGGCAGATTAAAATCAAATCTTAAAATTGGAGCTTTAAGATCATCATTTCTAAGCTGGCTCACCCCTATTTTATTACTGATTCGATCTATTGGAGATTTTAAATATGTAGGACTTTTCAAAAGTATAAAGACTACCAATTTTGCTTATTATGACACTTTATACTTTACTCCTTTATGCATATTTCTTAGTATAATTGGCTTCTTTGTTATCTTAAAATCTAAAAAGAATATAAAAAAAAAGCTCTAATCCTATTGAATTAGAGCTTTTTGCTTTTATATAATTTCGAAAACTACTTCAATGTCTTCTTAACAGCAACTTCTTGGAAGGCTTCTATAATATCACCTTCTTTGATGTCATTGTAGTTCTTCACTTGCATACCACAATCGTATCCTTTCGCTACTTCCTTAACATCATCTTTAAAGCGTTTCAATGCTGCTAATTCTCCAGTGTAAATTACTACACTTTCACGGATTAAGCGGATTTGGTTATTTCTAAAGATTTTACCTGTAAGTACCATACAACCTGCAATAGTTCCAATTTTCGAGATCTTGAATGTCTGACGGATTTCTGCAGTACCCGTAATTTCCTCTTTCATCTCTGGTGATAACATACCTTCCATTGCATCTTTCAGGTCGTTAATAGCATCATAGATGATTGAGTATGTACGGATATCGATTTCTTCCTTATCAGCTACAGCTCTAGCATTTCCAGCAGGTCTTACGTTAAATCCGATAATAATCGCATCGGAAGCCGAAGCTAACAACACATCACTTTCGGTAATTGCACCAACTGCTTTATGAATGATATTTACATGAATTTCGTCTGTAGATAATTTCTGGAATGAATCTGTTAATGCTTCAACCGAACCATCCACATCTCCTTTCAGGATAATGTTTAATTCTTTAAAGTCTCCAAGGGCAATACGACGACCAATTTCATCAAGTGTAATATGACGTTGTGTACGCACCGATTGCTCACGATGTAACTGAGAACGCTTAGAAGCAATATCCTTAGCTTCTCTTTCATCTTCCATTACATTAAACTTATCACCTGCTTGTGGTGCTCCGTCTAAACCTAGCACGGATACTGGAGTTGATGGACCTGCTTCTTCAACACGTTTACCGCGCTCATCGTGCATTGCCTTCACCTTTCCACTATTCTTACCAGCAAGTAAATAATCTCCTACACGCAATGTACCTGATTGTACTAATACTGTAGAAACATATCCACGACCTTTATCTAAGAATGCTTCAACAACAGTACCTGTAGCAGAACGATCTGGATTTGCTTTTAATTCTAAAACCTCAGCTTCTAATAATACTTTTTCTAAAAGTTCATTAACTCCTAAACCTGTCTTAGCCGAAATATCATGAGACTGAATAGAACCTCCCCACTCTTCAACAAGTAAGTTCATGGCAGCTAATTTCGTCTTAATATTATCAGGATTAGCCGTTGGCTTATCAATCTTGTTTATTGCGAAAATAATAGGAACTCCTGCAGCTTGAGCATGACTAATTGCTTCTTTTGTTTGCGGCATGATATCATCATCAGCTGCAATTACAATAATAGCAATATCTGTTACTTGAGCTCCACGAGCACGCATTGCAGTAAAGGCTTCGTGACCCGGTGTATCTAAGAAAGCAATTTTTTGACCACCTTCTAACTGTACTCCATAAGCACCGATATGCTGTGTAATTCCTCCACTTTCACCTGCGATTACATTTTCTTGACGGATATGATCTAATAACGAAGTTTTACCATGATCTACGTGACCCATTACAGTAACAATTGGAGCACGGAATGATAAATCTTCTGGTGCATCTTCAACCTCTTCGATTGCTTGTTCTAAATCGGCAGTTACAAAATCAACAGTATAACCAAATTCATCTGCAACGATACTTAAAGTCTCTGCATCCAAACGTTGGTTCATAGTTACCATCATCCCTAATGACATACATGCAGAAATCACTTGTGTAACTCCAACATCCATCATCGTAGCAACTTCACTAACCGTAACAAATTCTGTTACTTTTAATACTTTGCTTTCCGCTTCTTGTGCAGCTAAATCGCTTTCAGATTTTTGACGGTGTTGATCCCTCTTATCACGACGATATTTAGCTCCTTTTTTACCTTTAGAAGATTTACCCTGTAATTTTTCTAAAGTTTCGCGTACTTGTCTTTGTACTTCTTCCTCAGTAGGCTCTTCTTTTACGACAGGAGTTCTACCTCTTCCACCGCGATTTCCTCCTCGGTTAGCACTAGTATTGTTTCTGTTTCCTCCTCGGTTATTTCCTCCTCTATTATTAGGATTAGTACCTTGGTTTCCTCCAGGTTTACTTATTCTTTTACGCTTCTTCTTGTCAGCACCTTGTTGCTTGTCGTCTTTCTTCTTCTCTGGCTTCTTAAATTTACTTAAGTCAATTTTTTGACCTGTAAAGTTTGGCCCGTCAAGCTTCTTATATTGTGTCTCTACCTTTTCAGATTCTACAACACCATCAGCTGTTTCTGTCTTTTGCACATTGACAGGAGTTTCGACTTTCGGCTCAGATTTCACAGGAGCAGCAGCTTCTTTACTTGACTCTTCCTGTTTCTTTTCGGCTTTTGGAGCAGAACTTTCTTTCTTAGCAGGCTCCTCTTTAATAGGTGCCGTACCTTTAATTTTAAGCTCTTGACGTTTTGGGCGGTTAGAAATCACCTTTGATTCAACAGGCTCCTGGGCAGTAGGGGCTTCTTGAACTTTTTCAGGCGCTTTTTCTTGAACCTCTTTAGTGGCTTCAACAGCAGGTGCAGGAGTTTCTTCCACTTGCTCTTCTTCTTTAGTTGGAGGAGCTGGCTTCCCCTTCTCTAAATCAATTTTACCAACTTGCTTTGGCCCAGACAGCTTTGTACGACTGCGAAGCACATCTTGTTCGTGCTCCTTCTTTCTTTTCTCAGCTTGCTCTGTTTCAATTTGCTTGCGAATAGCTTCCTTCTCTTTTCGAGTTTCTTCTCTTCGCTCTTTTGAAGCAGCAAGTTTCGTCTTATCTGTCTGAAATTCTTCAGTCAGTAAGTGATAAATTTGCTGAGAAATTTTTGTTGTTGGTCTTGCTTCAATCTCGTGACCTTTGGAATTCAAGAATTCCACTGCCCTATCCAACGAGATATTAAATTCGCGCAATACCTTGTTTAATCTTATGTTATTTGTTCCAGCCATAAATGCCTTGTAGTATTCTACTTATATTCTCAATGAGCTTAATTGCTCTTTCGCTATACTCTTTAGTCTTCAAACTCCGCTCTTAATACGCGAAGTACGTCTTCTACTGTTTCTGCTTCAAGATCTGTACGTTTTACTAAATCCTGAGCATCATGCTCTAACACACTTTTGGCCGTGTCTAAACCTATTTTACTAAACTCTGCAATAATCCAACCTTCGATTTCATCTGAGAATTCGGTCAATTCTACATCCTCTTCTACACCTTCTCTGAAAACATCAATTTCATAACCTGTTAGCATTCCTGCTAAACGTATGTTATGTCCTCCTCTACCAATAGCCTTAGAAACTTCTTCTGGCTTTAACATTACCTCTGCTCTTTTCGATTCTTCATCGATCTTTACAGAAGTAACTCTTGCAGGACTTAATGATCTAGTGATATATAACTGTAAGTTATTTGTAAAATTAATTACATCGATGTTCTCATTCCCTAATTCACGAACAATACCGTGTATACGAGAACCTTTTACACCAACACAAGCTCCTACAGGATCAATACGATCATCATACGAATCTACGGCAACTTTTGCTTTATCTCCAGGAACACGAACTACATTCTTAATTGTAATAAGACCATCAAATACCTCTGGTATTTCTTGTTCAAACAATTTCTCTAAGAATAAAGGCGCTGTTCTTGACATAATAATAGAAGGCTTTGTTCCTTTCAACTCAACACTTTCTATAACACCTCTTACATTCTCTCCTTTTCTAAAGAAATCGGAAGGAATTTGTTTGTCCTTTGGCAAGATTACTTCATTACCATCATCATCTAACAAAATTACAGCTCTATGACGAATGTGATGTACCTCTGCTGTGTAAATTTCACCTTCTAATTCTTTAAACTGCTTGTAAAGATTTGTATTATCATGCTCATGAATCTTTGCAATTAAGTTTTGACGTAACGCTAAAATAGCACGACGACCTAAATCTATCAACTTAACTTCTTCAGATACATCTTCACCTACTTCAAAATCTGGTTCAATTTTTCTTGCTTCAGTTAATGCTATCTCTTGATTTTCATCTTCTACTTCTCCATCATCAACTACCACTCGATTTCTCCAAATCTCTAAATCTCCTTTATCTGGATTTACAATTATATCAAAGTTATCGTCAGATCCGTATTTTTTCTTCAACGCACTTCTAAATGTCTCTTCCAAAATAGACATCAACGTTACACGGTCAATAGACTTATCATCTTTGAATTCCGAAAACGACTCAATCAGCGCTAGATTTTCCATACTCAGTGTTAATTAAATTTTATTACCACATTGGCTTTTTTCACCTCCCCAAATTGAATTGGATGTGTTTTTTCTACTGTAATTTTACCTTTACCTAATGGTTTAGGCTCCCTTGCTTTCCATTTTAGAGTAAAAGTTTCATCCGAAACTTCTATTAATTCTCCTTCAAATGTTTCATTAGCTAAGGTTTTTATTGCTAATATTCTTCCTATATTTTTTTGGTACTGCCTTTGATGCACTAAACCTTCTGTGACCCCTGCTGACATAACTTGTAAAGAAAAATCTTCTTCCTCTCTATCTAGATTATGTTCTATTGCTCTACTTATAGCAATACAGTCTTCCACTTTCACTCCTTGATCTCCATCAATGATTACTTCGATAGTATTGCCCCCCTTAATCTCAAAATTAATCAAAAAAAAGTCAGGTTTTTCCTGCAATGCTTTATCTAATAATTCTCTAACCTTTTCTTCGAACATAATAACCTATAAAAAGAGGGGACTTTTCGTCCCCTCGTCTAATGCCATTTATTAAATCTGTGCAAATGTAGTTAATTTCTATACAATTCAAAAATTGTTTTCCATAGACTTATTTAACTGCAAAAAGTATTACTTATTCGTAGAGACAATCGAAGATTTATCAATAAATAATTTTGATTTTTTAGTCTCAAAACTTTCTATATGTTCCAAGTTGACAAACTGATTTAGATCATCTTTATAATCTGCTAGAAAAATTTCAGTTCGTTTGTAATCTCCAAAAGTGACAATTTGAGCGTTTTCTTTGGGTCTTATCACAAAGACACCTTCCTCCAAAGCCTCTACCTCCCATTTAAAATCCTCTACCCGATCAGCTGTCTTTTTTAAAGTAGAGACCCCTCTGTTTTCATACTTATCTTTAGATAAGTATCGTTTATCGACTACATTCTGTATCGTATAAACATTATCCTCTACTTTTTCAAACAACCAAAATTGCTTCTTCCATCTAGATGTATAAAACCCATCTCTTATAGCCCCTCCATGGTCTCCATCGGAAAACAATGCTCGATCTGGCCTATTTACTAATCTTATAGCAAACACGTTGCCATCTAATTCCACATCATTTAAACTTAAATCTTGAGCTTGAAAACTGATATTACATAATAAAAAAACCCACAATACCAGCTTCATAATAATACCTTTCATAACGTATGTATTTTGAATATGGCGCAAATTATTTAAAATATGCAGAACCACTACCAAACAACCTTTCAACTACCTAAAAACTAGATAAGTTTTAAAAAATGTAAGAAAATTACAGATTAAAGGTAGTCTCATCCGCCAGAAGACATCCCTCTGGGTTAAAAGGGGAAATAGTTGTAAATTTCCAATATTTAGAGTCTCACATATTCCCTCCAAAAAACCATAAAAACGAATCAACCCGAAAATTTATGGACAAGCACAATTACCGTCATTTCAGCAAAGGCGGAAATCTCCTCAACTAAATATGATATTTTCAATTTAAAATAATGATTTGCAATTCCTAGTGAATGGGACTCCACTACAATTTTTTCAATCCCGATAACAACCTGGACGTGGAGTGACACTCAAAATGAACACAATATCCCACAAATTTTGAGGCTAACCCCTTTTGTTCTTTATCAGAAACTTCTCGCCATATACCCCTTTTAAAACGAAAAAGGAGCAAACTCGAAAGTTGCTCCTTTTTGTTGGCCTACTAGGGCTCGAACCTAGACTCTTCTGGACCAAAACCAGACGTGTTGCCAGTTACACCATAGGCCAGTGCTTAATGCGGGTGCAAATTTAATTCAAAAATCCAATCACACAAAATTTTTTTAAACTTTTTTAGAAAAACTATTTTTTTAAGCTTCCGCAACACATTATTATAATATTAGTACTTTCGTTTGCAATACAATAATATCATTACAATGGACTTCAAAAAGTGGAATATTATACTAGGCTGGATTGTTTTTGCCATAGCTTTGACCACCTATTCACTTACTGTAGAACCTACTGCAAGTTTCTGGGATGCGGGAGAATATATTTCTACTTCCGCCAAATTACAAGTTGGACATCCACCAGGAGCTCCTCTTTACCAAATGTTAGGCGCTTTCTTTTCCACTTTTAGCCCAAGCAAACTACATATTGCCTTAATGGTAAATATGATGTCTGTTTTTTCTTCAGCATTCACTATTCTCTTTATGTTTTGGTCAATTAGTTACCTTATAAAGAGTTTAGTAAAGAAAAATCAATCCGAAAATAAACTAAACCAGAATCAATCAATCATGGTTCTTGCTAGTGCTGCTGTTGGAGCATTAACCTTTACCTTTACTGATAGTTTTTGGTTTAATGCAGTTGAAGCAGAAGTATATGCCATGGCTTCATTTATAATGTCGCTTTTATTTTATTTGGGAATTCGTTGGCAAGATGAAATCCTAGAACCAAGAGGAAACCGCTGGCTAATTCTTATTGCATTCGTAATAGGTCTTTCTTTTGGCGTTCACTTTATGGGGCTGCTAACCATCCCAGCAATTGTGTTCCTATACTATTTCAAGGCTTATAAAAACATTACTATAAAAGGTTTTTTAATTACAAACATCGTAGCGATTGCTATACTAATGTTCATTTTTAAATTACTACTACCTTATACATTAACTTTTTTCAGTTCTTCTGAATTATTTTTCGTCAACAATCTTAATCTTCCATTTAATTCGGGGACTCTTTTCGCTGGATTGTTGTTCGTTGCACTGTTTTACTTTGGTTTAAATTTCACCCGAAAGAAAGGCTATGTTCAAATAAATACGCTTTTGCTTTGCGTGCTATTTATTTTCCTAGGATTCTCTAGTTGGTTAATGCTACCTATACGAGCAAATGCTGGAACTGTCATAAACGAAAACAACCCAAACAATGCCAGAGAATTGCTTGCATACTATAATCGTGAGCAATATCCTGAAACTCATTTATTTTACGGACCACAATTTACCGAGATGTATGGAGGTCTTGACCCTTTAAATCCTTATGAGGACGATAAACCAAAATATGAAAAGGACCTAAAAAAGAAAAAATATGTTATTGTTAACCAGTACAAAAACGCAAAGCAAAATCTAGAAAATCGCCATAAGGCTTTCCTTCCTAGAATGTGGAGCAGCGAGCATGCCATGAACTACATGCGCTTCACTGGGCCTCTTAATTTCAGCATAAAACCAGAATATACAGAAGACCCTGACCTACAAAGAGTCGTAAAAAACTTCCTTACAGAATTCCATCAAGGAAAACTAGGCCTTGAAGAGTACGGCAAATTCCTGAATTCTTTTAGTGAATATATAGACATCCAAAAGCCTAGTACAATTGATAATTTAACTTACATGTTTAGATATCAATTCGGTTATATGTTTGTTCGTTATTTTATGTGGAATTTTGTTGGTCGACAAAATGACGTACAAGGAAGATTGACAGATACTGACGGAAACTGGATAAGCGGAATAAAACCTATCGATGCTTTTTTCCTCGGAAACCAAGACAAACTCACTGGAGATGACTTAAAAAACAAAGCAAGAAACACCTATTATTTCTTACCTCTTATATTAGGACTTATAGGCGTCTTATTTCACTATGGTAAAGACAAGAAAAACTTCTGGATTTTATTGCTATTCTTTTTATTTACGGGTATTGCTCTAAAAGTATATCTTAACGAAAGACCCTTCGAACCTAGAGAAAGAGATTATGCATTAGTTGGTGCGTTTTATGTTTTTGCAATCTGGATCGGATTTGGCGTGTATGGTATTTATGACGGAATTAAAAAATACTTAACTCCCAAAATTAGCATTCCAATAATTACAAGCATCACCCTTTTAGCCTCTCCTATATTAATGGCATCTCAAAACTGGGATGATCATGATCGCTCTGGCAAATACACTATGCGATCAATGGCACACATGTACCTAGATGCTTGCGATGAAAACGCAATACTTTTTACTATCGGAGACAACGACACTTTCGCTTTGTGGTACGCACAAGACATCGAAGAACACCGAACAGATATCCGAACCATAAATACTAGTCTTTTTGCCACAGATTGGTACATCGACCAAATGAAAAGAAAGGCATACGAAAGTGACCCTATCCCTTCTCAACTAACCCACGACTTTTACAAATGGGGAAATAATGATGCCATTTACTTCAAACCAGTAACTAAAGACACTTTAGATATTAAAACTTGGATGGAATGGATTGAAAGTGACGACAAGCGTACGCAAGCAGAATTGCAAAGTGGTGCTTTCACAAACACATTCCCTACGCAATACATCAAAATACCTGTTAACAAAGAAAAAGTATTAGCCAATGGGATTGTAGCTAAAAAAGATGCCGATTTAATTGTCGATGAAATCGTATTGAAAGTTGATACTGATTTGCTGTACAAAAATCGCCTTCTAATGCTAGACATCATTGCTAATAACGACTGGGATCGCCCTATCTATTTCTCTGGCGGCTCGTTTGGTGACGACGATTATTTATGGATGAAAGATTACCTACAGGTAACTGGCTTAACCTACAAACTTGTCCCCATCAGAACAGCTGTTGACAAGAGAAACCCATTTGACATGGGACGCATTGATGCAGATCAACTGTACGAGAATGTCATGAAATGGAATTGGGGTAACGGAGATAAACCCGATATTTATCACGATACTGAAACAAGAAGAAACGCCATTTCTTATAGAGGAATTTTAGCTCGTTTATTTGAACGACTAATCCAAGAAGGCAAATTAGAAAAAGCCAAAGAAATAGTTGAACTTGGTGTTACTAAAATGCCCATCGAATATTACGAATACTACACCCTTGTCGAACCTTTTGTCGATGGATATTACAAAGTTAATGAGACAGAAAAAGCACGTGAGTTATGGGTGAAATTAGCTAAAAAATATCAAGAGAAAATAGAGTATTTCTCTAGTCTTGAACTAGAAAGACAATATACTGTTGCCGAAGAAATCATTACTCAAGTAGAACGCTATCGCAATATTATTGATATCCCACTAATTAATGACGATACTTTATTTGCAAAAGAAAAAGCAATTGAATTTAATGCTTATTTAGAAAACTTTTCGAACTTCTACAACGAAGACGAAAAGTATGACATCTCAGAAATTGATCGCTTAGCAGAAGATTCTCTATTACAAATGAGTAAATAATAATATTTAATCCATCGAAAATGCTACACCTAAAACCCTATTGGGTAAAAAGCCCTCGATGGATTAAATATATTTTACCTTCATACATTTGGCACCTGAAGCCTTCTCCCAAAACTTTGTTTTTGACATTTGACGATGGCCCTGACCCAGAAGTCACCCCTTTTGTATTGGATCAACTAAAATCTTTTGGAGCAAAAGCTACTTTTTTTTGCATTGGAGATTGCGCTAAAAAACACCCCAAGCTACTACAGCGAACTAAAGACGAAGGGCATCAAATTGGAAATCACACACAACATCACCTTAATGGATGGAACACTGATCTCGATACATATGCTAAAGATATTATTGAAGCAGAAAAATGGCTTTATAATGAAGACTTTAAAAACCCTCATATTTTTAGACCTCCATACGGGAAATGCACGAGAGCTCAAGTTCGGTTTTTAAAAAGCAAAAAATACGTTTCGATTATGTGGTCGACATTAAGTGCCGATTTTGACCAAAAACTAACGAAAGAAGCGGTACTCAACAATGTAATCAAAAACACTCAAAGAAACGGAAGCATCATTATTTTCCATGATAGTTCCAAAATGAAAGAAAATGTAGAGTATTGTTTGCCCAGAATTTTAGAGCACTATACTAAAAAAGGATATCAATTTAAGCGTATTGATCCATCAATGCTATAAGAGTATTTGCATCCTGCGGACCACTTTTTCGCCATACTACCTCACCATCTTTATATATAATTAAGGTAGGAAGCCCATTAACCTTCAATGCATTTACCAACTTACTGTTCTTATCCGCATTAATCTTAATTACCTTCCCCTTATCTCCTATTGCAGCCGCAACATCCCGTAAAACCGGATTCATTTGTGCACAAGAATCACTCCAATCCACAAAAAAATCTAACAATACTGGTGCCGACACATCTACTAAATCACCAAATCTTGACATATTATATAAAATTAAACAAGATGTTAGTAAATATAAACATATTATTAAATATATTAGTTTCATAGAATATTTTCTAACAAAACGATAATATACATTCTAAAAATACATTTTAAAAAGGTGTTGCCTAATAAAAACAAAAAGCATATTTTTACTGAACTTATTAGAAAGATAAATTAAATCTTATATACAAAATAGAAAGAATTGGTAACTCTTTTGTTATCAATTTTATTTTGGGGCGAAATGCTGTCGAAGGACAGCATTTCTTTATTTTTACACCTTTCTTAATTCAACTTCTTAAAAGAAATTTCTAATGTCCACAGCTAAAAGACTTTTTTTACTAGATGCATATGCTTTAATATTTAGAGGTTATTACGCCTTAATCAAAAATCCTCGTATTACAAGTACTGGTATGGATGTCTCAGCAATAATGGGATTTACCAATTCATTACTGGATGTAATGAAGCGAGAAAAGCCCGAATATATCGCTGTAGCTTTTGATAAAGGAGGAAGTGCTGATCGTACGGCCATCTTTCCCGAATACAAAGCAAATCGAGACGAAACTCCCGAAGCTATTCGTATTGCTGTGCCTTACATTCAAGAAATCCTAAAAGCCATGCACATTCCCATTATTGAGCAAATGGGTGTCGAAGCGGATGATTTAATTGGAACATTAGCCAAACAAGCAGAAAAAGAAGACTTTAAAGTATATATGGTAACCCCAGATAAAGACTATGCTCAATTAGTTTCAGAGAATATCTTTATGTATCGCCCTGCTAGAATGGGAAATGGTATAGAAATTTGGGGAGTAGAAGAAGTAAAGAAAAAGTTTGAAATCGAAAACCCATTACAGGTTATCGATTACCTAGGAATGATGGGAGATGCTGTAGACAACATTCCTGGATTACCTGGAGTTGGAGACAAAACAGCCAAGAAATTTATTGCTGCCTACGGTAGTATGGAGGGTCTTTTAGAAAACACCGATCAACTGAAAGGTAAAATGAAAGAGAAAGTAATCGCTAATGCAGCATTAGGATTGCTATCTAAAAAACTTGCCACCATTGATCTTAATTGCGATGTTCAATTTGATGCCGATGATTATATTCTTTCTGAACCGGACGAAAAAACGGTCGTAGAAATTTTCGAAAAATTGGAATTCAGAAGAATGAAAGACCAGTTTTTTAAAGCTTATCAAAAAGAATCTACCACTACAAAGGAAGCAAAACCTGCTGCGCAAACAGATAAAGTTGCAGGCGCTGGACAATACTCACTGTTCGATGCACCGACTAGCTCTAAAGAGCCTGTATCAAACGAATCTAGCGGAAGAGCTACTATTAAAAACACATCTCACCACTATCAAACCATAACAGGAGACCTAGGCATACAACTTTTTTTAGAAAAGCTAAATGAACAAACTTCGGTTTGTTTCGACACCGAAACCACAGGACTAGACCCATTGACAGCAGAGTTAGTTGGAATAGCCTTTAGCTGGGAATCTAAAAAAGGATTTTACATACCATTTCCCGAAGATTTTGAAAAATCGAAGGCACTTTGCAAACGCTTAGTCCCTTTTTTCGAAAATGAAAGCATCGAAAAAATAGGTCAAAATTTAAAATACGACTTAAAAGTATTATTCAAATATGGCATTGAAGTAAAAGGATTGTTATTTGACACCATGATAGCGCACTATCTGATCAACCCGGATATGCGACATAATATGGATGTCCTTTCCGAAACTTATTTAAATTATACTCCTGTTAGTATTACAGAATTGATCGGAAAAAAAGGAAAAAACCAGCTTTCGATGCGACAGGTTCCTGTAGATCAACAAACGGAATATGCCGTAGAAGATACTGACATCACCTGGCAATTAGCAACACATTTTAGAAAAGAACTAAAAGAAGCCGAAACACTAAAGTTGTTTAACGATATTGAAATTCCGCTTTTAAAAGTATTAGCTTCTATGGAAGCTTCTGGAATCAATTTGGATACCGATTACTTAGGAAAACTTTCCGATGAAGCAGCTATTCAAATTGCAGCTTTAGAAAAATCTATTTACGAACAGGCAGGAGAAGAATTCAATATTGCCTCTCCTAAACAACTGGGAGTTGTATTATTTGAAAAGCTAAAATTAGTTGACAAACCCAAGAAGACAAAATCGGGTCAATATTCGACGGCAGAAGATGTCCTTTCTTATCTAGCAAAGGATCATAAAATCATATCTGATGTATTAGAATATCGCGGCCTTGCTAAGTTAAAAAGCACCTATATTGATGCTCTACCGAATCAAACTAATGAAACTACGAAGCGCGTACACACCGACTACATGCAAGCTGTTGCTGCTACTGGACGTTTAAGCTCGAACAATCCAAACCTACAGAACATACCTATTCGAACAGAGCAAGGACGTAAAGTCAGGAAAGCTTTTGTTCCTAAAGACGAAAATCACGTACTAGTAGCTGCCGATTATTCGCAAATAGAATTAAGAATCATTGCTGCACTGAGTGAAGAAACTGCTATGATGGAGGCTTTCCAAAATGGAGAAGATATCCACACTACTACGGCCGCGAAAGTATTCAATGTTTCTCCTGAAGAAGTAACTCGAGAGCAACGAAGTAATGCAAAAACAGTAAACTTTGGAATCATTTATGGAGTTTCGGCCTTCGGGTTGAGTAACCAAACCTCCTTAACCAGATCTGAAGCTAAGGAGTTAATCGATACTTATTACAAAACTTACCCAAAACTAAAAGCGTACATGAGTGAGCAAGTAGACTTTGCTCGCGAAAATGGTTATGTTCAAACGGTGTTGGGAAGACGTCGCTACTTAAAAGATATTAATTCTGCCAATGGTATGGTTCGAAGTGGTGCCGAACGAAATGCTGTCAATGCACCTATTCAAGGAAGCGCTGCTGATATCATCAAAATTGCGATGATCAATATTCAGAATACATTAGAAAAAAGTGATTTCAAAACTAAAATGCTACTTCAAGTACATGATGAATTGGTTTTTGATGTTCCTAAAACCGAATTAG
Source organism: uncultured Aquimarina sp. (assembly GCA_947499005.1). Classification (GTDB taxonomy): domain Bacteria; phylum Bacteroidota; class Bacteroidia; order Flavobacteriales; family Flavobacteriaceae; genus Aquimarina. The sequence goes on from CANMML010000005.1 coordinate 31,220, forward strand.
ATGAAGTTTCTACAATGATTAAAAACGAAATGGAAAATGCATTTACACTTTCTGTTCCTTTAGATGTAGAAGTAGGAGTTGGTGACAATTGGCTAGAAGCACATTAATTTAGTGAGGGTTGTCAGTTGCGAGTTGTGAGTGTTTCTTAGGTTATAGTTGATAGGCTGTAAAGGATAGTTTTTTATCTGTTATCACTTGTCGATTTCTATTACCTAAAAACCATTACCTATTGACTAATAAAAATAGTCTTTGTACTGAATACTCTGTACTTTGTACCACATTAAAACCAACTAAAGTATGAAACGAATATTCGCACTATTTACATTAGTAGCATTTACCTCAATCAATGCTCAAAAATATACTGTTACCGACGAGTCTTTAAAATGGCCAAGCAGTGAAAAAGGATCAACTCATGAACTTGCAATGAATGACGATTACTTTTATGTTACTGGTCAAAACATGCATCACATTGCCAAAGTAGACCACGATGGAGGCATTACATATTATGATATGCCTGACGGTAGCGGCCCTCACGGAATCTTATTTGACAAATACGGGAGACTTTGGGTCTCACTAGAATTTCACGATAAAGTAGTACAATTAGACAACGAAGGAAATATTGTAAAAAGCATTTCCGTTAGTTTGAAAACCCCTGGTTCTAAAGCAATCCGAACAGCACCACATGGTATTGGCTTAGATGCCGATGGGGAAACTATTTGGTTTACGGGAAAACGAACTAGCACTATAGGGAAAATTAACCCCAACGGCTCTGTCGAACATTTCGAATTAAAAACTTTAGCTGCTTTACCTATTTATTTACATGCTGGTCCCGACGGAAATATGTGGGGAACAGAACTGCAAGGAAATAAAATATTGAAGATAACTCCAAAAGGAGAGGTTTCAGAATATAAAATCCCCACTCATAATAGTAGACCTATAGCTATTAAACCTGATCCGAATGGAAAATACATGTGGTTTTCACAAGAAGCCGGAAAGCAAATTGGCCGAATAGATATGCAAGGAAATATCAAAGAATTCCAAATTCCTTATTATCAACCCAATGAAATCTTAGCAGGATTATGTTTTGATGCTGACGGAAATCTGTGGACACAATCTTACATTGACCAAAATAACCCTTACCCTCCAGGAACTGACTACATCATTAGAATAGATGATGAAATTAGTAAAACAGAAAAATCAGACTTATCCAATGTCGAAGTCACTCATTTTCCTGTACCAACCTCAAAAACAGTAATGCACCGCATACGAGCTGGAAAGGATGGTAATATTTACTTTACTGAGTTACAACAAGACAAATTAGGAACCGTAAAAGTTAGTAAATAAGATTTCATGAAACATTACGCTCCTGAAAATGCAATTTTTAAACTACCCTTTTCTTTTGACTTAAATTTACTTTCAAAAGATCTAAAAATTGCTGAAGATTTTTTGTTTATCAATCACTATGTTACCTCCAATTTCTCTCGAAACTATAAACTATTGCCACTCCGATCCATAAATGGGGATATAGAAAGTGGTTTTGCAACGGAAACAACTAATTACGAAGACACTATTGTCTTAGACAAATGTTTGTATTTTAAAGAAGTTATTTCAACATTTAAATGCTCGAAGAATTCCATACACATAATGTCTCTACCAGCAGGAGATGTTGTTAATCGGCACACTGATTTTGAATGCGGATATGAAGACGGTTTTTTTCGAATTCATATCCCCATCAAAACAAACAAGAAAGTCGAATTCAATTTAGATGATAAAAAGATTAACATGAAATGCGGAGAAGCTTGGTATGCGAACTTCAACCTACCTCATAGTGTTAAAAATGAAGGAAACACTATTCGTATTCATCTAGTAATAGATTGTATCCGTAATGCATGGAGTGACGCACTCTTTACATCTATGGGATATAATTTTGAACTTGAAACCAAAGAAGAGCAATTCGATAGAGCAACAACTTTAAGTATCATCGCAGAATTGGAACGTCAAAACACCCCTGCTGCCAATGATCTAATTCAAAAATTGAAAGCAAAATTATAATCATTTCAATTCATTGAAATATAGTCTTGAGTATTCTACCAAAAGCTTAAGACTTTTTATATTCTTCATCTCAAAAAAATGTTATACATTTGCACCCCTGTTTATACAGGAAAAGGAATGTTTAATAATCAGTAAAATTAATTAGTGTGGACACATTAAGTTACAAAACAGTATCTGCCAACAAAGCAACTGCTAACAAAGAGTGGTTATTGGTAGACGCTGAAGGACAAACTTTGGGTCGCCTTTCTTCTAAAGTTGCAAAACTTTTAAGAGGTAAGCACAAGCCTTGTTTTACCCCTCACGCTGACTGTGGTGACAACGTAATTGTTATCAATGCAGACAAAGTGACTTTATCGGGTAAAAAATGGAGTGAGAAAACTTACATCCGTCATACAGGCTACCCAGGAGGACAAAGAAGTCTTACAGCACAAGAAATGTTTGACAAAGGCCCAGAGCGTCTTGTTGAAAAAGCAGTTAAAGGAATGTTACCTAAGAACAAATTAGGAGCTGAACTTTTCCGCAATCTAAAAGTGGTGAATGGTGCAGAGCATAAATATGCAGCACAACAACCTAAAACTATTAACTTAAACGAATTTAAGTAATGGAAGTAGTACACAAAATTGGTCGTAGAAAAACATCGGTTGCTCGTGTGTATCTTTCTCAAGGTGACGGTAAAGTTACTGTAAACAAGAAAGATTTAAAGGATTACCTTCCTACAGCAACATTACAATATAAGGTAAACCAACCATTTTTATTAACTGAAACTGAAGGTCAATACGACGTGAAAGTTAATGTATATGGTGGTGGTACTACTGGACAAGCTGAAGCTATCCGTTTAGCTATTTCAAGAGCTTTATGTGAAATCGAAAGTGAGCATAGAATTGCCTTAAAACCTGAAGGTTTACTTACACGTGATCCAAGAATGGTGGAACGTAAGAAGTTTGGTCAGAAGAAAGCGCGTAAGAAATTCCAGTTCTCTAAGCGTTAATCGTATTTCCATTTATTTGGAATTAATTTTAAATCAATTTGTTGCCGTTGTCTTGACCTAGTCAAGAGATTAGTTTAGCATCTAAACCTCATGAATTGGGGTTGCTAATAAAAAAATATCAGCGTCCATTCGACGCCAGCGGAACGTAAACTATTACGAAAATGGCAAACAACATAGAAGTAAAAGAATTATTAGAAGCAGGTGTACACTTTGGACACTTGACAAGAAGATGGGATCCTAACATGGCGCCGTATATTTATATGGAGCGTAATGGTATTCACATCATCAACCTTTATAAAACAGCAGCAAAGATGGAAGAGTCTGCTGAAGCATTGAAAAAAATCGCTGCTTCAGGAAGAAAAATCCTTTTTGTAGCTACGAAAAAGCAAGCTAAAGAAATCGTAGCTGATAAAGCCGCTAAAGCTAACCAACCATACATTACAGAAAGATGGCCTGGAGGTATGCTTACGAACTTCGTTACTATCCGTAAAGCAATCAAAAAGATGGCTACTATTGATAGAATGAAGAAAGACGGAACTTTCAATACTTTATCTAAAAAAGAACGTTTACAAGTAGATCGTTTACGTGCTAAATTAGAAAAGAATTTAGGTTCTATCGTAGACATGACTCGTTTACCTGGTGCTTTATTTATTGTTGATATCAAGAGAGAGCATATCGCAGTTAAAGAAGCACAAAAATTAAACATTCCTATTTTCGCAATGGTAGATACAAACTCTGACCCACGTCAAGTTGACTATCTTATCCCTGCAAACGACGACGCTTCCAAGTCTATCGAGAAAGTAGTAGGTTATGTTAGTGATGCAATCATTGAAGGATTAAATGAGCGTAAAGCTGCTAAAGATAGCAAAGCTGAAGCTCCTAAGAAAGAGGCTCCTAAAGCTGAAGTAGCTGCTCCTGTAAAAGAAGCTCCTGCTGCAACTGAAACTGTAGCTTCTAACGAAGAAGAATAATTCTTTTATAACTCAATACTAATACAATTGGTTTCATGTTAACCAAACGTTATTAATATATATCGATAAGTCGTTTAGTGGTTTCCAACGAAGCTCTAAGCGACTTATTTATTTAATTTTGAATACTAAACATTAAAAATAAAAACGTTATGTCAAAAATAAGTGCTGCAGACGTAAAGAAATTAAGAGAAACTACCGGAGCTGGTATGATGGACTGTAAAAAGGCATTAGTAGAGGCTGAAGGTAACTTCGAAAAAGCGATTGAAGTTCTACGTAAGAAAGGCCAAAAAGTTGCTGCTAAACGTGCTGACCGCGAATCTACTGAAGGTGCTGCTATCTCTAAAGTAAATGCAGATAACACTTCTGGTGTTTCTATCGTATTAGGTTGTGAAACTGACTTCGTAGGTAAAAATGACACTTTCGTAGCATTGGCTAACGAATTAGCAGAAACTGCATTAAACTGTACTTCTAAGGAAGCGTTTTTAGCAGCTGAATTCCAAGGAGTAACTGTTGCTGATAAATTAGTTGAGCAAACTGGTGTTGTTGGAGAAAAATTAGAAATTAAAGCTTTCGAAAAAGTAGAAGCTCCTTTTGTAGGTTCTTATATCCACGCAGGTAACAAGATCGCTACTTTAGTTGGTCTTTCTGCTGTTGCTGATGGTGCTGACGTTGTTGCGAAAGATGTTGCTATGCAAGCTGCAGCAATGAACCCAATTGCATTAAACCAAGAAGGTGTTGACCAATCAATCATCGACAAAGAAATCGAAATCGCTAAAGAGCAGTTACGTAAAGAAGGCAAGCCAGAAGCTATGTTAGATAATATCGCTAAAGGAAAATTAAACCGTTTCTTTAAAGATAACACTTTAGTCAACCAAGCATTCATTAAAGATAACAAGCAAACTATCGCTCAATACGTTAAGACTATTGGTGATGTAGAAGTTACTGCTTTTTCTAGAGTTGCTTTAGGATAATCTTAATATTTAGTGGTCGCTATCGCGATCAGCTTTACAATACCTAAAACCATCGCAAATTTGCGATGGTTTTTGTTTTACATCCGTTTATAAAATAGCATTATACACCCCAAGAAAAACGCTCCTTAGTTTTAGAAATAGCCCCCAAACGATCATAAAAACGGATTGCACCTTTATTACATTCTGGTGTCTGCCATTGCAATTCACTGCAATCATTTTCTATCACATAATCCTTTGCCCGATCCATCAACAAAGCACCTACCTTTCTCCCTCTATATTCCTCCTTTACAAACAAGCAATCTAGATACATATAATACCCCGCCTCCCATGTTGAAAATTGCTTCACCAAACTACAATACCCTATTAACTGTCGACCCACTTCAACCACAAACACTTGCCAATTAGATGTGTTTTCTAATAGCTTATCAAACTTTTCTTCCTTATCTATTTTTGAAAAAGAAGCCTTTTCATAAATCGCATGTGACTCGCACATGTCGACAAACATCTTTATATCTTTATTTTCAAGTGACCTTACAATCATATTAACAACTCCTATACGATTAAATATTTATGTAAAATTTATTCTGAATTCAAGTATTGATGAATTGAAATTAGCGAAACAACGAACACGCTTTTCAAACAGAACTACATCTTACTATTGAATCAATTCAACACCTAACAATTACATGAAATTTCTACACCTAATTTACCTTTTTCTCCTAAAGTAGCATACCCATCTCGCTTCCACCAGTCTAGACCACCAATTAATTCCTTTACTTTAAATCCATATTGAGCTAATTTTAAAGCTCCCTTTGTTGAAGCGTTGCAACCTATACCATCGCAATACGTAACATATAACACACTTTTATCCAATCCGAAAACACTTTCTTCATCCATATCTCTATGAGGAAAGGAAATAGCATTAGGAATATGCTCTTCCAAAAAAGCAGCTTCTTTTCGCGTATCGATCACCTTAATAGGCTCATTATTTTCAAAAACTTCAAAAAGATCTGCCGAATCCATTTCATAATTTAACTTCTGCTGGTAATAGTTTAATTGCTCATCCATAGTCTAGTTTTTTTTCAAATCTAAATACATTATGGAATTCCAAAATGAACAATAGATGAAAAGGATTCAATTGAATATGAAAAATTTTCAATTACTAAATATGAATGATATATTATATTTAAAAAATGGAATTAAAGCATCTAAAATTAATTAAGGCTATAGTAGATCTTGGTAGTATTAGTGAAGCCAGTAAAACATTGTTCGTTACAAGTTCGGCATTGAGTCATCAACTGAATGCTTTGGAAAGCGAATTAGGTTGTACTGTATTTAGTCGCACAAAAAACAAATGACTATTAACACCTGAAGGAAAAGAGCTACATACACTTGCCCTAAAAACACTTACTGACATTGACAAAACACTCGATCGAGTACAACAACATCGAAAAGGAAGTGTCGGGAATATTAAATTAAGTACAGAATGTTATTCTTTTTATTTGGGTCTTCCTGCCTTTATAGAACACATGAAATGGCAATTCCCAAATATTGAAGTAGAATTATTATTGGAAGCCACACACAGCCCTATCGAATTATTATTAGATAATAAACTAGACATAGCCTTAACTTCTAGCAAACCAAATCACAAACACCTAATTGGAATTCCCATTTTCAATGATCAAATCTATGCGCTAGTTCATAAAGACCACGAACTTGCTAAGGAAACTTTCATAACACCAGAAGATTTTAAAGAGAATCATCTTATTATACATTCGTACCCCTTAAAATCTGTTTCCGTTTATAATAAATTTCTGAAACCAAATCACATTGATCCTGCACAAATTTCTGCCATCCCCCTTACTGAAGTCGCCTTAGAAATGATCGAAGCAAATATTGGTATTACCTGTTTTCCTAAATGGGCTTTAGAAAAACTCAACATTTCACAGGATATTACATTTCTCCCTCTTGGGAAGTCGGGACTAAAAAGAACGCATTATCTAGTCACTAGAGCAGAAGACCAAACCAAAAAATATATAGCAGACTTTACACATCAATTCATAGCTAAGTTTCAAAAGTAAACCATTATGAACAGGAAGACCCATAGTTTCGATTACGACTGAAAGTACTTTCTATTTTTTAGTTTACTGCTGTAAGCTATAGGCTTTAAGCCATAAGCTACATGAATATTTATAAGGCCTACGACTACTTAAAGCTTAATGCATATAGCCATATATAAAAATTTTCAGAACCTAAACACTAAAGCACATAGTTTTAACTATTCCTGAGACCAATAAAAAAGCCTTACTTCACAAGGAAATAAGGCTTTTTTAGATTTTATAATAGTGACGACCTATACATCATCACTATGCTCGCGAATGTATCTCGCTTTATGTTGTGCCTTTTTAATCTGCTCACGCATCTTTACAGACTTTTTTACGTATTCTTTACGTCCTCTAATCTCTTGAACTAATTTGACATTTTTACACTTTCTCTTGTACCTCTTAAGTGCTCTATCAATGTTTTCTCCTTCTTTTATCTGGATTCTTAACATATCCGCTGTTTTAATTAATTTAGTTTATTAATGTGATCTCGAATTTCTTGATCACTACATCAATTAAAACAAGTTCTTTTTTCACAGGTGTATTATAACTTTATTTACTTAAATAAGTAAACCCGTTATAATCTTTGCAAAAGTACTCTTTTCTGAAAGAGAAACTTCTATTTAACAGAGAAACTTTTTTATTAATTCAATATTAGAATACTCTAGTTTAAAAAGCGTATTTATTTGCTGTCTTTTCTTCCTCTAACGGCTCAATATCTCTTTCAATAGATTTCAACTAAACTGATTTAAATGCTCACCACCATTATTCATAACTTTAGCAAACAGAAGTAAGAGCGGCTATAGATAATATGTCTTATACAAAGTACTGAATAACTAGCAAAGTCTGAAGTTCACCTCTGCTTCCTTTTAAAGTTAATAGTTTTTTATTCAAATACTAAGTAAAGGCAAAGTCTACTGACTTTGAGTAATTCTACAAAGTTTTAAAACAATAGCTTTAGTTACTTTATATCTAAAATTAGTAAAGCTCACTACTAATAGTAAAAAAGCACAAAGTCGGGAGACGTTTATGCAGCTTTTCTTTTTATTTTTTAGTACTCTTTGGAGAGTGGGAGTCTTTTCCTATTTTCTAACTTATTGTTTTAAGATACATTAATATATAAGACCTACTACTTAATACCTATAGCCGTTAACAAAATTTTCAGAAACTTTAAGTGAAATGCACTAAAGTATATAGTTTTAACTATTCTTGAGACCAATAAATATAATTTTATCCCAAATAAGAAATGGGTTAAATTTCTCAACCCCCTTTATCTATATAGTAACCTGCTGTTTTTCAAACACAAACACAACTCCCTAACTATTAAAAAACAGCATATCCATTGATTTATTTTTTTCCCTATACCTTTACACTCTTAATTCGTCCTTATGAAAAAATTACTACTCTTTGTATTAACGATCATTAGCATTGGCATACAAGCACAAGATACCTTTACTAGAGGCGATTTAAATTACGAAGTAACATCGACTGTTTTTCCATTTACAGTAAAAGTCACAGGCAGAGCTACTAGTACAAGTAACATTATTATTCCTCCTACTGTAATAAATGATGGGACTAATTATACAGTAACTACTATAGGAGAATTTGCCTTTGACCAAATCCAATTAAATAGTGTTAGTATTCCAAATACGATAACTGATATAGGAGCTGCTGCTTTTCGACTTTGTCTATTAACAAGTCTTACGATTCCGGATGGTGTAATTAGTATTGGACAGGCTGCTTTTACTGGTAATAATTTATTGGGCACTCTCATAATTCCTAATAGCGTAAAGACTATAGCTTCAGGTGCTTTTTCTGGTATCGGAAATATGAATACAGTTATAATAGGGAATGGTGTGACGAGTATTGGAGCCAATGCTTTTGGTGGAAGTCTTGTTAATGGGTCTCCCGGAGGGGTAGGTGCAGTCATTTTTGAAAGCCCTAGTAGTTTAACGAGTATAGGAGAAAGAGCTTTTGCAACTAATACCTTGACAAGTCTTACGATTCCAAGTAGTGTTGTTAATATAGGTGAAGAGGCTTTTAGATTAAATAATTTAAATGGGCTCATTATACCCAATAATGTAAGAAGTATAGGACCACTTGCTTTCTACGGCGGCTCACAAATAACAAATATCGATATCCTTACTAATACAGTTAGCATTGGGTCACAAGCTTTTGGTGGCTCTGAGATTGTTACTACATTAAGATCAAATATTGCATCAAATATTCCTCGATACCAATCTTATGTTTCTTCACCAGGAAACGTTACTTTAATCGTGCCAAATGGGACTATAAATGCATACGAAAATGCTGGCTGGAATGCCTTTACTATTGTAGAACAAACAGTTACTATTAATGATATAACCTACACCCCAACTTCTCCAACTACAGCAAGTGCTATTGCATATAATAATAATGGTAGCCAAGGAAGTATCACTATTGCATCAAGCGTAACGAATAATGGCACCAATTTAACGGTAACCAGTATTGGAGAAGCTGCTTTTTTTCAAAGTGCTGTAATAGATGGGGTTGTGATACCTAATACTGTAACAAGTATAGGTGCGAGCGCTTTCGAAGGTAATTTTATTAGTAGCATAACACTACCTAATAGCCTATTGAGTATTGGAGAAAGAGCTTTTTTTCTTAATTCATTAAGAAGTGTTGTTATCCCGAGTAGTATTACAAGTATAGAGGACAGTACTTTTGGTAATAATCCATCCTTAGAAACTGTTAGCATTCCAAATACGATAACTAATATAGGAGCTAGTGCTTTTGTAAACAACAATTTATCGGAAGTTGTGATTCCAAATAGTGTAGAGACTATAGGATCAGGTGCTTTTTTTGGTAATTCATTAGGAAATATCACTCTTGGAAGTAGTCTAATAAGTATTGGCTCAAGAGCTTTTGAAGATAACAGAATAAGGCTTCTTACAATACCCGACAGCGTAATGAGTATAGGCGAAGATGCCTTTTTAAATAATTCATTAAGAGAAATTAGTTTAGGAAATAGTCTTACCAATATTGGAAATCGTGCTTTTGCAAATAATCCGTTTGTTGATACATTAACTTTAAATGTCGAGCAAAATATCCCTACTTATAACACTACTATTTTTTCGGATGAAACAGGCGGAGACATACGACAAAATATTACCGTAGAAGTACCTGTTGGAACAAGAGAAGCTTATATAAATGCAGGTTGGACAGGGTTTAAAACACTTGGAGGAAGATTTACAATAAACAATATAACCTACGAAACAACCAGTGCCTCTACGGTAAAAGTATTTGATTACAATGACGCAGGAGGGACTGTTGTTACGATTCCTGCTACGGTAGCAAATAATGGAGTTAATTATAATGTAACAAGCATAGGTGCAGCTGCTTTTGAGCTTAACGGCCTAACAGAAGTAACGATTCCTGATAGTGTAATTAGTATTGAGCAAGCAGCTTTTTTTGAAAATAACTTAACAGAAATTACGATTCCGAGAAGTGTAACGAGTATTGGAGGATTTGCTTTTGCTAATAATCTTAATTTAACTTCGGTAAACTCATTTATGCCAGACAATATCCCTACATATGATAATTACTTTACGTTATCTGCAAGAATTATTCTAATAACAGTACCCATTGGCACAACAGATGCCTACGAAACCGCAGGCTGGAACTTAGGGAGTTTTTCTTTAATTAGAGAAAGAGAAGCAACTATGTTTACAGTCGATTTTATAACCTATATAGAAACCACACCATCTACAGTAAGTGCTATAGATTATGATACTGCAGGAGGTACTGTAGTGAACATTCCATCAACAGTAACAAACAATACTATTAACTATAGTGTAACCAGTATAGGTGCTATTGGAGGGGATAATTTCACCTTTTTTGGTAAACGTTTAACAGAGGTTACTATTCCAAATAGTGTGACTATTCTAGGTGATCGCGTTTTTCAAACTAATTCATTAACAGAAGTTACCATTCCTGATAATGTTACTACCATAGGAAACGCTGCTTTTGAACGTAATTTATTAGAGAGTATTGATATACCTAACAGTGTAACTGTTTTAGCACGTAATGTTTTTCGCTTTAATCGATTAAACAGTATTATTTTTGAAGAACCAAGTCAGATCACGAGTATAGAACGAGAAACTTTTGAAGGACAAGGTGCTGCACAGTTTGAAACTCTATTAACACAAGTTGTAATTCCTGAAGGGGTAGAAACTATTGGAATTTCTGCTTTCGGTAGTAATGCTTTGCAAACTATTACTCTTCCAAATAGTTTAACAAGTATAGGAGATCGTGCATTTTGGTTTAATCAATTAACCGATGTTACGATCCCGAGCAATATAACTAGTTTAGGAGGTAAAGTTTTTCTTAATAACCCTATAACTCAGGTAACATCTAGCATTTCAGGAGCTATCCCTATTTATGATGATTTTTTTAGTGATAATTCTGTCATTACACTAACAATACCTAGTAATAGAGAACAAGATTATTTAAATGCAGGTTGGGTAGGTTTTGATAATGAACCAACATTAAGTACTTCTGATTTCGAAATAGCAAATAACCTAGAAATTATAATAACACTGAACAGCATAAAAATAACTGTTTCAAATAATTCTGATTTTAAAAACTATACTATTTACAATCTTTCTGGAGCAAAAATAAAAGCTGGTATTGAACGAGAGATCAATACCTCGTCTTTTGCTAGTGGAATTTACATTGCAGAATTCACTTTTGACAAAGGCAGGGTCATTAAAAAGTTTGTAGTAAACTAGAAATAAGTATTCCTGTTATACACTCGTCAAAAGGTTGACATTGTCTCATAAAAAAAACCTTTCAATTTCTTGAAAGGTTTCTTTTTTAGTAGCGGGAACAGGACTCGAACCTGTGACCTTCGGGTTATGAGCCCGACGAGCTACCTACTGCTCTATCCCGCGTTGTTTGTGCTGCAAATATACAATGCTTTTCCAGTTCTTGCAATATTAGATTTGAGATTTTTTAGGCTAAACCAGTTTTTAACTTGCGAAAAATTATTGTTTCCACCTTAATCTTTTAACGAACCTCAGGTTAATTAATGATTACTGCTCAATACTGCAAACATCACAACCAATAAGTTCATAATCCTCAAAAGTCACTTTTAATTGGATTGGATTACAACATACCTCACAGTCTTCGACATATAGTTGATATGAGATAGATGAATCCAACAACATTGATATTTCTTCCCAGCAATAGGGGCATTGAAAAAAATGCTCTATCATAAATACTTATCATTTAATTGAAATGATATTATTAAAGTAAGCCTTGTTCTTCGGCGATTTCTGCCATACGCGCTTTTACTTTTTTCAAAGCAGTAATTAATACTTCTCTTTCTTCTTGAGACAAGCTAGACTGTACTTCAGGGATTAGTTGATACATCACAGGTAGTACCTTTTCAATCACTTCTTTTCCATAAGCCGTCAAAAAGATTCTATTAACCCTTTTATCTTGCTCATCTGTTCTACGAATAATAAATCCTTTTTTTACCATAGAATTTACTACACGCATCATCGAAACCTTATCTCGATGTGTAATGAATGCCATATCATTCATTCGTTGACCATCATTTACATTAAGTCTCTTTAATATAGACCATTCCTCTTTAGAAAGATCAAGGCCATTTTTCTTGAAAGCACTTTGCGTTATAAAACCAAAGTCATAGTGAATTTTCCCTACCCATGACAAGGCATGTGAATTCACGTCAATTTCTTCAAACTTCATGCTCATAGCAATATTTTTTTTAGCTTAGTAATTCGATTTCTTCTTGCAACTTCTCCCACTGATTCATTTGTTCTTGAAGTTGCTTTTTCTTTTTGTCATAAGTTACAAAAAATTCAGGATCACCCATTGTCCCCTCATAATCTGCAGCTAGTCTGGCATCTAATTTTTCAATTTCTGACTCAATCTTACTTATTTTAGACTCAGCATTACTCACTTTATTATTTAATGATTTTATTTTTTTCTCATTTTCATAAGAAATCACCTTTTGTTTTGGCTTCTGACTTACTTTTTTTTCAGTCTTAATTTCAATCTGACGCATATCTTGCGCCTTTCGCTCCCCTAAATAATAATCAATATCTCCTAAATACTCTTTTATTCTCTGATCTTTGAATTCATAAACTGTATCCGTTAACCCTTGTAAAAAGTCACGATCATGAGAAACTAACAGTAACGTCCCTTCAAAACTTTTAAGTGCCGCTTTCAATACATTTTTTGACTTTATATCTAAATGATTGGTAGGCTCATCCATCACTAACACATTAAAAGGCTGAAGCAATAATTTAGCCAAAGCTAAACGGTTTCTTTCCCCCCCAGAAAGCACTTTTACTTTTTTATCTACATCATCACCTCTAAATAAAAAAGAGCCTAGTACATCACGTACTTTACTTCTCGTTTCCTCATTAGCAGCATTAATCATCGTATCCTGAACACTCAACTCGCCATCTAGATACTCTGCTTGATTTTGAGCAAAATACCCTAATTGCACATTGTGGCCCAATTTCATAGAACCTGTATGCTCTAGTTCGTTTACGATAATTTTAGCTAAGGTTGATTTCCCTTGACCATTTTGACCCACAAAAGCCGTTTTAACACCTCGCTCAATTAAAAGGTCTACCCCCTGAAGTATTTGTTTTTCCCCGTAAGCTTTACCAACATCTTCTGCTTCTATCACAACCTTTCCTGGCTGGATGCTTACTGGGAAACGAATACTCATCACCGCATTATCATCCTCATCGACTTCGATACGATCTATCTTATCTAGTTTCTTGATTAAAGATTGTGCCATTGAAGCCTTATTGGCTTTAGCTCTAAATTTTTCGATTAACTTCTCGGTGTGCGCTATTTGTTTCTCTTGATTCTTTTGAGTTGCTATTTGCTGATCTCTCAATTCATTTCTTAGAGCCAAATATTTAGAATAAGGTTTATTAAAATCATAAATCTTACCCAAAGAAATTTCTATTGTTCTATTCGTTACATTGTCTAAGAACATTTTATCGTGTGATACGATTACAACAGCTCCTGTATATGATGTTAAAAATTGTTCTAACCAAATAATAGATTCAATATCCAAGTGGTTTGTCGGTTCATCTAATAATAGAATATCATTATTTTGAAGAAGTAATTTTGCCAATTCAATACGCATACGCCATCCTCCCGAAAAAGTATCCGTAAGCTTATTAAAATCTTCTGATTTGAAACCCAATCCTTGAAGTACTCTTTCCGTATTTCCTTGGTAGTTGTAACCTCCTAAAATTTCATAGCGCTCGGAATAATCACTAACATCTTGAATTAATTTAGCGTATTCTTCACTCTCATAATCCGTTCGCTCTGTAAGTTGTTTATTGATAGATTCGATTTGCTTCTCTAAGATCATTATTTCTTCGAAAGCTTGATACGACTCTTCTAAAACAGTTCTTCCTTCAACAAAATCAATATCTTGACGTAAAAAACCAATCTTTACATTCTTATCTATAGCAATTTCACCAGTATCAGGCTCATAATCTCCAGAAAGAATCTTTAGCATTGTAGATTTACCGGCCCCGTTTTTACCAACAAGCCCCACTCTATCACCTGGTGAAAGCTTATAAGTAATATCTTCAAAAAGATAACTTCCAGCAAATGAAATCGATAGATTATGAATGTTAAGCATGTAGTAATTTTTGTGCAAATATCCTTAATTTTACTACAATATGAAAGGACTGTCAATCTTTCTAAATAGTTAATTCTCTAGATACTTTACTATGCTAAAAGGCTATAAAATAAATAGTATAATCAACTCTAAATGCCCTGTTTGTCAAAATGACGATTTGTATGTAGATAAAAACCCATATAAATTTAGCAGTATCCTGAAAATGCACGAAAGATGTAGAAAATGCAATACTAAATATGCACTAGAACCTTCTTTCTTCTATGGAGCAATGTATGTGAGTTACGCCCTTGGTGTTGGCTTAGGACTGGGCCTTTTTGCTATTTCTTATTTTCTTTTAAAGCTGAATTTCTTCAACACTTTTTTAGTGATTTCTGGCGGAATCATTTTACTACTGCCTTTAATCATGAGGCTTTCAAGGAATATATGGCTAAATTTATTTCTTAAGTTTGATCGTACATCTCTAAATAACGATTGATATTTATTTCTTCTGGAAGTTGAATTCCTCGCTCTAGATAATCGAATAACCTCTTAGAAGCCTCTGGCGCTTGAGTTACTCCCCGTGTTCCTAATCCATTAAAAATAATTAGGTTTTCATACTTAGGATGGACTCCAACTAAAGGCTTTCTATCTTTTACTGTCGGCCTAACTCCTGCTAGGAAATCTACAATTTCGTAAGGAACATCTATCAATTTATCTAATTGAGAGACTAAAACTTCTTTTTCATAATCGGGGTTCGGTTCTTCTTTAATTTGTATATGATTTTGATATGTCGCGCCATACTTATAGGTATTATTCCCCAGAGGCAGTAAAAAATAATGTGATTTAACTGCTACATCTAACTGCAAATCTTCTGATTTAAAAACGATATAAGCTCCCCTATTTGTCCCTAAGGGTAAATAATTAAAGTATGGATTCTCCAACATCTTATAACCTTCACAGAAAATTACTTTTGAAGATGTATATGAATTAACCATCACTTCATCTCCTTCAATTTTTATATGATCAAAATGTACTTCCTCGTTTACATAAGCTCCTTCAGCAATAAGCTTCTTTTTAAAGGTAGTATAAACCCCTTTAATCAACACCCTACCCGTACCAACTACTTCTCCATATTTATATGGCGCACTAATTGCATTTGAAGTATTGCTCTTGATATAAGGAGACAAAAAAGCTGACAGGCCAGGCTTATCAATAGCACTAAACCACCTATTCTGTTCTTCCACATCATGAAACCTCCTATAAACTGGAATATCTATAGTCGTTTGAACACCTAAAAACGCTTCTAAATCTTTATAAAAAAGCTTTGCATAATTCAACAACTCTGTCGCCCTCCAAGCTAAAGTAAAACGCTTTAATACAACTGGATTATACATTCCTGCCGCAACATGACTTGCTTTGGTTGTATTTCCATCTATCACTAGCACAGACTTCCCTTCTCGCTTTAACTGAAAAGCAATTGTCATTCCTGCTACACCAAAACCTACTATTATATAATCATACTTCATAGCAACTCATTTCGATTCAAAACAAAACGCCCTTGCAAAAGCAAAGGCGTTTTAAATACTTTAAAAAATAATCTACTAGTAATTCCACATATCTTGTTCAAAGTCACGAATGCTTTCTTTGATACGCTGACTTTCTAACAATTGCAACAATGCATTATCATTGATATAGTCTTCTACTTTTCTATCTCCTTGTTCATTATCTTCTCTATAGATAACACTATTAAATCTTCTAGCATTTAAGATATGATCGAAAGAAACAGGCTTATAAGTGTTTTTTCTATTAAACGCCTTAGCATTATGTAATGTTTCTCTAACATGAGGAAAATACACCCAGAATAAAGGAACTAAATCTGGCTCTTCATCATCAATAAAGTTAACATCAGGTGCTACAGGAGCAATCCCTAGCAAACGATATTTCAATTCTCCTTGACGTTTATCAAAGTACCAAAGTCCTTTAATATGATATTCTGCAATATCTTGAGCAGTTAATTCTCTTATTTCAATAAATTCTGCAGAAACAGTTTCACCTGCATTTAACTGCTCAATACCTAAATCAGTAGTATCAACACGGCGAATGGTAGCCTCCAAGTCTTTCAACGTACGTTTTTCAGTAAAATAAGAATCTGTATATACATGAGACAATTCTCCAGATTTAATTCTAGAAATTAACACATCATACAAAGATCTCCTGTCCGAACCTATGTTCACCGTATCAATTGGATAGTACAACGGAAAGTTTACTCTCTCATCGAGATCAATAGCTTCCCAAGTCGTTTTCGCCCACAATACGTCACGATCATCTACATAACCATACTCCAAAGGTCGGTCATTGTCTTTTTCGACTTGTTGTTTAGTCTTTACACCAATCTCTTCAGGATTGTCTGCATTCAATAAGTTTGCTTGTGCGAATAACCCACTAGCGAAACTCATGCTTGCAATAAAAACTAAAAACGGCTTAACATTCATTACCATAAATAGATTAATTTGTCAATTCAATGATTACTGGAGAAACTTTCTTCACTCTATAAGAGCTACCAGATGCTAACTTAGCATTGATGTCGAAGATTTGTACAGATTCTCCTCTTTTTGCACGTTTTAGGGCAGCACGTGCTTGACTGTTTAATTTACTACTTCCAGATACTCTAACTGTTGGTTGTCCCGGCACCTTAATTTTAAACCCTGTTACTCTTAACTTCAAATTAAAATCGAAGTCTGGTAAGATTGCTCCTACAGTAGAGATTGCCAAAGCATTCTTTGTCATCTTAACAGAACCATCTTCTCCTCGTACCGTTCCTACAGGTCTTGGAATATCTTTAATACGAAAAGTACGATTACTTGGAAAAGTCTTCCCATTAACTGTAGCTTTAACATTAATTTTCACTTCTCTTTGTTTTAAAGAAGTTACATCCATCATATACTTACTACCGCTTACTCTTTTCAATCCAGGAGCACTAGCCGTAACATTTGGCGCTCCAGGCACAGAAATTGTCATAGGGTTTTGAACTCCACGATATACAACATTCATCTTATCTGCTGATATAACAGCGGCATTTGGAGCTGGTATTACCGTATAACCACTTTCAATTGGAATAGATTTTTCTTCTCCGTTTTCCTTGTAAATGAATTCTCCTTTAATATTTCTTTGACCTACGTTTCCAGCAGGGAAATCAAGAAGTGTCTGACCATTTTCTATCGCATCACTCGAAATTTCTTTTCCATTAACTACAACTTTATGGGCTTTTAAGTTTTTATCTTTTTTACCTAAAACAATTCTCCCTTTAAACCTTTCTCCTGGGAAATACGCCGTTTTCTCTGGAACAACTATTGCCTCGAAAGTAGTTAAAGAAACTGCTGATTCTAATTCACCTTTAAGCATTGCAGAAAGCACTTTCCCTTCAGTCTTTTGCACATCAGCTTTTATTTGCTCAATCTTTGTCAAAGAAGCTATTAAAGGAAAACCTTGATAATTATACTTTAACCATTCTTTAGTTACTCCCTGTGAATCAGTAACATCCTTTGTTGTAAAATCAGTTTTTATTCCTTCCGCAATTTTCGGATAAGATTTACCGACTAATTCAACTAAAGAGCTTTTGTAACTATCCATCTTGGTTACAAAATCTTTTCCAGATTCTGTTATCTGTCCCCCTTTAAAGAAATATTCATCTAGAAAATCTCCTTTATCCATAGTTTCATACTTTGTAGGGTCTTCAACACTTTTTTCTAATCTAGTTTTAAAATCAGATAAAAATTTCGAGTACTCTTCTGATATCTTCTGAACGTCTTTAGCTTTATTGTATAACGAATCATACCTTGCTGGCTCATCTTCAGCTTTTTGCTCAAGACCAGATATAAAGGACAAATTTTGCTCATTTGAAGCTACATTAGATTCAACTAACTTTTTGTTCATCAGACCAAATGCTGTTAAAACCTCTTTTGACATATTTAGAGCCATCATAGCGATGAATACTAAATACATCAGGTTGATCATTTTCTGCCTTGCAGATAATTTACCTCCTGCCATATTTTCTTATTCTATTTATTAAACAAATGGATTAATAATCAATTATTTTTTATTCATTGCAGATAACATACCTCCATATACTCCATTTAATGAAGAAAGGTTCGATGCAAGACTTTCCATTTGCTCTTTTAAACGAGAGGCATTTTCTGCGATAGCCTGATTAGCTTCATTTTGCTGTTGCGAAGATGCCAATTGCGATTGATAAATAGAATTCAGTTGAGAAAGGTTTGCTGCTGCAGAAACCATTTCTTGACTATATTTCTTTTGAGACTCTAAACTATCTACTGTAGGTGCAATATTTTTTGCAGCTCCTTCGAAGTTACGAATACTAGATCCTAGACTTTCCATTAGGTTTGCATCAATCTTAGCTTCTTTTAATAAAGAATCTAATTTTTCTGATAACATTCCTTTTTCATCTACTTTCTTTTCCTTTTTTCCTTTTGAAGCAGCTCCAGCTAATTCTGGATATACAATTGACCAATCATATTCCTCGTCTATTGATTCGAATGCAGATATAACAAAAACCAATGCTTCAGTAATAAGACCTACAATTAACATTTCATTACCAAAAGGCCAGTGCATAATCTTAAAAAGTGCACCGATTATAACTACGGCCGCTCCAAGACCATAGACCATGTTCATCAATTTTTTTCCTGCTTTTGACTTTGCCATAATAAATTCTTTTTAGTTAAGTTTTTAAGTATTAATTAAATATAATAAAAGTTGGGGCTTTTAAATAAATTATTTAACAACAGTTCCTGGTTTTCCACCTCCAGTAATGTCTGTACCAAGGTAATCTTGAACTGTTCTGAATCCGATATAACTACGAGCAGAATCTGCATACTCATAATCACGTGTGCTCACTTGTAGGAAATAAGCAACATCTTTCCAAGAACCCCCTCGGATTACTTTACGTTCATTTTCATCATCGTTTGTATTAGGGTTCATTGATGATGTATATTCATATGCTGCTGGATCATATGACGAACCTACCCACTCGGATACATTCCCTGCCATATTATATAATCCATAGTCATTTGGATCAAAAGATTTTGCTTCTACAGTATATAAAGCTTGATCAGCTGCATAATCTCCTCGCATTGGCTTGAAGTTAGCTAAGAAACATCCTCTGTCATTTTTAGCATAAGGACCTCCCCAAGGGAATGAACCTGATTCTAAACCTCCACGAGCGGCATATTCCCATTCTGCTTCGGTTGGCAGTCTCCATCGAGAAGCTCTATCTTGCTTTTTCTTTCTTTTATCATTAAAGAATTTTGTTCTCCAATCACAAAATGCTCTTGCTTGCGCCCAAGTAACTCCAACAACTGGATACTCATCATAGGCCGCATGGTAAAAATACTGATCATGCATAGGCTCGTTGTAAGAGTAATTAAAATCTCGAATCCAAACCGTAGTATCAGGATACACTTGCAATGATTCTCTCTTTAAGAACTTCTTAGAGTCACGGCTTCTAGAACGTGCCATTGCCTCTACATCGTACCATTTGTAGTCATAATTCAGCTTGTCCATTTTGAACATACGAACCCCATTATGAGATTCTTCTGCTCTAATGTATAATGAATCCATCACTTCCGCGATATACTCATCATACTCTTCGAACGCCAAGTCATCAGGATCATTATTCCAATTTAGAGGACGACCTTCATATCCAGTCTCTCCTAAACCTTCGTAGTTATCTTTAACATACTTTTGGTATTCATTCAATTCTTCTTCGTCAGTATTTCTAAACGCGAATTGACCAATACCTTCATCCTCAGATGTTTTACCCACATCATCAGCTAGTTTCGCTAGCTCAAATAAGGTAATAGAGTCTTTGACCCATTCCGTAAATTGACGGTACTCTGAGTTTGTGATTTCAGTTTCATCCATGTAAAACGAACGTACTGTTACTGTTTTTGTTGGGGCATTCAACAGTCCAGCTCTGTCCTCATCAGACTTACCCATAATGAAAGCTCCACCTGGCACCAACGTCATTCCGTGTGGTTTTTCGGGATGCCATGACTTTCCTTTTACTCCGATTAATTGACCTGTATTGGAAGGTGTACAACTAATCAACACAGCTAGGGCAGCTGAAATTATCAAGAGTTTCTTCATAACTTATCTTAGGTTAAGATCTTCTAAATTTCAAGGTAGTAAACCTATTATTTAATTTTTAAAAAAACAATTATTTAAAACAAAAATCGACAACATGAACTTGTTTAAATTTCATATTTCATTCTTGCTTTATACCATCGCTCTGGTATTTTTTGATTACAAGCATCAGTATAATCCTGACTTGTACAAGGTAATAACGTGCCGTGAACTAATTTATTATCTTCTTTTTCAAAAGTAGATAAATCTAACCACCAACGTCCCGTTAATTGACTTTTATAAAATACTAAAACTTCTTCTTCTACAGGAACTTGGTATTGAACTACATCTAGCTCTTCTACCCCTCCTAACTCATTCCAACGCGCACTAACTCCTTCTACAAAATACCACAACATTTGAGCTACCAACATATTACTTGCTGGAGTACACATTTTTGCGTCAAACTCATATATACCAAAGCTTGTAAGCCTATCACTTATACCAGAATAACGACACAAAGCACATATTTCTTTACCAGAAAATCCGTTTGGCGAATTTCCATAAAAAGCTGCTTCTACAACATTCATATCTACAGAAACGATATCCGCATCTCTTAAAACAGCTTCTGTTTGAGAAATATCTGATGATACAGTACCCAAACGATATGCATCAAAAAACATCCGTTCCATTACATCCAACTCTTCTGGAGCTACAAAATAACTTTGGAATCCCAAGTTAGTGTAATTAAATAAGTTATACGGCTTATCTACTACAATTTTACCTACATAAGAAGCATTAGAGATCGGAACTTCAATATTCCCAAGATCAAATTTAGAATCAATATTAACAATATTGACCATATCTCCATCTTGAGGATATGCTCTGTAATTCGCATATACTAAGTCTTGCCCTCCTCCTAAAACTACCGAAATAGCTTCTTTTGAGTGAATATAAGAAATTAGTTCTGTAATTACATAATATGTATCATTTACTGAGGCTCCTGGCAACACATTTCCCAAATCTATGATTTTGGTATTCCAATTTCCCCTAAACAAGCCATAAAATTCTTCCCGAGCTTGATCAAAATTAGCATTTAATGAACCTGAAACATTTCTCGCTTCATTAACACCAAAAATTACCACGTCTCCTTTCCCTATTTCAACATCTTCCTGTCCTTCTAAATTCAATACCAATGATCTACCAATAGTGTACTCTGGCAAAGCATCTACAAATTGCTTTGTAGTTTTTGGTAATGGTAATAAAAACTCAAACATTATTTTTTCGTTGCTTTCTTACGTGTGGTCGTTTTCTTAGCGGCTGTCTTTCGTTTTGCTGGCGCCTTTTTCTTTGGCGCTTTTTGCTCTATTAAAGCTTTCACCTCATCTAAAGCTAATGCTGCCGCATCAACCGTTTTAGGCAATTCAATCTTAATCTTACCTTTTATGATATTATGGCGACCCCAACGGGCTTTTTCAACTCGAATTCCTTCTGCTTCCCAGTTATGTACCACTTTATCAATTTCCTTCTGCTTCTTTTCTTCTATTAAAAATACGATTTCTTCATCTAAAAGATTATCAAAATCATATTTCTTACTCACATTAATAAATATTCCATTCCATTTTAGATAAGGACCAAATCGACCTACTCCTTTTTGAACTGGAAATCCATCATGCTCGTAAATTGGAGCATCTGCTTTTTCTTTAGCATCAATCAATTCTTGTGCTCGCTCTAAAGTCACTTGCATCGGATCCTCCCCTTTCTCTAAAGAAACATATTTGGCTCCGAACTTAACATAAGGACCAAATCGACCATTCGCTACCGAAACAGACTCTCCTTTATATTCTCCTAAATCTTTTGGAAGTTTAAACAAATCCATAGCCTCCTCATAAGTAATACTACTTAAGGTCTGCCCTGGGTTTAAACTTGCAAATCTCGGTTTTTCCTCATCTTCTACAGTTCCTATTTGAACCATTGGCCCAAACTTCCCCAAACGAACACTTACTGGTTTCCCAGAATCCGGATCAGTTCCAAGCACTCGCTCTCCAACTTCTCTTTCTGCATTCTGCGCCACATCTTCTACAACAGGATGGAAATCTTTATAAAAAGACTTCATCACTTTCGTCCACTCTTCATCACCAGAAGCAATCGCATCAAAATCCTGCTCGACTTTCGCTGTAAAATTATAGTCTAAAATAGACGAAAAATGTGACACCAAGAAGTCATTTACAACCATCCCAATATCTGTTGGGACTAGCTTACCTTTATTACTTCCTGTTTTTTCTTTTAGATTTTTCTCTTTTACGACACCATCGACTAACAACAATTCTGCATAAGCCCTTTCTTCTCCTTCGTTAGCACCCTTTTCAATATATTTTCTATTTTGAATGGTTGAAATTGTAGGAGCATATGTCGACGGTCTACCAATACCTAATTCTTCTAATTTCTTTACTAATGCTGCTTCAGTAAAACGACTTGGAGGTCTAGAAAAACGCTCAGTCGCTTTTACATAATTATTACCCAGAACATCATTTACTTTCATTGCTGGCAAGATCCCTTCTTCTTCTTGATCTTCATCATCGTGCCCTTCTAAGTATACTTTTAAGAATCCTTCGAACTTGATCATTTCTCCATTAGCCGTAAACACTTCATTGTGCTTATCCGCTTCGATCCTCACATTCGTACGTTCTAATTTGGCATCGCTCATTTGAGAAGCAATTGCTCTCTTCCAAATTAATTCATACAAACGTTTTTGATCATACTCGGCATCAACCGTGTGGCTTGCAAAATTAGTTGGACGAATCGCTTCGTGAGCCTCTTGCGCCCCTTTATTCTTAGTAGTATAATTTTTAGGATTTGAAAACTCCTCTCCGTAGGCTGTAATTATTTCAGCTTTCGCACCTTCTTGCGCTTGCTTAGATAAATTTACACTATCCGTTCTCATATACGTAATATACCCAGCTTCATAAAGTCGCTGTGCCATATTCATCGTTTTTGAAACCGAGAAATATAATTTTCTTGCTGCCTCCTGTTGTAATGTTGAAGTAGTAAATGGTGGTGCTGGTGATTTCTTAGCTGGCTTCTTGGTTAAATCTGCTACTTTGAAATTTGCCCCAATATTATCTTCTAAAAAAGATTGAGCCTCTTCTTTATTTTTAAACTGTTTAGGCAGCTTTGCCTTAAATTTTTTTCCACCTGCTACAAATTCCGCATCAATCCTATAAGATCCTTTTGTCTCGAAACCTAAAACTTCACGTTCTCTTTCTACAATCAAACGCACAGATACCGATTGCACACGGCCAGCAGACAAACCTCCTTTTACTTTTCTCCATAACACAGGAGAAAGCTCATACCCTACTAGTCGATCTAAAACTCGACGAGCTTGTTGGGCATTTACTAAGTCGTAATTAATTTCTCTAGGATTTTCAATCGCCTTTAATATTGCAGACTTTGTAATCTCATGAAAAACAATACGCTTTGTTCTTGATTTATCTAAATTTAATGATTCGGCCAAATGCCATGCAATCGCTTCTCCTTCACGATCCTCATCACTTGCTAGCCAAACCATCTCTGCTTTCTTTGATAGGTCTTTCAGTTTTTTTACTACTGCTTTTTTATCTGTAGAAACTATGTATTTCGGTTTAAAATCTCCTTCTACATCAACCCCTAATTCTTTGGAAGGCAAATCGGCTATATGCCCAAAACTTGAATGTACTGTATAGTCTTTTCCAAGAAATTTTTCAATCGTCTTTGCCTTTGCAGGTGACTCCACGATTACGAGATTTTTCGCCATAGGTCAGTATTTTATGTAAACAAAAGTAGGTCAATTTTAGTTAGCTTTCCAAAATTGCTTTAAGAGAAAACCTACTTTTATTCATTAGTTAACACTAGCCTATCAACTATTTCTCAAAAAAATCGAATTTAAAATCAAGCTATTTTTAAAATAAATTCATACTGACATATTGTCATTTCCGAAGATTTAAGTATTATATTTGCAGACCCAAAAAACAAAAAACTCCTCTAGAGGCATGGAAAAGACGATAGACGAAAAAAAACAAGGAGAAGCCTTAGTATTAGAAGCTAATAGTAATAACAAGCGCAAACTATTTATCGAAAGCTATGGTTGTCAAATGAATTTTAGTGATAGTGAAGTAGTCGCTTCGATACTAGCCACAGAGGGTTTCAACACCACAAATACTTTAGAGGATGCAGATCTGGTTTTAGTGAATACTTGTTCTATTAGAGATAAAGCAGAACAAACTGTTCGAAAAAGATTAGAAAAATACAATGCTGTCAAAACAAAACACAACCCTAATATGAAAGTGGGCGTTTTGGGATGTATGGCAGAGCGCCTAAAGGAAAAATTTCTTGAAGAAGAAAAAATTGTAGATATGGTTGTTGGCCCAGATGCCTACAAAGACCTTCCTAATCTACTACAAGAAGTTGAAGCAGGTCGTGATGCTGTAAATGTGATACTTTCTAGAGATGAAACTTATGGAGACATTGCTCCTGTTCGATTACAAAGCAATGGCGTTTCTGCTTTTGTGACCATTACTCGTGGGTGTGACAACATGTGTACATTTTGTGTAGTACCATTTACTCGTGGACGAGAGCGCAGTAGAGATCCACAAAGTATTGTCAAAGAAATCGATGACTTAGTCGCTAAAGGATTTAAAGAAGTTACCTTATTGGGCCAAAATGTAGATAGTTATTTATGGTACGGTGGTGGTCTTAAAAAAGATTTTGAAAAAGCAAGTGAACTCCAAAAAGTTACTGCAACAAATTTTGCAATGTTAATGGACATGATCGCTGCAAAACACCCAAAACTTCGTCTTCGTTTTACAACTTCAAACCCTCAAGATATGACTCTTGATGTTATTGAAGTTATGGCGAAACATCAAAATATATGCGACTATATTCATTTACCAATTCAAAGTGGTAGTGATCGCATTTTAAAAGAGATGAATCGTCAGCATACTCGTAAAGATTATTTTGAATTGATCGACAACATTCGTCGTTTGATTCCTGATTGTGCTATTTCTCACGATATTATTGCAGGTTTCCCAACTGAAACAGAAGAAGATCATCAAGACACATTATCCTTAATGGAATATGTGAAATATGAATATGGATTTATGTTTGCTTACTCTGAGCGTCCAGGAACTATGGCTGGACGAAAAATGGAAGACGATGTACCTGAAGATGTTAAAAAACGTAGACTTACTGAAATCCAAACATTACAACGTAAGCATAGCGCCTTAAGACACGAAGAGTTTTTAGGAAAAACTTGCGAAGTTCTAATTGAAAAAGCAAGTAAAAAATCCGATAAACAATGGAGTGGGCGCAACAGTCAGAATGTTGTTGTCGTATTTCCTAAGGAAGCATATAAAGTTGGGGATTTTGTAAATGTAAAAATCACCAATTGCACCAGCGGAACATTGATTGGAGAAGCTGTTGAATATTCAAAAAATAATTAAATTTTAGTTGTCAGTTATCAGTTGTGAATTGTCAGAAAAAAGGCATAAAAAACCTCACAACACTCAACTTGCAACCCACAACTAATACTATAAATGGAATCAGTACAAGCTATAAAACAACGTTTTGGAATTATCGGAAATGATCTAGGGTTGAATCGCGCCATTGAAAAAGCAATTCAAGTAGCTCCTACTGATATTTCTGTGCTTGTTACTGGAGAAAGTGGTGTTGGAAAAGAAAGCATGCCCAAAATCATTCATGCTTTGTCACATCGCAAACACGGGAAGTTAATTGCCGTTAACTGCGGAGCTATTCCCGAAGGAACTATTGACAGTGAACTTTTTGGTCATGAAAAGGGGGCTTTTACAGGAGCAACCCAAACAAGACGCGGATACTTCGAAGAAGCAGATGGCGGAACGATATTTTTAGATGAAGTAGGTGAATTACCTTTGACTACTCAGGTTCGCTTACTACGTGTATTAGAAAATAAAGAATTTATAAAAGTAGGTTCTTCTAAAGTTCAAAAAACAAATGTGCGCATCGTCGCCGCTACAAACGTAAACATGTTTGAAGCGATTAAAAAGAATAAGTTTCGTGAAGATTTATATTACCGCCTAAGTACTATTGAAATTCTTCTCCCTCCACTTCGTAATCGAAAAGGAGACATTCATTTATTATTTAGAAAGTTTGCTACAGATTTTGCATCAAAATACAGTATGCCGACAATTCGTCTAGCAGAAAATGCTATTCCAATGCTTGAAAAGTATCATTGGAATGGTAATATTCGTCAATTGCGAAATATAGCAGAACAGATATCCGTACTCGAACATGAGCGAAATATTTCGATTAGTACGCTTCAATCCTATTTACCTAATGTAGGGGGGAATTTACCTTCTGTTATAGAAAAACAGTCTTCTAGTTCTTCTGATTTTAACAACGAACGGGAGATTTTATATAAAGTCTTATTCGATATGAAAAGTGATTTGAGCGACCTCAAAAAACTTACCTTAGAATTAATGAAAAACGGTAGCTCTAGTGTCCAAAAAGATCAAGAAAAACTGATTAATAAGATTTACGGAAATGATGTTAGCCCAGCAACTATAGTTGAAAATGAAACTTTTACGGAGCCTGTCTATCCTTCCGAATCGCATTCAGAATTTTTACAAATTGCTCCAGCTACTGGTAATACAAGCGCTCCTATAGTTGAAGACAAATATCATTTTGCCGAAGAAATCGAAGAAGAAGAAACCCTATCTCTTCACGACAAAGAATTAGAACTCATTAAAAAGTCTTTAGAAAGGCATCACGGAAAGCGTAAATTAGCTGCCGAAGAGTTAGGAATTAGCGAACGTACTTTATATAGAAAAATTAAACAATACGACCTTTAATGCGTTTTATCAAATATATATTACTCCCTTTATCTACCTTATTGCTATTATCTGGTTGTGGGGTATATTCCTTTAGTGGTATTTCAATTTCACCAGAAGTAAAAACTTTTGAAGTGAGGCAATTCTCTAATGAATCCCTAAACGTCATCCCCGGGTTAGATAGAGACTTCACCATCTTATTACAAGATTTTATTCTGAATCAAACTAACCTTAGCTTGGTGAAGAAAAACGGCGATATTGTTTATGAAGGCGAAATAGTCAATTATTTTGAAGTCCCACAAACTTCTGTTGCAGGAAATCAGGCGGCACAAAACAGATTAACTATTGGTGTACGATTACGTTATTATGACTCTACAAATCAAGAAAACGACTTAGAACAGACATTCTCTTTCTTTTTTGATTTTGATGCAAACGAAGTATTAGCTGGCGATATTCAAGAAACTGCTCATGAAACTATTTTTGAGCGTATCACTCAAGACATGGTTAATGCGACATTAGCAAGATGGTAATATGGATATAAAGGCATTAAACACATATATAGAACGCCCTGAATTACTTACAAATCAGGAACTGCCTTTATTAGAATACGTCATTGAAAAATATCCATATTTTCAAGCCGCTAGATCTTTACAATTAAAGATATTAAAGGACACAGGAAGTTATCTTTACAATCAACGATTAAAAGAAACCGCTGCATATACTACAGACAGAGAAGTCTTGTTTGATTTCATCACTTCCCCCCTATTTAAAAAAAATTTATCTATTAATGTTTCTGAAGAAATAGAAACTAAAGAAAAAGAGGAAGTTCAAAACATTACGGTAGGCCATGATACACTCCCAGCAACAGAGGAGTCATTTAAAATAAAGCCTGAAGAGGAAGAGGAAGAAAATGAAATCGATACTGCAATTACTGACGCATCGATTCCTTCTAGTCAATTGAGTGACTTGGAAGTTTCTCAGATTAATGACCCAGATTTATTTCAACCTAAAGAGACTTCTGACGTTGATGAAATTAGAGAAGAACTCACTCAGCAACCCTTAGAGTTTGACAAAAATGAAATTCATTCTTTTAACGAGTGGTTAAAATTAAGTTCCTTAAAAGTAGTACATCGTGCTCCAAACATTGAGAGAATAAACACCTCGCTTGATACTACAGAAGAAAAGCCTTCACCGAAAAAAAAGTTAACCAGCGAACTTATAGACAAATTCATTGGAGTAAGTCCAAAAATAGCTCCTTTGAAAAAAGTTGATAATCAAATTAACTTAGCCAAGCTAAATAACACAGATCCTAAAGATCTTATGACAGAGACTTTAGCTAAGGTTTACCTCGCTCAGCATAATTACAAAAAGGCAATTCAAGCTTATAAAATTTTAAGTTTGAAAAATCCCGAAAAAAGTGGTTTCTTTGCTGACCAGATTCGAAAAATCGAGAAATTACAAGCCAATAAATAATACATAAACAGTATGTTCACAATATTTTTAATATTAATCGTCGTAGTTGCATTACTACTTGTTTTAGTTATCATGGTACAAAATCCTAAAGGAGGAGGTTTATCTTCATCTTTCGGAGGTGGTGGAGCACAAATGGGAGGTGTTCAAAAGACAACCGATTTCCTTGACAAAAGTACTTGGGGATTAGCTTCTCTACTTTTAATATTAATCTTAGCTTCAAATGTATCTATTATGGATGGTCGTGGAGTACAAGATTCTAAAGTAGGAGAAAGTGATGGGATTGAAAACCCTATCGAAAATCCAATCATTGAAACGGAACCTGCTAAGTAATATTTAGCACTAAATAATATTAATGCCGATTTGCAACTGACAAGTCGGCATTTTTTGTTTCAATTTGTCAGTCTCTTTTTTGATGGCATATTTTCTGCAATTTCTAAATCGTTATTATTAATAAATTAATCATTAAAATCTATAATTCATGGGAGTTTCTATTAAACCATTAGCAGACCGCGTACTTATCGAGCCGGTTGCTGCGGAAACTAAAACTGCGTCAGGAATTTACATCCCTGATACTGCTAAAGAAAAGCCTCAAAAAGGAAAAGTTGTTGCTGTAGGAAATGGAAAAAAAGATCATGACATGACTGTTAGTGTTGGTGACACAGTATTATACAGCAAATACGGAGGAACAGAATTAAAGCATGACGGAGTAGATTACTTGATCATGCGTGAGGATGACATTTTAGCGATCGTGTAAATTGCTACGAGCTACCAGCAACAAGCCACGAGCTTATGAGAGACTTTAAAAAATATAACATTTGGAAAGAGAGTCATTCATTAACTCTCAAGATTTATCAAATTACTTCAGACTTTCCTAAGGATGAAAAATTTGGTATCATATCTCAAATTCGAAGAGCTTCATCTTCAGTACCCACTAATATTAGTGAAGGGTGTGGAAGGGATTCAGATGTTGAATTTAGTAGATTTCTTACTATTGCTCAAGGTTCTATTTGTGAGGTAGAATATTTAATAATTCTTTCTAATGATTTGAGTTACTTAGACAAAGAAACTAGTAAAGAATTACTAGATCGTATTAGTCAAATAAGAAAACAAATTCATTCACTAAAACAAAAATTAACAGGCTGATAGCTGGTAGCCCGAGGCTCATAGCTCTCAGCGCAAGCTGATAAATAAAATGGCAAAAGAAATAAAATTTGATATTGAAGCTCGCGACGGAATTAAGCGCGGAGTCGATGCATTAGCAAATGCAGTAAAAGTAACTTTAGGGCCAAAAGGTCGTAATGTAGTTATCAGTAAAGCTTTCGGAGCACCAACAGTAACTAAAGATGGTGTTTCTGTAGCTAAAGAAATTGAACTTGAAGATGCTCTTGAAAACATGGGAGCTCAAATGGTAAAAGAGGTCGCTTCTAAAACGAATGACCTTGCTGGTGATGGTACTACTACTGCTACTGTTTTAGCGCAAGCAATCGTTAAAGAAGGATTAAAGAACGTTGCTGCAGGTGCTAATCCAATGGATTTAAAACGCGGTATCGACAAAGCTGTTGAGGCCTTAACTAAAGACTTATTAGATCAAGCTAAAGAAGTTGGAAGTTCTTCCGAAAAAATAAAGCAAGTAGCTTCTATCTCGGCAAATAACGATAATGTAATTGGTGAATTAATCGCTACTGCTTTTGAAAAAGTAGGTAAAGAAGGAGTAATCACTGTTGAGGAAGCTAAAGGAACTGATACTTATGTAGACGTTGTAGAAGGAATGCAATTTGACCGCGGATATCTTTCTCCATATTTCACTACTAACAGTGAAAAAATGGTTGCAGAACTAGAGAGCCCTTACATCTTAATTTTCGATAAGAAGATTTCTGCAATGAAAGACTTACTTCCTGTATTAGAGCCTGTAGCTCAAACTGGAAAACCTTTATTAATTATTGCTGAAGATGTTGATGGGGAAGCCTTAGCTACATTAGTAGTAAACAAATTACGTGGAGCATTAAAAATTGCTGCGGTAAAAGCTCCTGGATTTGGAGATCGTCGTAAAGCAATGCTAGAAGATATCGCTATCCTTACTGGGGGTACGGTGATCTCTGAAGAGCGCGGATTTACATTAGAAAATGCCACTATCGAGCTATTAGGTACTGCAGAAAAAGTAACTATCGATAAGGATAATACTACGATTGTAAACGGTTCTGGTGAAGAAGACGTTATTAAAAACCGTGTCAACCAGATTAAAGCTCAAATCGAATCTACTACTTCTGACTACGATCGTGAGAAATTGCAAGAGCGTTTAGCTAAATTAGCCGGTGGTGTTGCTGTACTTTATGTAGGTGCTGCTAGTGAAGTTGAAATGAAAGAGAAAAAGGATCGCGTAGATGATGCTTTACATGCGACCCGTGCAGCTGTAGAAGAAGGTATCGTTGCTGGTGGTGGTGTAGCGTTAGTTCGTGCTAAAAAGGCTTTAGAAGGGATTGACACAATCAATGCAGATGAAGCAACAGGTGTACAAATTGTAAACCGTGCTATTGAATCTCCATTACGTACTATTGTTGAAAATGCTGGAGGAGAAGGTTCTGTAGTAATCTCTAAGGTAATTGAAGGTGCTGATGATTTTGGTTACAATGCTAAAACTGAAGAATATGTAAATATGCTAGAAGCTGGTATTATCGATCCAAAGAAAGTTACGCGTGTTGCACTTGAAAATGCTGCATCTGTATCTGGAATGATTTTAACTACTGAATGTGCTTTAGTTGATATTAAAGAAGATGCTCCTGCTGGCCCTCCGATGGGAGGTGGTATGCCAGGAATGATGTAAGATAAACATCATCTTATAGACAAAATAAGCCACCTCCTAACAGAGGTGGTTTTTTGGTTTCTACACCCTCCATAGGAACTACAAAACACCTCTTCTTTTTCTTCTATTCAAAGTTGAAAAAATTCGAAAAATTAAAAGGCAACCACCCCTTTTTTAGCAAATTTCAAAAATATCATTTTTTTTAAAAAAACGTTAATTTTAACAACAATAGCAAACAAAACCCTGTTTTTTTACCTTATAAATTATGATTTCAATAATTGAAAATCGATTAATCACATAAAAGCAACGACAAAAAGCAAAAAATATCTAAAATAAATTTATCTAGTACGAAAAATCAACCTCTCACTTCAGACACATTACTTCCCTACTTTAAAAGCCTTCAAAAATTAACATAAAACACTGTTTTACAGCAATTTAAAAACAAACTGCTTTACACACTATTTCTCATAACGATTTTATATAACGCTTCATCTATTTACAATCTCTAAAAACGCCAAATATCCATAGGTTTGCATCTCTAATCCAACATAAATGTTATGAAAAATTATATTACGAAAAGTAACTTAGCATTGCTTTTAGCATTCCCTTTATTGTTAAACTCATGTATAGATGACGAAGTATCTCCTGAGGTAACAGAAATCCGAAAAGCTCAAGCTGCATCATTGCAAGCTGAAACTGCACAAACGGAAGCACAAACTGCAGGGCAAATAATTCAGAATGAAGTAGCTGAAATTAGAAAGGCTACTACCGAATTACAAGAAGCAACAAATCAAGAAGCAATACAAAGAGCAGCTGCATTAGATGCTCAATTAGATGCTTTGAATGATCGAATCGAATTGGCTAATGCTCAAGAAGATTTAGACAACAGATTAAAGCAAATCGCTGAAGATTTAAGACAACAAGGTCTTGATGATGCCTCTGATGCTTTTGGTGAATTATCAGATGCTATTACTCAGTTACAAGATAAAGAATTCGAAAAAGCTGGTAAAGAAATTGAAATCGCTCAACAAAATGTAGATATCGCTAGAGCTACTGTGGATAATGGTTTTGCAATTGCTGCAGCACAGACTCTTATTACTGAATTGAATGCTGATATCGAAACTGAAGAGATGGCATTAGAGATTTTAACTGCTGCGGGTGGAGATATTGAATCTCTAACAGCAGCTATTGATGCTGTTACGACTGAAATCGAAGTGTTAGAAGCTAATGAAGTAGACTTAAATATTGCATTGATTGATGCTGAAAAAGATCAGGATGAAGCTCAAGCTGAATTGATGCAAGCGAACGATCTATTAAACACTATCGAAGATTTTAATAATGAAATCGAAAATAGTGAAAACACTATTGAAGGGTTAAATGAACAAATTGCTAATGATATGATTAGCAGAGATGAATTAGTTGCTGATGATTTAACTATGGCAACTACTGATTTAGCAGACCTAAGCACTGATTTAGCTACGGCTCAAGGTATTCAGGCAACAAGAGCTGGCGAATTAGCTACTGCAGTAGCTAGTCAACAAATCTATGATCCTGAAACGTTAGATGATCAAATCAATGCACAAGTTGAAGTTGTAGAAAGTGCTTCTATTACTTTACAAATTGCTATTGCAAATCGTGATGCATACATTGCAAGTCCTCCAAGTGGAATGGTAGATCCAGCTATTCTTACTGCTAACCAAAATGCTGTAACTAATGCAACTACTGCTTTAACTGATGCTACGACTGTTCTTACTGACTTAAATAATGAAATAGCTGACAGAAATACTGCTTTTGATGCTTTTCTTGCTGTAATTGCTAGTGCTGAAAGCAATCTTATGGATGCTAACAATGATGTTGATAGTGCACAAGCCGCTGTAGACAACCAAAATGATGTTATTGAAGGTATTAATGATGACATCGCAGATATAGATGAAGCTATCGCTCAAGCACAAGAAGATATCTTAGTAGAACAAGGAAATATCGATGAAAACACAACTGCAAGGGATGCTGCTGGTACGGCTCCAACTGCTGAAGTGATTGCTGATCTTTCTAGTGCTGTTTTAGAAGCGGGACTTAATGTAGACAATGCTCAATCTGATGTTGATATCAACGATAATGCAATCGGTATCCTAGAAACAGCTCAAACGAGCCTAGAAAACGAATTAGATGATATTGAAAATGGAGAGGTTGCTAACCTTGAAGATGCTATTGAAGATTTAACCGAAAGTATCTTAGAACAAGAAAGAATAGTAGAAGACTTAAATGCAAGTAATGTTAGAGGTGCTATTGCAATATTAAACGCAGAATTGGCTCGTTTAACCGCTGAACTTGAAAGTATCAACGAAGACATAGAAGACTTAAACTCAGAAATTAAAGAAAGACAAGAAATTTATGATGCTTTAGTAGCAGCACTATAATTAAAAAGAGAGTAGAGCTTGACTTATGCCAAGCTCTACTTATTTATTCACTTATAAATATTTTATTATGAAAAAATATTTTTTTTGTGCTTGCTTCCTTGTATTCTCATCATATGTTTCTTTTGCCCAATCATCACCTATTGGAGGAGATGCTCAAGTCAAAGTAATTAAAGTAAAGAAAAAAAAGGAAAAAAAAGTTAAAGCCGTAAAAGAACGTAACGGGACATATTTATACA
Organism: uncultured Aquimarina sp.; assembly: GCA_947499005.1. Lineage (GTDB taxonomy): Bacteria > Bacteroidota > Bacteroidia > Flavobacteriales > Flavobacteriaceae > Aquimarina. The sequence goes on from CANMML010000005.1 coordinate 65,870, forward strand.
ATGCTAATGATTTAGTCTTTTCATTGATATTGGGTAGAGGGCAATTTGCATCACCTATTTCTGCTCCGCGTACAAATACTGGAAATGTCTCTAACCAGGCACCGAATACCAACATATTGAGTGGTAATAGTAATTCCTTTGTGAATATGGCAGGTGTTGAAGCTCGTTATTTCTTAAATTCAAAAATTGGTTTAAGATTATCCGCAGGAATTATTTTCAATAACACGCCATCCCAAGAGAGTATTGATGGCATATCAGATCAACAGATTCCAGAAATAAGTGTTGTTAATGATGATGAGCGCTTAGATATTAATATAATTCCTGGAGTTGAATACCACTTTGGAGTAAAAAGTAAAAGATTGTCTCCTTATTTAGGTCTTTCAACACCTTTCATTTATGGAAAACATTCTAATTTTAACCCTGATCCTGATGGAGACGTTTTTGGAACTAGACATGCGACTGTTTTTGGAATCGGTGGACAAATATTTTCTGGAATAGATTATTATTTCAATGATGATATCTATATCGGTATTCAAATTAATGTTGCTGGTTCTACATACACAAGAGTAGAAAAGTCAGCAGGAGAAGGAGTTGATCTTTCAAGAGCAGATAGCGTTCAAGCTAATTTTTTAACGCAACCAGTATTTAAAATTGGATTTAGACTATAGTATTTACTATATATAATCTATAAAATTTCTAAAATCGAGGGTTTAATGCCCTCGATTTTTTTATCCTACATCTTTTAAATATAACACAACCCTTTTTGATTACTAAGAAACACCAACAATTGTTCTAATTTCTGAAACGGTAAGTTTCCCTCCAAATTCTCCTTCTTCATCTAACATCAGATATTCTAACACTTGTATTTCCCTTGGGTTTAATTCAAATTTATCTTTGATTTTATCGAGATCATATTCTTGCATTTCCAATAACAAAGAGCCTATCTTAGGAAATCTTTCTTTAATTAGTAACCATCTAAAAATCTTATTAGGGTCAAAGTTTTTTTGCTCGGCGATTAATGTGTTCCTATACATTGTATAGTTATTTGCCAAACGTTTAATAGATCTAGGATTAGGAGTAATAAGCCTGTAATGATTCTTCAACAAATGCTTTACATCTTCTTTGGACTCATCTAATGCCTCGATAGCAATATTAGAAATTTGTCGATCAGAAAGTTTATAATCTTGCTTTAGACCCTCAAGCCAGTTTTTATCTTCATTGAGTGTCGAATATTCGGATACTACCTGTTTCTTTATTTCTATTAACTCATCTTCATCTAATGCTTTCCTTGCTACTTTGTGGTCTATATCTCCAATAATATGATCCCAATACTCTTTTTTACTGCTTTCTGAAATCCTTGGCATTCTCACTGATAATTGAAATGCTTTTTCAAGAAAAAGGTCTCCCAAATTCTGATATTCCCCGACTACTTTTTCTTTAAAATCTTCATAGCAATTCTCGAAGCAAGTGGTTAACCAATTTTTATCTCCAGCGACAACATACAATACTCTCTTGTCTTTAAATAATGTTTGAATTCCTTCTAACAATTGGATATTATATTCTATGTTACAACGATCTACATCGTCTATAAATACGGCCACTTCAATACCATAACTATTCAAATCACCAACAAGGCCATTGAAATGCTTCTTTATTTTAGACATCGGATCCATCGCTTTTTCCATAAAAGAAGAAGCATCGTTAGAATTCTTAAGTAAAATAGGTGTCGTTATAAATTTTGAAAAAGAATAAATTACACCAACAAAAGAGGAAACTGTCAAGATAGACTCTACCACCAACATTTTCGAATCCTCTCCTTCTTCTCCTAAGAACAGTGTATCCTTAATAGCATCAATCCCAATAATTGTGAGTACTAATAGTGTGATAAAGATGGCTAAAGAAAATAACTTATACCCACTACCGTATTTCATTAATCTTCTAAAACCCTCTTTAATGATAAAGCGAAACTTTTCAAATCCTTTTAATTCTTTTAGAGATTGTAGATATAACTGATTCAATAAGGTCCACCATGGTGGTGTGATGTGTTGATTTTGCCAAGCATTGTAATGGACAATCATCCACTTCTTATCATTTTTTAGATGTTTGCTTAGTAAATTAAGAAAGGTCGATTTTCCCGAACCCCATTCTCCTTGTAGGTGAATCATAAAAGCATGACTAAAATCTTTTGCGGAAAATATTTCTTTACTAATCAATTTTGCCAAAGACTTTGCAATAGGTTCTCTATTCAATCTGTCTTCTGCTTCAACGTTATCTAAGTGAAAAGGAATCTTATCTCTTTCAAGCTGTTTATCTAGGGCTCCTGTTTCTTTCAAATCTTCAGTTCCCTCTAGATTACCCTCTACTGGATCGGAAACCCTTTCCCTTGAATTGACTGATTTTTTTGATGAATTACTGCCTTTAGTAGTAGCCCTACTGCCCTCTTCTTCTATTGTTTTCCCTTTCCTTCTAGACTTCCTAGGAGTTATTCTATCTAATATAGATTTTGATTTAGGTGCTTCAGCTGTAGTTTGACTTGTATTTATTATGCTAGAATTTTCATCAGCGCCTAACTCTTCTTCTGAAATAACTTTTCTTTTTATAGCCGCAGACTGTTTTACCCCTAGATCATTGCTATTATAGATGTGTAACTTTACTCTTTCTCTACTAAGGACTTCATTTAATTCTCTTATTGGAATACTCTCAGAATCTGTTTTAAAAACTAAATAAAAATCTTCAATTGACACACGATCATTCCTAACAGAAAGTAATCTTGCAGTATCATCAACTACGTTTCTATATGCTTTTAAATCATAATCCTCATTATCTACAATCTTAACTAGAACTCTACGTTGTTCATCCCAATAAGTACTGTTAGTCGTTGGGCTACCTATTGAAAAATCTGATGTATGATCTAGTTTTAACGAAAATCTATGTTCCAGTTCTTGTAATACTTCATCTACAAAAGAATCCTCCACAAAGTCCATAATGCTATTTTTAAGTCAGTCCCTATAAAAATCGAACTTTTTCTTTAAAAATCATTATAAAATTCTAATTATCATGTGGACTACCCTTAGGTTTAATTTAAATGTTGCTTTCCCACCCTTCGGCTTCGCTCAGGGTTCGACTCTTACATTTTGAACCTTGAGCACTTCGGCTATGGCTCTATGTAAACTAAAATCGAAGAGTGATATTAAATAATATTTATTTTCTCACAGGCCTCAACTATATTTATACAATATGTTATTAAAATAAATAGAAAAACAGAATGGGTTATGTGTATATTTTGCAATGTTCCGATGGAAGTTATTATACAGGGAGCACTAAAGACCTAGATAGAAGATTACTAGAACATCAAAATAGTTATGGAGCAAGACATACGGCAAAGAGGTTACGTTACCTGTAAAGCTTCTATATTTTGAACAATATAATAGGGTTGAGAGTGCTTTCTTTAGAGAAAAACAAATTCAAAAATGGAGTAGAGCTAAAAAAGAAGCATTGATTGAAGGAAATATAGATTTACTTCAGAAGCTTTCTGAATGCAAAAATGAAACTCATTATTTGAAAAGGTATTCTGTTTTTGAGAAGTTGTTATAATTATTACAGGCTTTAGCTTTAGTCCATAGAAATGCTAAGCCTTCAAACGGAATCGAACCCTGAGCGAAGTCGAAGGGTGGCTTTTAGTAACTAGAGCTATCACTATCACCCTTCGGCTTCGCTCAGGGTTCGGATAGAATTAAATCCCCTTCAAGTAATCATCCAGCAATATCTCTGTTGGAAGTTCCACCTTTTTTCGAATGCGCTTACGGGTGATTTTAACTGCTTCTAGAGAAGTCGATCTTAATTGGGCTATTTCATGACGTGATAATCCAATGACAATGAGTGAACAGATTTCAGTCTGTGTTTTTGATAAAGATGGATGTAGTTCCTTAAGTTTAGCTAAAAACTCAAAGTTGTAATCATCAATATGTTCTTTTAATGTTAAAAGCTTACTTTCTTCCAAATTGCTTGCACGAAGAGTACTTAGGATACTTTGCAATCGGTTATCAGTACTCGTTTTCTGAATTTCATTTAATTCTTGAGTCAACTTTTGTTTAGCATTTAACTGCTTTATATTTTCCAACATTAATGCCGAGATTTCCTCTTTTTTGTATGCTACTTTCTGATGTAAATCTTTCAGTTTAACACTAAGTTGTTCTATGTCTTTTTTAGATTTAATATTAATTCCATGATTAATGACTACATGTACCAATACATAAGCTAAAAAAACATAATTCTGTAAATACACCGTAGAAATCATTCCTTGATTATTCAGTATATCATTTATTAGTACCACGATAAAAACAAGGGTACTTATCAGCATTATTAGTGCCTGATTCCTTTTCCGAATGGTCGCTAAAGCTACTCCATACACATAATATCCTACCGCAGTAATGGCAATTATTTCGAAAGGTATTTCAGAATGAATTGAATAAAATATCGGTGTACAAAGAATATAAATACTAAACAAAATCGCCGCTATAAGTACAAAACGGGTAATCCTTTTTGAAATTTCTTTTGGAAAAATATCTGAAAAATAAATAGATACAAACCCTATTCCCATGAAAAAACCAAGGTAGCGCCAAGTGTGTATCGTGGTATATGTCCAGCCTGGTATTTTGGTGAATAAAACTTCTCCTATAGCAAGCTGGCGTAACATTCCAAAAATGCAGAATACCCCAAAATACAAGTTAAATCTTCGTTTACGATCTGTAAAGTACAGGAAGATGTTATACAAGGCAATTAGAATTACTATAGCCGAAGTGATACCTTCCCATAAAATATTTAATTCTCGACTATTTTGAAGTTGTTGTGTTTCTCCTACACGAATACCATGTCTAAAACCTCCTCCTGTCAGGCGCTCGTAATTGGATACTGCAATTAATACATCCAAAACATCATTACCATCAGATATTGGCAGTAGGATATTTTCACCTGATGCCTTAGCCATCATTTCTGTTTTTCCTACTACACCATATTTTCCTATACGATTACCATTTACCCAAATTTCACAGGCAGTCATTGGTGCAGGGATCGATAGTGATAATTGAATTGATGGATCTTTTGGAGAAAGTATTCTTAAACTATAAGTTCCATACCCTTTCGCTCCACTACTATTTTCTCTATGTAAATAAGTACCACTCCAATAGCCTTTGGAAGGCTCTAAAAACTCTAATTCTGTTAAATTTTCTGGTATATACTTTTCGTTTTCAAAAGGTAATTGACTTCTATAAAACTTACAGTTACCCTGAATTTTTAATTGCGGAACCTCTGTAAAATCAATGTCTCTTAAATCCAAAACACTATCATTTATTGTAATATCCGCCATTTTATTATGACGACATCCAGTCAATGACATTGTTAGTACAATTAAGAAAAATGTTATATATGAACCTCTATTCATTTAGATATGAATTTACATATTTAAATCAGCAAGAATTTTATTTACAGATTTTTAAATACTGATATCGTTTAGGTTATCATCTTTCGAATTTAATATTGGTATTCTTATAAAATTCGACCTGAATAAAAGAGGGGTAAAGAACGTTATTATGAGCATAACAATATGCATTAGGTTGGTTAGATTGTAAAATTAGTTTTTTTGTTCAAAAAACTTCTAATTATAGCTAGACTCTTTTTAAAAGAAAAGGGTTAATTATAATGAAAAGTGAGATTACATTTTTTCTAGTAAGCCTAAAATACTCTTATAAATTTTCTGTAATTCTGAAGACGTAATTGTAAATGCAGTCAAAATGTAAACAGTATTCCCTAAAGGTCTTAGAAATACGCCTTCAGATTTAAAATGAGTAAAAAGCTGGTCTCTTAGTTTCCCATAACGTTCCATTTCAATATTTAAATCAAAAGCAAAAATCACTCCCTGTACTCTAACATTAGTAACTTTTGGGTGATTTTCAATAGATGCTCCAAATTGGATATGCGATGCATGTATCTTTTCAATAGCGTTTTGAATTTCATCTGAAATCAATAACTCAACACCTGCAATCGCTGCAGCGCAAGATAATGGGTTTGCCGTATACGTATGGGCATGAAATAACCCTTTACCCATATCATCGCTATAGAATGCATCGTAAATTTCTTGTGTACAACTTGTCACAGCCATAGGAATCAAACCCGCAGTTAATGACTTTGACATACAAATGACATCTGGTTTAATTTTGATTTGGTCAGAGGCAAAATAAGTTCCCGTTTTCCCAAAACCTGTCATCACCTCATCGGCAATACAAATAATTTTATGTTGTTTGCAAATTTCAAGTAAAGGCTCTAGATGCTCTGCTTTATAAATCTTCATTCCAGCAGCACCCTGTACTAAGGGCTCGTATATAAACCCTGCAATATTATGATCAAGCGTTAACTGTTGTAATTTCGCTACTACCTTTTCTAGATTATCTTGATTAGGAACAGGAACTCTAACTACCTTGATAAAATGATCTTCAAAAGGCCCATTATATACTGAAAGCCCTGAAGCCGACATGGCACCAAAAGTATCTCCATGAAAGGCTTCTTCGAATGCTAAAATAGTATCTCTTTGATTTCCTTTGTTATGATGGTACTGCAATGCCATTTTAATCCCAATCTCTGTCGAAGTAGACCCGTTATCTGAAAAGAATAATTTTTGTTGATTATCAGGTAAAATCCTCATCAATTTCTCGGAAAGTTCTATCGCAGGTTCATGCGTAAAACCACTAAACACAATCTGATCAAGTTGCTGCATTTGGGCATATACTTTCTCGATAACATAATCATTACAATGCCCATACATAGATGTATACCAAGAGGCAATACCATCAATATATTGCGATCCATCTTCTGCGTACAGTACAGACCCCTTCGCTTTAACTATCGGAGTTACTTCTGGGTGTGTTTTATGTTGAGTAAGGGGGTGCCAAATATGTTTGGCATCTCTTTCTTTTAATTCCATTAAATACAACTTATCTATATAGCGAAGTTATAAAATGTAATTTAGTTGAATCCACAATTATGGTAAAGGTGTCCTAATTACATAAGGCAATGAGGCTCTTGCGTGTTCGGCATGCAAAGCTGTCAAATGCGCATTAGTAACTCTTGGTACTCCGGCTGGCACCCTATTTCTCCTGTTTCTAAAATATTCTGAAATTGCACGATCATGCATTACAACTTGTGAGCTTCCAATCTGTGCAATATCATTGAGAAGTATCTTTACATAAATCTCCCTTACAAGACCTCTTCTTTGCAACCAATAATAGTGTCTAGACCTTTTCCATTTTCGATGTGGCTCGCTATTATTGAAATCTCTAGTTCCCATATTCCCCTGACCTGTAAAACCAGGAACAGGATTCGTTGCTCTTCTATTAAAAATATCATTTACAATATTTCTTGTTCTCACCAATCTAGCATGGCCTCCACCTGTTGTATAGTATCCTCCTCGAATTTCTGATGCAACCGTTATCGTAGGGCTAAGTCCATGTCTTGCGATATCATGTGCTGAAGGGTGGTCTCCCCAATAGCCAACTCCTCCTAATAATGTATACCAAATCTTGTAATGCCATGTTTCTCTATCAAATGCAGACGAACCTCTTAAAGCTACATTAACACTTCCTCTCCTTATAATTCTATTGTAGTATATCCAAGACACCATTTCTTCTTGACCACTATAAGCCTCTGATAGTACAACTGCAGTAATTTTTCGTTTCGTTTCATCTTCTGCTGGCAGAATGACTTCCTCTCCTCTAGCTCTTTCTCTTGCATTTCCTGCTCCTTGCATTATTTCGCTCCCCATGGCTACTCGAGTCGCTTGATCAAATCGTCCCGTAGGCTCCATTTGATGCGCTCTTTGCCATCGTGCTATCGCACGAACCATATCTTCATCAACCGTATTTGGACGTGTGGGTAAATTTAAAACTTGCCTAATACGAGCTATATGATCGGGAACGGTAATCCTTCTCCTATTATAAAAAGTTAAACTTCTAATTTGTCTTGGCGTAAATTCTATTCTGTCCTCTTCTTCAGGAATAGGTGGCAATGCCGCTGGAGGTAAGTTTAGTGATTCCATAAATGATGGAGGAGCACTTCTTCGCTCTGGATTTGGTAAACCTGTCTCATGGTTACTACCACTAATCTCATCATCGTTTTCAGGGAATCGTTGTAAGATAGGTTTTGCTTGAATTACAGCATTTGTCCTACTAAAGAAATGATTTGAATCGGCAGTTGATTCCGTTTCTTGACTAGGAAAAAAAGTAGGTTGCTGCTTATTTCCTAAAAAGGGGGTTCTATTATTTTGATTTGTAGGAGTTCCTGTTCTACTGGTTCTTGCAGTTTCCATTACTCAACAAGTTTGAATATTAAACCCTGTATCAAGTAATGAAAATAAAGTGTTTTTAAAACCCTAACAAATTAGCTTTTAGCTTTATTGCTTGTTCTTTAATGGTCTCTTTATTAATCGTAGTTAATTGCTCGATACGTCCCAAAATATGGCATCCTGACATTTCCTTTATTATACTTTCAGTTGTCAGGTGTTCGTCTCCATTAAAGATAATACCTATATCATTAAAACCTCTAGACTTTAACACTTCGATACTTAATAAGGTATGATTGATACTTCCCAGGTAATGTCTTGAAATCAAAATTACTTTATCTGTTGGCAATATTAAATCTAGAATGGTTTCTGTGTTACTTATGGGCACTAGCACTCCTCCTGCCCCTTCTACAACTAAATTGTTAGCAGTCTTAGGGCTTTCAATTTCTGAAGCTTTTATAACTACTTTATCAATTTCTGCTGCGGCATGCGGACTCATTGGAGTTTTTAAGGCAAAAGCATTGAGGTGAAATGTGGACTTGCTATTACTCACCCATGATTTCACTTTATCTGCATCTCCAAAATCCATATCTCCTGCTTGTATGGGTTTCCAATAATCTGCTTCTAAGGCTTCTGTTACTATAGCACTTGATACGGTCTTTCCTACTTCTGTTCCGATTCCTGTAATGAAATATCTTTTCATAAGCTACCAGTCCCGAGCTTTGAGCTTTGGGCATTTTTTTATTAGCAAATTTAGGAAATGATGTTTTAGACGGGGAATAAAAGGAGGTAAAGAATTAAAGAAGTAGAGAAGTAGAGAAGTAGAGAAGTTAAGCTGTAATATAAAACTCACCTATTCTATCCATCCTCTATATTCATCAATTTTTCTTAATTCAGATATCTCCCCTTTAAATCAAATTGTAAATCAATAACTTACCCCTGACAACTCACAACTGATAACTGATAACTGATAACTGATAACAAAACTATCAAATCAATTTCGCCACCAATCCCAACACCTGTTCTATTTCTTCTTTAGTATTATAACTATGTAAACAAAAACGGAGGCGTTCTTGACCAAGAGGTACGGTGGGTGACATTATGGGTTTTACTTCAAATCCTGAATCTTGAATTTTAAAGGCGACTTCCTTCACTTTTTCGTTCCCAGAAACAATACAACAATGAATGGCAGAATCACTTTTTATAAATTTTTGATCTAATCGTAATCTAGATAGTTTCTTTTTAAAAAAGTCTATATTCTGAAGTAATTCTAATTGATTGGAATAAAAGCTACTTTGCCTTTTTAGTAATTGATACCCCGCACTAATGCTCGCAACAGCATGTGGCGGAATAGCTGTTGTATAAATTAAGCTTCTTGCAAAATTTACTAAATACGTATACAAGTCATTACTTCCTAAAATAGCTGCACCGTGACAGCCTAGGCCTTTTCCAAAAGTTACGATTTGTGCAAAGACTTTATTTTGTAACCCTAAGGAACTCACTAGCCCTTCCCCATTTGTTCCAAAAACACCTAAAGAATGTGCTTCATCAATAACTAAATACACTCCATTTTCTGAACAGAAGTTTGCATAACTCACTAAATCTGGACTATCGCCGTCCATAGAAAATACCGACTCGGTTACTACATAAATTTCCCCTTGATGATTCTCTTGATAGCGTTTTACCTTTTCTTTTATATCCTTTAAATTGTTATGAGAAAACTTATAGCTTTTGGCTAAACTCATTTGCAATCCATCTCTTATCGATGCATGAATGTATTCGTCATACAATACGATATCTCCTCGTTGAGGAACAGCGGAAAAAAATCCTATGTTCGCATTATATCCACTATTGAATAATAAAGCTTTGGATTGATTATGAAAATCTGCTATTTGGTCTTCGACATGATGATACAAGGGAGCGTTTCCCGAAAGCAACCTAGAACCTGTTGCTCCTAATGTAAATTGCTCTTGACTTAAAATCTTATCTGCAAGAGCTTTAATGCTTTCATTTTTAGCAAAGCCAAGGTAATCGTTAGAGTAAAAATCTACTTTGCTTGTGTTATTTATTGCTAAGCTTCGCAAAGCATTGTTTTTAACACGTGTTTGTAGTTTTTTATGTAATTTTTCTGGAAATCGAATTTTCATTATTCTATATAATTCAAGAAAAGAATTTTAAGTCTAACCTAAGTTTGGCAAAATAATGATTGAAATTACAACTATTAAAAACAACAACCCAATCCTATGGTTCCAATCTTGTTTTAAAACTTCTTTGAATGAAAATCTTTTATATAGATATAAATATCTGACAAAAGCGCCTAAGTTCTTTATCATAGAAGGGATAAATTCAGCAACAAAATCAGACAAAAAGTCTTCCATAAGGCTTATTTCATTTAAGTCGTAATTCTAGAGATAGAATGAAAAATACTTAGATTCAAACTACTTTACCCAAACCCCCTTATAATCTAACGTTGGAATATCGCGTAATGCTTTTTCGTTGATGGTATTTTCTCTAAACACAAACTTTTTATCATAAAGCTTATTTTCTAAAAAGTAAGTCACTGCAAATTCATTACGAAAAGGAAGTACGGCTTCTTGCATCAATTCTATTTTAGCAGAGGAATTTGCTGGGATTGCACCTAACATATGACGAAACTTCGATGTCTTTTTTTCAGTACTAAAACCCTGCGTTACTACCATTACCGCTTCTATTGGCTTATCATTTTCATTGATAATATAAGCATTCCAGTCATCCATTTGAAACTCTTTGTTCCACTCTTTCACTACAGCAATCGATACATTTTCTACAACTGGAATTTCTATATCTTTTTTCATCTTTAAAAGTATTAAATGCTAGTTCTGCTTAACATACTCAATTCTCTTCCTTTATCACAGTTATTGGAGTTCCTTCAACTCCAGCATAGAAAACAATAATCTCGGCTGGCTTGGCACCTTCGTTTTCCCCATAATGCCATGTATTTACAAGCTCGACAATAGGATCACCTGCTTTCAGATACAAGGTGTCTTTTTGTTCACTTACTACTGTCAACTCCCCTTTCAACAAAACACCTGCATTTATCACAGGGTGCTTATGTACTTTAAGTTTTGTCTTAGGAGGGATCACTATCTTTAAGATCGTTACTTTAGGTTTCCCTTCAAGATATTCTGGTAAAGGCGAACCATTCCAACTTTCCGAAGATTCGGCTAGTTTAGTAACTTCTATCTTTGATACTTTACCCGATTTACAAGATATTGCAATGATTGATGCAAGGGCGAAATAGATAAAGTAATTTTTCATTGATAGATATATCTTTTCTTTAGTGCTACTATAATTGAGCTGTAAACTGTTTTAGGAAGCGTACATCATTTTCGAAAAACATACGAATGTCCCCGATCTGGTGTAATAACATGGCTATACGCTCTACTCCTACTCCAAATGCAAAACCTGTATATTCTTCAGGATCGATATTACAGTTTTTTAGTACGTTAGGATCTACCATTCCGCAACCACCGATTTCTAACCACCCTGTACCTTTAGTGATACGGTAGTCTGTCTCTGTTTTTAATCCCCAGTAAATATCTACCTCGGCACTTGGCTCGGTAAATGGGAAATATGATGGTCGTAAACGTATTTTACTTTTTCCAAACATTTCTTTGGTAAAGTATAATAGTGTTTGCTTTAAGTCTGCAAACGAAACATCTTTATCGATATATAATCCTTCTACTTGATGAAAAATACAGTGCGCTCTTGCCGAAATATCTTCATTACGAAAAACACGCCCTGGCGAGATGGTACGAATTGGAGGTTTATTGTCTTCCATATAACGCACTTGCACAGATGAAGTATGCGTACGTAACAAAACATCGGGATTTGTCTGAATAAAAAAGGTATCCTGCATATCTCTAGCGGGATGATATTCTGGCAAATTCAATGCTGTAAAGTTATGCCAGTCATCTTCAATTTCTGGCCCTTCACTCACATTAAAACCAATACGAGAAAACACATCTACAATTCTATTCTTAGTTAAAGAAATAGGGTGTCTAGATCCTAATTCTAAAGGCATCGCTGGACGAGTTAAATCTCCCCATTGCGCTTGTGAAGCTTGCTGATCTTCAAAAGATTCTTTTAGTGTAGCTACTTTTTCTTCTGCAATAGATTTCCATTTGTTGATCGTTTGACCAAACTCTTTCTTTTGCTCATTCGGTACGGATTTAAATTTAGCAAAGTACTCTTTTAACAGTCCCTTACTACCCAATACCTTGATACGAAATTGCTCTACCTCTTCTATAGAATTTGCCTGAAAAGCTTCTGCTTCAGTGATATATTTCTTTATCTCTTCGATCATCGTATACTCTCGTTTGAAGGCGCAAATTTAGTAAAATTACAACGATCTCACAGTAACTTTCCAAAAAGCCTATCATCTTAGTCTACATCGTGAAATTCATTAAGTTTTTACTTTTTTAAGAAAACTTTAGCGTAAAAAAAATTTACAATACCTCCTGTTTCGATTCTCTTCTTTTAACTTTAGAGAAAAATTTTCATGAAAACATTTATAACAACGCTATCCATCATTCTTGGTGTTACATTCAACATAAGTGCGCAAGACTTTAACGATCTAGACAAATCACCTTTAGATGTTGCCTATTATCCAACAAAAGCTGCATTCAGATTCTTTGAAAAAACTCCAGAAAAAACAAAGGCATTAGAGCCTGTTATGAAAGTCTATTATTCTAGGCCTCAAAAAAAGGGTCGTAAAGTATTTGGTGAACTAGTTCCATTGGACGAATTATGGCGTACAGGTGCTAATGAAGCTGCTGAAATTACATTCTATAAAGATGTAAAGATTGGCGGTACTACTGTAAAAGCTGGAAGCTATGCACTAGCTGCTTTTCCAACTGCAAAAGAATGGACCTTAATTATCAATTCGGTTAAAGATAACTGGGGTGTTTATGTGTACGACGGTAATAGTAATGTCGCAGAAGTTAAGAGCACTCCTTACAAATCGAAAGATACCATTGAAGCATTCTCAATAGTTATGTATGAAAAATCTACTGGATTAGTGCATTTAAAAATGGGATGGGATGATACCATAGTAGAGTTCCCTATTGAAATATTAGACTAATCGATATACCCGTTCTCGAAAAAATATTCGACAATTGCTTGTTTCATAAGTACGGATTGTTCTCCGGCTTTTAAAGCAGGCAATTGTTCTTTTATTTGATAATGTGGCCAGCCATCTTCATCAATAAAATCAAATTCATAATATCCGAAAGGCTCTAGTAAACGACATATCGCAATATGCATAAGATTCACCTTTTCATCTTTTTTAAAACTCTTGTGAGGTTGTCCTAACTCTTGAACTCCTATTAAATAAATAATAGCATCCAAATCTAATCGATCTCCATCTGCAAATTGATTTGACAATTTTTCTACTACCAAATCCCATCGTTCTTTTAATTGTTGATCTCTACTCATTTATTAGCTATCTACTGCTAGCTTTTTTGCCATCAGCATATTTATCGTTGCAAAAATAGACTAACTACGAGCAACTAACAACTCTTAACAATTTCATATCTTTAACATCCTATTAACAACACTAGCTTATGAACTACTTAGACATTGTATTGGGAATCATCTTACTAATAGGGCTTTGGAAAGGCTTTTCTAATGGACTTTTTAAAGAATTAGCTTCACTTGTTGCCATAGTTGCAGCGATCTACGGAGCTACACATTTTTCTAATTATGCAGCTACGATCATTACAAACAACATCAACCTTGATCCTAAATATGTTCAATTGTTGGCATTTGCTGTTACATTCATCGCAATTATTCTTGGGATTTCATTATTTGGAAAAGCACTAACCAAAATTGCTGACTCTGCTTCTCTAGGTTTCTTAAATAAGCTTGCCGGTGGGATTTTTGGGGCAGTAAAATTAGCTTTTATTGTAAGTGCCATTTGGATGTTTATTAAACCCATAAACAATGGCTTGAATATCATTAAAGATGAAACCATCGAAAGTTCTATCCTTTTTGATAAAGTAGAAGCTGTAGCTCCTGCCATTTTACCAAAATTAATGGCAAAATTTGATGAAATGAAACCTAATGAAGATGATAGTTCACCGACTAATCCTTCTAATACTGAACCTACCATCGAAGAACCTCAATCTATATAATTTAAAATAAAGATGAAAGGAATTGATTATTTGTATATCGGGTTGTTTTTGATATCTGTTGTATTGATTTACTATGCTTTAAAACATTACAATACAACAAGACAACTACTATCTGATGGCGTCAAAACCAAAGCAAAAGTCATACACCTTATACAAGTACGAAGTGACAATGGGTATACCTACAAACCTGTTTTCGAATACACTAATAAAGTTGATGAAGTAATTACATTTGAAAGTAGTGTTAGTTCGAGCCCCGCTCCATATCAAGTAGGCGATTATGTAAATGTTCTTTATTCAAAAGACGGCAACACTCAAAAGATAATATCTTTTTGGGGATTGTATCGCTGGACAATCATTCTATTGAGTATTGCTTCTCCCTTATTAATTATCGGAGGAGGGTATGTACTATACTCAAGGTTTTAATAGTTTCTTGGCAATATATCCTTAAAGAAAGGTTTAGTTTTGAAGCATAAATATTAAAACACATAATGACTAAAGCGGTAATATTTGATCTTGATGGAACATTGATTCAAACAGAAGTATTAAAAGCTTCTTCATATGCAAAAGCAGTAAATCTGTTGACAAATAACCAAGTGTCAGAAGCCAAGGTATTAGAGGTATTCGAAAAATATGTTGGGTTATCTCGTGTAAAGGTACTTGCTGGTTTATACAGTGAATTTTCTAATGAATTACAGCAAGGACTACAGGATACTGACGCTGAAAAAATCAAGGATACTTTAATTGCTAAACGATTAGAAATTTACCGTGATATTTTAGATCACGAAGAAATACTTTCAAGCCATTTCTGTCAAAAAACACTAGGTTTATTCCACCGCTTTCACAACGAAGGATTTAGGCTTGTACTAGCCACAATGTCCCATCGATTTGAAGCTTCTAAGGTGTTAAAAATGATGAAAATTGAAGATAAATTCGAGCTTATCTTAACCCGAGATGACGTACAAGAAGGTAAGCCTAATCCCGAAATTTACTTAAAAGCTCAAGAATTGCTTCAATTATCAAAAGAGGAATGTCTTATTATGGAAGATTCTATCAATGGAATTAAAGCAGCTATTAATGCGGGAATTCCTGTTTTTGCAATTACAAATAGCGTCACTAAAAAATCTGTTAACAAAGCCAATGTATTAGATGATGCATATATTATTAATGACATGATTGATTTTGAAAAACGCATCTTTCAACATATCAACTCGAATGTATAATAACGTGCATGATAATGGATATAATTACCCTTCCTGATGCCCTTGATTTGGAATTTGATTATGAAATCGATGCTTATCATTATTGTAGTCAAGAAGAGATCACTAAACAGTATATAATACTCAACAAAAACACCTTCAGCTTTTTAACAGAAGGCACGAAAGAAGTTATTTTTGATGATGCTTCATTTTCCATTAATACTTCTGAATTTTTATTGATGAAATCGGGACCTTGCTTAATGACCGAAAAGCTTTCCAAACAACATAGTAATTATAAAAGTGTTTTGTTCTTCTTTTCAAATGAATCTGTTTTAAAATTTTTAAAAAAGTTTGAAATCGAAAAAACCAATAAACAGTCTTTACAATCTGTTTATGCCATTGAGTATGATACTTTCACTAAACGCTTTTCTGAAAGTTTGCTAGATATTCTAAAGCTTTCAAAAAAATCGCAACAGAAGATATTAGAAATTAAATTTGAAGAGTTGATGCTTTATTTAACCGAATACATGGGCTCAAACTTTTTATATTCACTTATTGAGCACAACAACAATAAAACGCAAAAATTTATAGAAACGGTAGAGCAAAACAGAACAAAGAAATTGACATTAAAAGAATTAGCCTTCTTATGCAATATGAGTGTTTCTACATTTAAAAGAACATTTGAAAAGCAATATTCCGAATCTCCCATAAAATGGTTTCAGAATAAAAGACTAGAATATGCTTCCCACTTATTAAAAGAACAGAAAAGGCCTTCTGATATCTACCTTGAGATAGGCTATGAAAACTTATCAAGTTTCGTACAGGCTTATAAAGCAAAATATGGAGTAACTCCTAAACAACATCAAAAAAGTTGAGCTTTTAGCAACACTTTTTGAACTCATCTCTACACTACTACCCCTTACTTCTAAAGTAACTTTGCTATAAACTTTAAAACAATAGTTATGAGAAATTTAAATTTAGTCTTAGGAACTATACTTCTTTCCATTTTTAATGTATTTGCCCAAAATACATTTACCCTAACTAGTAACGATTTAGGAGGACAACTTATAAAATCCCAAGAATTTAATGGTTTTGGATGCACTGGGCAAAATGAATCACCTCAACTTTCTTGGTCTAATGCTCCCGAAGGAACCAAGAGCTTTGCTATTACTATGTATGATCCCGATGCTCCAACAGGAAGTGGATGGTGGCATTGGTTAGTATTTGACATTCCTTCTAATGTGAATGAATTAGCTGCTAATGCTGGTAATGTTGCTTTAAACTTAACCCCGAAAGGAACTATTCAAAGTATTACGGATTACGGAGCTAAAGGTTACGGAGGTCCTTGCCCTCCCGAAGGACATGGTTTACATCAATATGTAATCACTATACATGCATTAAAAACAGATATATTAGGACTTAACGAAGATACTAATGCTGCTATTGTAGGTTATTATTTATCGAATAATACGATTGCTAAAGCAAGCTTGGTGGCATATTATCAACGATAAAATCATTCTTATTACTTATATAATCTATAGAGGGCATTCGTGTCCTCTATTTTATTTTTAAACCTTATTCTTGAACCAAAATGATTCGAAAAGTAAACTACGAGGTAAGCCTTGGGATATTATACCCTTTGGCGGTGCCAATAATTTTGGAAATAATGAATTCAGCGTTAAGAGGGAATTTTCGATAACTCATAAAAATACAAACCCTGAATTCTTAATTACAGATTACAGGTATGATACTCATTGGATCAAATTTCCGACAAAAGGAGACAAAAAACTCTCTTCTAAAGCCACATATCAAGTAAATATTAATGAAGAAGGAAAATTTGAAATTATAAAAATTGTTATAGAACATACTGTTTACAATTAATCAAAAGACCCTTTAATTGAAGGGTACTACTAGACAACATTTAGTATCTTATGCTAGATTAAAAGAAAGTACTTTCTTCTATTATGAAAGAAAAAACAGTCAAAGTAGCCTTCAGAAATTCTATCAACCCAAAAGCTAGGTTTGACTTGTTGAAAATAGAGAAACTATTCGAAAGAAAGAATCTAGATCATGATATTGAAAAACTCCATAAAGTAAACTTCTTTTTACTTCTTTTTATCACTGAAGGTTCTAGCAAACACACTGTTGATTTTACGGATTATGAAATTAAATCCGGAAGCATACTAACCATTAGAAAAGATCAAATTCAAAAATTTTGCAAAACCAGTGATTTAAAAGGATACTTACTCATGTTTACAGATGATTTTCTGGTAAGTTATTTAGAAAGACAAGAAACGCAACGATCATTACAATTATTTAATGAACTTTTAAGTTCTCCTTTTTTACAACTAGACGAAACGTACTTTGAAATTATACTGAGCATTATAAAACGTATTGAAAGTGAATATTTTGCTGTTACTGATGAATATTCTTTAAGTATTATTCGAAGTGAATTACACATTTTAATTTCTAAACTCTTCAGAATAAAATCAACTAGCAAACAAACCTCTCTTAACAAGAAGTATTTAGCTGAATTTATTACTTTCCAAGAACTTGTTGAAGCTAATGTATCGAATACAAATCGCGTAAGTGATTATGCTGATATGATGCATATAAGTACTAAAACTCTGAATACGATTTCAAAACAAATTCTCGATAAAACGGCTAAAGAATTTATTCATGAAATTCATATTAAACAAATCAAGAGATTATTAATCAATACTACACTTCCTATTAAAGAAATTGCATATCAATCTGGCTTTATCGAAACTACTAATTTCTACAAATACTTTAAACGCCAAGTCTCTAAAACTCCAGAACAATTTAGAGTCCAATTTTCTTAACCCTTTCTTTTTCATTTCTTTTAATAAAATAGACTTTTCCCATTTTTACAGTCTTTATGCTTTTTTATATACCAAAATAATCTTCTGATATACAAATATTTGTACCACACAAATAACAAGTAAAAACTAAGACATGAAATCTTTATTTACTTATAGCTTCATATTCGCAATGATATTAGGAATTAGTTGCAAGCCCAAAGCTATACTTAATACCGTATCTACTGATGAAGAAAAAACTCAATCTAAAACAATAGAAAAAATGGAATTATCTAAGAAAGAAAAAGTAGTGGCTTTGTTAAATAGCTTCAACACTGGTGACAAAACTCCAATCTCATATATCAATCCTTCAAAATACATCCAACACAATCTTGATGTAGGAGATGGTCTAGCTGGATTCGGTGAGATCATGCAACATGCCCCTGAAGGCGGGTTCAAAGCGAATATAATTCGCGCTTTTGAAGATGGCGATTATGTTTTTACACATACAGAATATGATTTTTGGGGACCAAAAGCTGGCTTTGATGTATTTCGCTTTGAAGATGGTTTAATCGTTGAGCATTGGGATAATTTAACCGAAGTTACATCTCCTAACCCAAGTGGAAGAACTCAATTTGATGGAGAAACTACCATCACTGATGTGGATAAAACAGCTGCTAATAAAAAACTTGTAGAACAATTTGCAAATGAGGTATTGGTCAATGGTAAGATGGACAATCTAACTACACTTATCAACCCTACTAAATACATTCAACACAATTCGGCAGTAGCGGATGGCCTAGATGGCTTAGGTGCTGCATTAAAATATTTCGCTGAAAATGGCTTAGTAATGGAGTACACTAAAGTACATAAAGTATTAGGAGAAGGTAATTTTGTATTGACCATTAGTGAAGGGAAATTCGGGAAGGGCGACCATGTTGCTTATTATGATTTATTTCGTGTTGAAAACAATCAAATCGTTGAACACTGGGATGTAATCCAACCTATTCCAGAAAAGTCTGCTTGGAAAAACGATAACGGTAAGTTTTAATACACTTACTTAACTTGGGTAATTAGTAATCCCTTTTGAAGCTTGGCTCTTCAAAAGGGATTTATTTTTCTTAAAAAAAGATTAAACAAATTCATACCCTGAAAATACTTTTTCAATTTCATCCAACACCTTAAAAACACCTTCTGAATCGTCCGTAGTCACTAACTTTTGTCGGTAAGATTTAATATCTCGAATCCCTCTAAAATAGTTAGTATAATGACGACGGGTTTCGAAAACGCCTAGCTTTTCTCCTTTCCAACCAATAGACATTTGCAAATGGCGCCTAGCGACTTCAACACGCTCGGCAATTGTAGGAGGCGCTAAATGCTCTCCTGTTTCAAAAAAGTGTTTTACCTCTTTAAAAAACCAAGGATAACCAATACAAGCACGTCCAATCATAGCTCCATCCAAACCGTATTCATCACGCATTTCTACAGCACGCTCTGGCGTATCGACATCTCCATTTCCGAATACAGGGATATGCATACGTGGATTATTTTTTACTTCGGCTATTGGTTTCCAATCGGCATTTCCTTTATATAACTGAGCTCTGGTTCGCCCATGAATTGAAATCGCTGCACACCCTACATCTTGTAAACGTTCGGCTACTTCTACAATTCGAATCGAATCATGATCCCACCCTAATCGAGTTTTAACTGTTACAGGGAGTTTCGTGTGCTTTACCATAGCATCCGTAAGCTTTACCATAAGATCAATATCCTTCAAGATTCCTGCTCCTGCTCCTTTGCTAACTACTTTCTTTACGGGGCAACCAAAATTGATATCAATAATATCTGGATTAGATGCTTCGACAATTTCTACCGAACGTAACATAGAATCTAGATTTGCTCCAAAAATTTGAATCCCTACAGGACGCTCTTTTTCGTAGATATCTAGCTTCATGGTACTTTTAGCGGCATTGCGAATTAAGCCTTCCGAAGAAATAAATTCGGTATACACCACATCGGCACCTTGCTCTTTACATAACGCTCTAAAAGGAGGATCACTTACATCTTCCATCGGCGCTAATAATAATGGAAACTTCCCTACATCTATATCTCCTATTTTTGACATCTCTTTATGAAGTATTGAGATATGAGATTTTAGATATGAGTTCTAATTAAAAATATGCAGTTATTTAAAATTCTAATAACGAAGCGACCTCAATTCTAATATCTAACATCTAATTTATCGCAAAGGTATTACATTCTGCAAAAATCAATGCCATTGAAGATTTTCAAAAAAATAAAAAAAGATGTCCCCTTTTCAAAAATCAGCTTCGTCTTAAAGGTGTAATAACTTTTAAAACATTTCAATTATGAAAAATTATTTAGTCCTTTACTACTCAACACCAGAAGCTATGGCAACATTTATGAAGCTCACTGATGAAGAAAAACAAGCTAGTGCAAAAGCTTGGGACACATGGAAAGCAACCCACGGAGATCTAGTAACGGATCTTGGTGCTCCTTTGATGTCATTTGGATCTATTGGAAATCTTGAAATAGAAACACTACCTACACAAATTATTTCTGGGTATTCGATGGTTAAAGCAGAAAATATCGAAAAAGCAAAAAGCATATTCAACCAGCATCCTTACAAAGAAAATGGAATACATATATTTGAAAGTATTGCTATCTAATACCAATTCTGAAATAATATATTTTAAAGCAAATCAATTAACATAAAAACAATCTTATTATGAAAAAGTTTATGATGATTTTTATAGGAGCTGATTACGGTGAATTAGGTTTATCTCCTGAAGAAATTCAAGAACGCATGCAAAAATGGTTTACCTGGCATGAAAAAATGGCCTCTCAAGACATCGTAGTATCAGGAGAAGCATTGAAGCCCGAAATAAGCACAATTAGTGGTAAAGATAAAGTTGTAACTGATAATGTTGCCGTCGAATCTAAAGAACTTATTGGAGGCTTCTATGTGATAAAAGCGGCAAATTTAGACGAAGCCAAAGTTGTAGCTCAAGACTTTCCTGATTACGAATTAGGAAGTTCTGTACAAATTCAAGAAGTTATGGAATTTGATAACTTTTAATCTTAAAAGTACATGCAATATGAAGTCATAGACCATCTTTTCAGACATCATTATGGAAAGATGGTTTCCATTCTTACTCGAATTTTCGGATTAGCCCATCTAGAAACTATCGAAGATGCGGTGCAAGATACCTTTATTCAAGCTGCGAGGAAGTGGCGCACCACAATCCCAGAAAACCCAGAAGCCTGGTTAACTACAGCTTCAAAAAATAGGGTGTTAGATATTTTTCGTCAAATAAAATCTTCCAAAAATAGAGAAACCTTAGTCTCTTCTAGTGCCGAAGCCATGCACATGACAGAGCTTTTTCTCGATACTGAAATTGAAGACAGTCAACTTCGAATGATTTTTACTGCCTGTCATCCTCAATTACAACAAGTAGATCAAATAGCATTCTCTTTAAAAACCGTAGCTGGGTTTAGCAGTAAAGAAATCGCTACTGCTTTGCTTCAAAAAGAAGACACTATAAAAAAACGTTTAACTCGTGCTAGAAAAACGATTATAGAAAAACAACTCTCCTTTTCAATCCCAACAGGAAGCGAATTACAAAACAGGCTAGATATAACTCACAAGGTATTGTACCTTATTTTCAATGAAGGGTTTCATTCTAACAAACAGGAAATTTTAATTCGAAAAGAATTATGTGGTGAAGCAATTCGTTTAACTCGACTAATATTAAAAAAAAATCAGATTAGAAATGCAGATACGTATGCATTATTTTCCCTGATGTGTTTTCATGCAGCACGTATAGATAGCAAGACAAATGCTAACAATGAAATTATTGATCTTAAACATCAGGATCGTTCTTTATGGTATTTTCCACTTATTGAATTGGGCAATAGCTGCATGTTTAAGGCTATGGATACAAAAAAGATATCCAGCTATCATTACGAAGCACTTATCGTTTCAGAACACCTGAAAGCCAAATCATTTGAAGACACCAATTGGAATACTATTTTAAATTGGTATCTAAAATACACCAACGACTTTCCCTCGCCTATTATTTTTTTAAATCAAGCAATTGTATATCTACAATTAAATGATTTGGTCTCTTGTCATAAAATATTAAAAAATCACACGGAAAGAGATTTCAACCAACGTACTTATCTTTTTCATGGTGTTTGGGCTGAATATTATATCAAAAAAGGAGATATTATTAAAGCTACATCGTACTTAAATAAAGCTTTAGACCAAGTCTCTAACACCTCCGAAAAGCAATATTTACTCAATAAAAAAAAGGAAATTTTAAATCCAAATTAAGATGCCATACAACGAATATTTAGCAGAACGTATAGAAAGAATTCTAAAAGACCAAAAAGTCAAGTATTATGCAAAAAAGATGTTTTCTGGATTATGCTTTATGGTGGAAGACAAAATGTGCTGCGGGATACATATTGACAAACACACAGGAATAGATCTTTTAATGGCACGAATTGGAGAAAAATCCTATGAAACTGCAATTAAAAAAGAAGGGGCAAAACCAATGGATTTTACTGGTCGCCCCATGAAAGGTTATATTTTTGTAACACAAGAAGGTTTCGATACTGAAGATGATCTAGAATCCTGGATACAATTATGTTTGGACTTCAATCCTCTTGCGAAAGCAAGTAAAAAAAGAAAAACTAATTCTTAACTAATTTCCCTTCCGCATCTTTAAAATTTCCGACAAGAATCATTATAAAATCAATGAAAGCCCATATTCCTAATCCACCAAAAGTTATAAGTTGAATAATACCTGTACCTGTTTTTCCTACATAAAAACGATGTACCCCTAGAACTCCGAAAAAGAAACATAATAATGCTGTTACTGTAAAATCTTTTTCACTTTTTGTGTTTTGGTTTTCCATAATCAAATTATTTATTTTGACTAAATATAGATATATAAACTATCGACTAATTGAAAAAAAGGAGAGAAAAAACCTACAAAAAAACAGTATTAATTCTTAATTAATCTTCCTTCATCATCTGTAAATTTCCCCATAATCAATCGAATCAAATCGATAATCCACCAAATTCCAAAACCTCCTCCAGAAATAAGCTGAAGTATTCCTGTAAATATCTTTCCTACATAAAAACGGTGAATTCCTAATGCTCCTAAGAAGAAACATAACACGGTTGTTACCGTAAAACTTTTGGGGCTTTGAGTTGTAATTGTTTCCATTTTTTGCTTTAAATATATAATTTTCTAGCTAATCGTAATATGTTAAAAACATTTTGAAGCAACATTATCAAGCTCATGGACACTACATAAAAAAACCTACTAGGCATTGAAGACCTAGCAGGTTATAAAATCTTTATACTATATACTTACTGTACTAAAATTACTAATCATTCAATTTCAAGACAGCCATAAATGCTTCTTGAGGGATTTCTACATTCCCAACCTGACGCATACGCTTCTTTCCTTTTTTCTGCTTTTCTAGTAATTTACGCTTACGAGAGATATCACCACCGTAACACTTAGCCGTTACATCTTTACGAAGTGCTTTTACGGTTTCACGGGCGATAATTTTCGCTCCAATCGCCGCTTGTATTGGAATATCAAATTGCTGACGCGGTATCAACTCTTTTAACTTCTCACACATCTTCTTTCCTATATCGTAAGCATTACTTTGGTGCAATAATGCCGAAAGTGCATCTACTGTATTTGCATTCAGTAAGACATCTACTTTTACCAACTTCGAAGCACGCATCCCAATAGGCGAATAATCAAACGATGCATATCCTTTAGAAACCGTCTTTAAACGATCGTAAAAATCGAATACAATTTCAGCCAAAGGCATATCGAATGTTAACTCAACACGCTCAGTAGTCAAATAGGTTTGGTTTGTAATTTCCCCACGCTTTTCAATACACAAAGACATTACATTACCTACGAAATCAGATTTCGTAATAATTGTGGCTTTAATATATGGTTCCTCTACTCTATTCATCGTAGAAGGGTCTGGCAAATCAGATGGATTATTTACTAGGATTGCCGTATCAGGCTCTTTATTTGTATATGCTTTATAAGATACGTTAGGCACCGTAGTGATTACTGTCATATCAAACTCACGCTCCAAACGCTCTTGGATAATCTCTAAATGTAACATTCCTAAGAATCCACAACGGAAACCAAAACCTAATGCCGCCGAACTCTCTGGTTGAAATACCAAAGAAGCATCATTCAACTGCAATTTCTCCATCGAAGAACGAAGATCTTCATAATCTTCAGTATCTACAGGATAAATACCCGCAAATACCATGGGTTTAACATCCTCGAAACCACCAATCATTTCTTGTGTAGGATTGGCAGCATCGGTAATCGTATCTCCTACTTTTACTTCACGAGCGTCTTTAATTCCTGTAATTAGGTATCCAACATCTCCTGCATTAATTTCTTTTTTAGGAGCTTGGCTCAGCTTCAGTGTTCCCACTTCATCAGCGCCATACTTTCCTTTGGTCGCCATAAACATAATCTGCTGATTCTTCTTTATAGAACCATCAATTACCCTAAAATAGGTTTCCACTCCACGAAATGGATTATATACCGAATCAAAAATTAATGCTCTTAGTTGCCCGTCAGGATTACCTTTAGGAGCAGGCACACGTTTTATAATAGCCTCTAAAATTTCTGTAATTCCAATACCCGTTTTAGCACTTGCAGGAATTACTTCTTCTGGATCACAACCTAATAAATCGACAATATCATCGGTTACCTCCTCTGGATTGGCACTTGGTAAATCGACTTTATTTAAGACCGGAATAATTTCCAAATCATTCTCTAACGCCAAATACAAATTCGAAATCGTCTGCGCTTGGATACTCTGCGCAGCATCGACTACCAACAAAGCACCTTCACAAGCTGCTATAGAACGAGAAACCTCATAAGAAAAATCGACATGACCAGGAGTATCGATCAAATTTAATATATACTCTTCACCTTCATGAGTATACTCCATTTGAATGGCATGACTCTTAATCGTAATACCACGCTCACGCTCAAGATCCATACTATCCAATAACTGTGCTTGCGCTTCACGCTTAGTTACTGTAGCTGTTTCATCTAATAAACGATCTGCCAAAGTACTTTTACCATGGTCAATATGTGCAATAATGCAGAAGTTACGTATGTTCTTCATTTATCTATTTCAATTATTTGGCGGGCTGAACCGGGCTTTCGGCTATATCTTTTTGTCTTTAGGTTTCGTCCCGATAGTTATCGGGAGCGCTCAACCTGACAAAAAGGATACCGCCTCTATCCCTGCCCGAAGGCTATCTTGCAAAGATAGAACATTGTTTATTGATTACGAACGAAGAAATTACAAATAGAAGTCTATACCAAACAAGAAAAGACCATTTCTTTCGAAACGGTCTTTTCTTATTTTATATAATCTAAAAGATTAGTCTGCCAATACTACAGCTTTATTATCTGCAAATTGAAAAACACCACCCTTGATTGTATATTCCAGACGGTTATCTGTTTCACTCTTAGAAAGAATCTTTGTTGCATCTTCACTTAACCCTTCTGCAGAAACTTTTACTTTTCCTGCTTCTAATGTAGAAATGATATCTGCATGATTATCTAATACTTGAAATTCTCCATCGATACTTGGTACCGCAACAGAACTTACCTCTGCATTAAAAATAATTCTTTCTGGTGTTATAATTTCTAATTTCATATCAATTAGTATTGAGAATTGAGATATGAGAATTGAGACTATATAACAGCTCACTTCTCAAATCTAATATCTAATTATGCTGTTGCCAACATTTTTTCTCCAGCTTCGATAACTTCTTCGATAGCACCTTTAAGGTTAAATGCTGCTTCTGGTAAGTGATCTAATTCACCATCCATAATCATATTAAATCCTTTGATAGTATCTTTGATATCTACCAAACATCCAGGCATACCAGTAAACTGCTCTGCTACGTGGAATGGTTGAGATAAGAAACGTTGTACTTTACGAGCACGGTATACAGATTGCTTATCTTCTTCAGATAATTCTTCCATACCTAAGATCGCAATAATATCTTGTAATTCTTTGTATCGTTGTAATAACTCTTTTACTTTTTGTGCACAATCATAATGAGCAGCACCTAAGATATCCGCAGTCAAAATTCTTGATGTAGAATCTAATGGATCTACCGCTGGGTAAATACCTAGCTCGGCAATCTTACGTGATAATACTGTAGTTGCATCTAAGTGAGCAAATGTTGTTGCTGGTGCTGGATCCGTTAAATCATCTGCAGGTACATATACTGCCTGTACCGATGTAATTGATCCGTTTTTAGTAGAAGTAATACGCTCCTGCATCGCTCCCATTTCTGTAGCTAATGTAGGCTGGTATCCTACTGCTGAAGGCATACGTCCTAAAAGTGCTGATACCTCAGAACCTGCTTGTGTAAAACGGAAGATATTATCTACGAAGAAAAGTACATCTTTTCCTTGTCCCTCTCCTGCTCCATCACGGAAATATTCAGCAATCGTTAATCCTGATAATGCTACACGAGCACGTGCTCCTGGTGGCTCATTCATCTGACCGAAAACGAAAGTCGCTTTAGACTCTTTCATCACTTCCTTGTCAACTTTTTCAAGATCCCATCCTCCTTCTTCCATTGAGTGTAAGAAATCATCACCATACTTAATGATACCAGATTCTAACATCTCACGCATAAGGTCATTACCTTCACGAGTACGTTCTCCTACTCCTGCAAATACAGATAAACCTCCGTGACCCTTTGCAATATTATTAATTAACTCCTGAATTAATACTGTTTTACCTACTCCAGCACCTCCGAATAATCCAATTTTACCTCCTTTTGCATAAGGCTCAATTAAATCGATTACTTTGATACCAGTAAATAAAACTTCAGTAGTTACTGATAAGTCTTCAAATTTAGGAGCACTTCTATGGATTGACATTCCATCATCACCTGTTTTAGGTAATTCAGGAAGACCATCGATAGCATTACCTGTTACGTTAAATAAACGCCCATAAATATCACCACCAATTGGCATTTTAATTGGAGCTCCAGTAGACACTACTTCTTGTCCTCTGCTAAGACCATCCGAAGAGTCCATTGCAATTGTTCTTACGGTATTCTCTCCTGTGTGAGATTGTACCTCAAGAATTAAATTCCCTCCTTCTGCTCTTACTACTTCTAATGAGTCGTAAATTTTTGGTAGCGCTACACCTGCAGCAAAAGCCACATCAATAACAGGACCTACAATCTGTGATATTTTACCTGAAACTTGAGACATCTTATTTCTTTTTGTTTACTGATTATATAGAAAACTACAGTCACTTTTACGCATCTCGCAATACACCTGAGTTTTCAAGGCGCAAATATAGTTTTTTAATTTTAAACCAAACAAGGTTTAAAGACATTGATTTAAATAAAAAAGGAAGCGAAATGCTTCCTTTTTTATTTATGTGTATTTTCTACTTATTCAACCGTCACGGATTTCGCCAAATTTCTTGGCTGATCGACATTCTTATTCAACATTACAGCAATATGATAAGATAATAATTGCAATGGTATTGTTGTTAATAATGGCGTAAAAGCTTCTCTTGTTTCTGGCACTTCAATAACATGATCCGCTAACTCTCTTACAACAGTGTCACCTTTATTAATTATAGCAATAATTTTTCCTTTTCGAGATTTCACCTCTTGGATATTACTTAACACCTTTTCATAATGCCCTTTCTTCGTTGCGATAACAACTGTAGGCATTTTCTCATCGATTAAAGCAATAGGGCCATGCTTCATTTCTGCAGCAGGGTATCCTTCAGCATGTATGTATGAAATCTCTTTTAATTTCAGGGCTCCTTCTAATGCAACAGGAAAATTAAATCCTCTTCCTAAATACAAGAAATCTTCGGCATCTTTATAAATCTCAGCTACCTTTTTAATATTGTCATTTTCCCCTAAAGCCTCTTGCACCTTTTTAGGAATCTGCTCCATTTCATATAAATGATAGTGATATTGCTCTCTATCGATACTTCCTTTTTCCTTAGCCAATCGTAAAGCGATCAACGCCAACACTGTAATTTGTGTTGTAAAAGCTTTTGTAGAAGCTACACCGATTTCTGGACCTGCATGAGTATAAGCTCCTGCATGAGTTTCTCTAGAAATTGATGATCCAACAACATTACAAACCCCAAACACAAAAGCTCCTTTATCTTTGGCCATTTTAATAGCTGCCATGGTATCTGCTGTTTCTCCACTCTGAGAAATAGCAATTACAATATCATCTTTATTAATTATAGGGTTTCGATATCTAAATTCAGAAGCATAATCTACTTCAACTGGAACACGTGCAAACTCTTCAAAGATATATTCTGCAACAAGACCTGCATGCCAAGAAGTACCACAAGCAATAATCAATATACGCTTAGCTGCCATGAATTTCTTGATATTACTATCAACCCCTTCCATTCGAATGATATTTTCTTCTGGCAGTAAACGCCCTCTAAATGTATCATTAATAGCGTTAGGTTGCTCGTAAATCTCTTTCAGCATAAAATGGTCGAAGCCTCCTTTTTCAATTTGCTCAAGATTGATCTTCAACTCCTGAATGTAAGGATCCACAATAGCACCATCTTTAATCTTTAAGATTTCTATATCTTTTGAAAGATTAATGGTAGCCATCTCTCCATCTTCTAAATATACCGCATTAGCTGTATACTCAATAAAAGGGGACGCATCTGATGCCACAAAATATTCCCCTTCTCCAACTCCAATAGCTAAAGGGCTTCCCAACCTTGCCACTACTAGCTCCGATGGATTCTTCACATCAAAAACAGCAATAGCATAAGCGCCAATCGCTTGGTTTAAGGCTATCTGAACAGCTTTTGATAAAGAAACTTTCTCATTCAACTGTACATCTTCAATCAAATTAACTAATACTTCTGTATCTGTATCCGATTTAAAAACATAACCACGATTCTTTAGCTCTTGCTTTAAGGCTTCATAATTCTCTATAATCCCATTATGAATAATAGCTAAATCTCCCGAATTTGAATAATGAGGGTGTGAATTTACATCATTAGGAACACCATGTGTCGCCCAACGAGTATGCCCTATACCTATTGACCCATGAGTATTATCATCCTTAAAAACAGCGGCTTCTAAATCTGCTACTTTCCCTTTCGTCTTTGTTATGTTTAAATTATTTCCATCATACAGAGCGATTCCCGCAGAATCGTACCCCCTATACTCTAGTCGTTTTAAACCTTTAACAACAATTTGATACGCTTGTTTACTTCCAATGTAACCAACGATTCCGCACATAATAATAAATAGTTAGGTTAGGTTTTAATTTGTAATTATAGGGGTGAATTTAATAATAAGTTCTGGCCTAGAAGCTTCCTCTTCGGCATTTGAAGTGAAAATCGATAATTTTTCTCCTGAAAACAACAAACTTCTATTGTAGAAAAAAGACTTTTCGTTGTCAATTCCTTTAGCTCGAACATACACAGGAACCTCATCATCAACATATAGTGAAAGAACTAAATCTCTATTGAGAGCTATAGCTCCTCTAAAATCTTCTTGATTAAAAATTTGCTGTAAATGTTCTGTAATAATTACATCATAAACGATTCTATCTTCCGCTTCAACCAGTTTCTTTTCTAGAATATGGTTTGCAAACAATGCTCCAGTAGAACCACTCAGATTTGCAAAGTCCGATATAGCAATCGGAGTTCCTTCAGAAAAATTAACCGATAATCGATTAGGCAATTCATCAAACTCTCCTACTTCTGCATCAGCCGTAAATCTTAAAACAGCCTCACTAATAATTCTTTTTTTAGAATGAATTTGTTTAAATCGTTCTTCATTAGGAAATAGCTTTAATGAAGCTATAGAACCATTAAACCCATTTACTAATTCAACCGTAGTATTATCTGGATTACCTTCACTTTCCGAAAGAACTTCTACAATATTTATAACTTGTCCATCTAAAAGATCTGCAGAAGACACGTCAAAATCGAATGGAACTTCGAAAGTAGTAAACTCCTCTACCACATCATTAACTGTTACTGTTTGAGTTTGCACCTCTCCTTGTTCATTAACAATATCGAATACCATTTGAAGACGCGGTCTAACAAATTGTGAATTGGCAGTCACTTCAGCCAATGCATTTTGACCATCAATCACTTCTAAATAAAAAGCCTTAAACGCTTCTTCAAATTGAGCATTTACAGACAAAGCTGTTAATTCTTCTTGAGAAAGTATACTACTCCCCTCACTAACAAAATATGTTTCAAATATTGCTTTATTTAATTCAATATTTAACACCCCATTAGCATCTTCTATATTTTTACTTTGCCTTAAGCTAGCACTCGGTATTTCAACATTTGCATCTGGATTAAAATCTGTAGATAATTCAGGGAATTCCACGATGCTATTTGTTGCCAAATTCACAAAAGGAGCAGATTTTATATCGATGTTATTACTAGGAACCGATGAACTTCCATCAGCATAGTATGTCGCCGCACTAGCTTGCCCAAAATTAATAGTATTGATTTGCTGATCAAACCATTTTACATTCAGGTTTAACGATGTTCCACTAAGGCTCCCTTCAACAACCTTAAGAGTATCTAAAGCATCCACTGCCGTAGAGGTACTTCTTGCTATTTCATTATAGCGGTAACCCAATATTAAGTTAGCACTTTTAAACCTCGCAAACAACAAAGTATCTTCAAGACTCCTTATTTCATTTGCTTGCGCATGTATTGGTTTTATTACCAGTTCATATTTAAATTGACCATCATTACCCAAACGATAAAAAGGCAAATTATTTGTTTGAACTCTAGCCGTAGAAACTTGCTCTAGATTGATTACACCTGATATAGGATCTATTTCAAAATTAACCTCACTACCTGGCAAGACCTCTTTTCCAACTGTGACTTCCGTATCATTTTCACAGCTAACAAATACAAGTAAAGCGATCAATCCCTTTACCGCATTCTGAATTAATTTCATACAATTGTTAATTAAGACAACACTTCATTAAGATAAAACTCCTCATACGCCGCAGAAAATTCTTCTGGGTATTTGTATTCTAATGTTGGCTTTTTTTGTTCTGCAACAAAGCTTTCCAAATCTGATGGCAAATCCATAGAACCTAAAATCACTGCATCGGAGTTCTCAATAGCAACTTTCATTAAATTTTCAAAAGTCGCCTCTCCTAAGAAACTCAGTTTTTCATCAGGTATTTCATCAAATTGGATTTTTCCTTTTAAATCTTCACCTAAAGGCCCTTCAAATGCATTATTATAAACCGAAGCAACTATTTTAGAATCCGAGAATAACGGTTCATTTGCATAGTACGTTCTTAAATACAAAGGAAGTAATGATGCCATCCATCCATGTACATGAATAATATCTGGCGCCCAGTTTAATTTTTTCACTGTTTCCACAACTCCTTTTGCAAAAAAGATAGCTCTTTCATCATTATCCTTAAACAAGCTACCATCCTTATCTAATACTGTAGCTTTTCTCTTGAAGTACTCTTCATTATCAATGAAATACACCTGCATTCTTTCTTTAGGGATAGAAGCCACCTTTATAATCAATGGCATATCGAAATCATTTACCACTAGATTCATCCCTGACAAACGAATTACCTCATGTAACTGATGTCTTCTCTCGTTAATATTACCAAACCTGGGCATAAAAATACGGGTTTGACCTCCTTTTGAATTTACCATTTTCGGTGACTCGAAAGCCATTGAAGACACTTCGGTCTCTGGTAAATAAGGCATTAACTCTGATGCAACATACAATACCTTCTTATCTTTCATCGAATTATTTTAAGATTCACAGTTATCAAAAAATATTCCAATCTGAAATAAATTTCCAAATTGGATTTTTTTAACACCTGTCAAATAAATTTTGGCAAAATTACAAAATTTTAGGCAGACTGCCATTTATACCCTAATTTTGCACTTCTTAAGCATTTTTTCATGCACGTTTTTACCAAAACAACATATTTACTAAATCATATTGAAGGTCTTAAACCATTTCCGAAGATAGGATTTGTACCTACTATGGGAGCTTTACACAAAGGACACTTGTCGCTTACGGAAACTTCCTTAATAGATAATGACATAACAATCGTAAGTATTTTTGTAAACCCCACGCAATTTAATAATGTCGAGGACTTAGAAAAATATCCTAGAGATCTCCAAAAAGATTTAGAACTTCTTGAGAATTTCAATAATAAAATCATTGTTTTTTGCCCTTCACCTAAAGAATTATATCAAGGCACAGTCGCATCCCAACAATTCAATTTTGAAGGGATCGAAAACGAAATGGAAGGCGCTTTTAGACCAGGACATTTTGATGGTGTTGGCACCGTTTTATCATTATTTTTCAATGCTATAACTCCTAATAACGCCTATTTTGGAGAAAAAGACTTTCAACAATTGCAAATCATCAAAAAGCTTGTTGAAATTAAAAAAATGAAAACAAACATCGTCGGGTGTCCAATATTTAGGGAAGCTAATGGATTAGCCTTTAGCTCTAGAAATGCCCGATTATCCATAGAAGCAAAAAAGGCTTCTAGTTTCATTTATCATATTTTAAAAAATGCCAAAGACAATTTTGGCATAAAAAATGCATCCGAAATAACAGAAGAGTCTATAGAAGCTTTTAAGAAAAATCCTCTTTTTGAATTGGAATACTTCATTATTGCAGAAACAAAGACTCTAAAAACGGTAAACGAAATCCAACCCTCAAAAAAGTATCGTGCCTTTATAGCAGCTTTCATTGAAGAAGTAAGATTAATAGACAATATTGCCCTAAATTAATTAATTTTGCACCATGTTTGTACACGTAGTAAAATCTAAAATTCACCGCGTAAAAGTTACCGGAGCCGACCTTAACTATATTGGTAGTATAACTATTGATGAAGACCTTATGGATGCGGCAAACATAATTAGTGGCGAAAAAGTACAAATCGTAAACAACAATAATGGAGAACGATTAGAAACCTACGCTATTCCTGGCCCTAGAAATAGTGGCGAAATAACTCTTAATGGAGCTGCAGCAAGAAAAGTAGCTGTTGGTGACGTTTTGATCTTAATTACTTATGGGATGATGCCAATAGAAGAAGCCAAAACCTTTAACCCAGCAATCGTATTCCCCGATGAAGCTACAAACTTATTGAAATAAGTTTTGAGCGTAACAAAAAAGAATATACTCTCCCTTATATTGATGCTAGCAATAGCCTCTTTTTTCATTTGGCTAAGTCTAGGTCGTATTTCTCATGAAGATCGAGAAAGAATTTGGCATACCATTAGAGATTCTAAAAAGCTTTGGATTTTATTATCAATGGCTATTGGTGTATTATCACATTGGATTAGGGCTGTTCGATGGAATTTTTTATTAAAGCCTTTAAATCATTCAATCCCTAATGTAGCTTCTTTTGCCAGTATCATGAGTGGCTATTTTGCAAATCTCGGCATTCCTCGAACTGGAGAAATTTTAAGAGCCTCTTTAATTCACAAAAAAGAAAATATTCCTTTCCAACAATTATTTGGAACCATTATAACAGAAAGACTTATTGACATGGTAATGTTACTAAGCATTACTGCGCTAAGTATACTTATCAATACCGATTTAATCCTTTCCTTTTTAAAAGACAACAACATAAATCCGCTACAGATAGTTCTTGTTTTAGCCTTACTTCCTCTATGCTTTTACATTACTTTAAAGCTTATAAAAAAGTTCAAACATTCTAAACTTCAGAAAATCACTCGTTTTATATCAGAACTTATTGAAAGCGTAATTAGTGTAAAAAAAATGCCTCAAAAGCAATATTTTATCATTCTTACCGTTCTGATTTGGGTATGTTATATCGCAATGTTCTTTATCACTAAATATAGTATTGAAGCAACAAGTGATATCTCTTTATCGAAGATAATTGTAATTTTTGTCATAGGGTCTTTTGCAATGGCTGTCACAAATGGAGGTCTAGGTTTTTTTCCTTTTAGCATTGCCACAGCATTAGTCGCATTTCAAATCGAAAGTAATGACGGTGAAGCATTTGGATGGTTATTATGGACATCCCAAACCTTTCTTAATATAGTTTTAGGAATTTTCGGACTCATATACTTCTCTTTTTTTGGCAAAAAAAAAGTATATTTCCCCAACTCTAACGTTGAGGGTTGAAAATTATCTTAATACACAGCTAGTCATTCATTTGCCTAAATAAATAATTTATGAAAATTAAATTACTCATTACTTTAATTGTTGGCGCAACATCATTACATGCTCAATTGCTAACAAAAAAGATATACTCCGAAATATTAGGTGACTCAAGAGAAGTTAGAATTAGGCTTCCGCAAAGCTTTAAAAGTAAACCTGGGTTAAAATATCCTTTAGTCCTCGCATTAGACGGAGACTATATCTTCGACCCTACAAGTGGTGATGTAAACTATTTTTCTTATTGGGATGATATTCCTGAATGTGTAGTCGTAGGAATTAACCAAAAAAAAACACGTTTAAAAGATTCTAGATTTGACACCAACACCAATTTACTCGATTATACTGGAAAGGATTTTTATGATTTTATCGAGCAAGAATTGGTGCCTAGCCTAGAAGCTGATTATAGATTAAGTCCTTTTAAAATAATCATTGGGCATGACATTACTGCCAATTTCGTTAATTATTACCTAATTAATGGATCACCTATGTTCCATGCATTTGTGAATCTTAGCCCAGATTTTGCACCAACAATGCCTGAAAGAATAGCTACAGCTTTAGCTAATGTTAACCAACCTATCTGGTACTATTTGGCTACAGGCAAAAATGATGTTGAGGAATTAAAATCTACTATCATTAAACTAAATGATAGCTTATCTAATATCGAAAATAAAATGTTTCGATATTCATACAACAATTTTGATGATGAATCCCACTACTCTTTAGTAGCATTAGGAATACCTAGGGCTTTGGAAGATATTTTTTCGATTTACAGACCTATAAGCAAAAAAGATTACAATGAAACTATTAAAGAATTAGATATATCTGCTTATGACTATCTAATTAATAAGTATGATTTTATTGAGAATCAAATTGGTGTTGAAAAGAAAATTAGGGTAAACGATATTATAGCAGCTGGTGAAAACTTAGAAAGAAGTGAAAATTGGGATGAACTTGAAAAAGTAGGTCAATTAGCTCGTAAAGAATACCCCGAACACATGCTTGGAAATTACTTTTTAGGATTAGTATATGAGAAGCTAGGGAAACCGAAACAAGCTCTAAGAACATACCAAAATGGCTTTTTATTGCAAGAAGTTTCTTTCTTAACAAAAGATATCATGTATGAAAAAGCAGAGCGTCTGAAAAGTGATTTTGGCTTCCGTTAAGATCAACGGAGCTTTTAAGATATTTCGCTGAAAATTATTCTTTCTCGAATACAACATAAAGACAATTTTCAGCCTATAAGATAAAACACCGAACCCACCTTTATAAGGTGGGTTCGGTGTTTAAGATGTATTCTTTCTTTTGTGTTATATTATATATATGAAAACAAAAATATTAGAACAAAGACTTTAAAACCTCAACCATAAAGCACTTCAATGGCAATCAAAACCCTTTAACAGTCTTAAATATCTAAACTGATAAAAAATAATATTCACCATATACCAAAAGCTGCTACAGCATTTTTAGTGACTTTGAAGTAACCCATCCTGTTTTCCCATCTAAAAGCTCAACTTTTTGCCAACCTTCTACGCTTTCTTTATATTGAACTTTTGTGCCTTCATGCAATTTAAACAAAGTTTCTCCTCTAAGATTAGGCTCTGATCTCACCATAATCTCGTCACTAAAAACAATACCAAAAACGTGATCTTTTTGATAAGACCTAGCATTAAAAGCCAACACTAACGCCAATACTCCAAAAATCAATCCAAGCACCCAACCTCCAAAAAATAGTTTTCTATAAGAAGGATTCGTACTCATGTAAAAAAGAATAAATCCTAAAACAAAGACCACTACAGATATAATTGAAAAATACCCCCAAAAATCTGGTGAATAACTTACTAACTTTTCATAAAATCTAGCTGTTATTCCTTTTGGCAGCACCTCGATTTCATCAATTCGGTTTTGCTTTGCAAAAGCATAGTTATTCAATATATCTTTATCACTAGGAGCCAATTTAAGCGCCTTTTCGTAATAATAGATACTTGAACCTACCTGTTGTGTTTTATACAAGGCATTGGCTAGATTAAAGTACAGATCCGAAGAATGATTCCCTCCTTTAAGAATCTTTTCATATAACTCAATTGACTTATTGTATTCTCCTTGATTATATAAATCATTTGCTTGAGAAAAAAAGACTTCTTGCTGACCATAAAATGGAAAAACAGCAAAAAAACAAATTACTAAATATAAAAGCTTTTTCATACCTACCATTGTTTATCCATTTGAGTAATAACCTTTGAAGCTTTTTCAAAGTCCTCTTTCATTGTTTGCATCGTATTCGGGGAATACCTAGCCATTTCGCAGGTTTCCAAAACACCAATATATTCTTGTATTGTAACTTCTTCAATGGATCGCTTGGTAAGCATTTCTTGAATTCGCTCTTTATTCATCTCATTTGTATCAATACTAAGTTTTGCTTTCAAGTAATTATGTAGCGCCCTTTCTAAAGATTCATAAAAAGCATTGGAATCTCCTAAATTTTTCTTGGCAGAAGACAAGTATTTTTTCACTAATTTATTGGCCTTTCTTGCTTTAGATCCAACGACATCACTTGCCAATGTTTCTTTTCTTTTAATAAACAACATTACTAAAGGTATTCCTAACAAAGGCATTAGTAAAAGTATCCAATATGCCTTAGTCCCAAAAAACACATTCTTTTCTATGGCACTTAACGTTGTCTTTGTTTTTATAAAACTAAACGACCTATTAGTTTGCTCGATAGGCTTTTGAACAACACTTTGATCGGCTATTGTAGGAGTTGAGTTTAAATCTTGAACTGGCCCCTGAAGCACATCTATCGTTAGATTTCTAGAAGTTAATCGTTTATATGTTTTTGCTTTTGGATCAAAATAAGCAAACTTAACTTGAGGCAGAGGAAATGTACCTTTAAATTGAGGAACCAACGTATAGATATCCGTTAATGACCCTTTCATTCCCGAAGCAGTTGTTCTAATACTTGGTTTACTTTCTGGATCATAAACCTCAATAGATGAAGGCGCCTTTAATTTTGGAAGTTCAAATAATTTCAGATTCCCTTTCCCTGAGACCTTAACACTAACCTGTAATGATTCATTAGCATTTAAAGACTTCTTCGTTTGAGATACATTAAAATTAAATTGCCCGACAGCTCCAGTAAATCCATCAGGCGCGTTTTCTGGCAATGCTTTTACATTAATCGATAAACTTCCAGCCGAAACACTTTTATTAACTGTTTGCATCAAACGCTGCCCAAAAAAATCTCGCCTATTCGTAGGGATACGAACAGGCACATTAATCGTTAATGGCTGCAACTCTAATTTCCCTGTCTTTTGAGGATAAAGAACATATTTTTTTAACACTACTTTACCACTAGGCCTTCCTTTATAGGTAGCTTCTTGTGCTTGTAATTCTTTTATTACAATATTCTGACTCCAAAAATCTGTAAACTTTGGCAAGTCCAAATCTTGAGGAGTAGAGATAGAAACATCAGCATCCCAATACAAAATGTATTCAAGAGAGATCCCTTCGTTTAAATATGGATTCTGATTAGAAACTCTAGCTACCAAATGCAAGCTATTATCAGCTACATATTCGGGATTTTCTCCCCCTTTAGGGTTACTTACCGCTGGAGTGATTTCAACTACCACAGGAGATGTTTTGTACGTATTTCCCTTATGTTCAATAGAAGCTTGACTAATGGTGTACTTTCCCACTTTTTGTGGCGTTAAATAATACGTAAACGTTTTATTAAACGAACTTTTCCCATTTACCCACGAACGACTTACAGATTGATTAGGCCCTTGAGCACGAAATCCTTTAAAATTAGGAGGGGTAAAATTATCTCCATCTTGATTTACAACAAAATCAACACGAAGTCTCTCGTTCATCCCCAATTTATTTTTACTCACTTTGGTAACAAAGCTTACTTGAGAAAGTAAGGTCGTCGAACAAAATAGTAGTAATATGTATAATAGTTTTTTCATCATTTACAATAGTAAAGAATACAAAGTACAGAGGCTGTTTACATAAACCAAAAGTAAGAAGTCTTCATTCTTTATACGGGCTACTTTGCACTAAAGTTTACCAATCTTTATCCGATTTTACACGAGCTCCTTTTACTTTTTGGGCATTCATTTTTTCTTGAACCTTCTTTTCCTCATCAGCCATAGCATCCAATAAGCTTTTTACCTGATCTGGAGACAACTTACCTTCTTGAGGTTGCTGTTGCTCTTCGGATTGCTCTCCATCATTTTCATCTTTATCCTCCCCTTCTTTAGGATCTTCTTTTTTATCTGCATCATCTTTTTTATCTCCCTCCTTCTCATCTTCTTCTTTATTATCCTTATCCTCTTCCGACTCGTTTTCAGAATTCTCATCTTCTTTCGTATCGTCTCCTTCGCCATCTTTCTTATTCTCCGAATCCTCGCTATCCTCTTCCTTCTTGTTATCGTCTTTATTTTGTTCCTTGTCTTGATCTTTATTTTGCTTATCCTGCTCTTCCTTCATTTTCTTAGCAATCGCCAAATTTTTTCTTGCATCATTATCATATGGATTATTTCTCAACGCATCTTTATAAGCTTCTATAGCTTCTTTAAATTTTTGTAATTCCATATATGCATTCCCTTCATTATAAAAAGCTGCACTTTTCTCTCCCTCTTCCTTTGCCAATTTAGCTGCTTGTTTAAAACGATCCGCTGCTTCTTGATGATTCTTCGTAGCAAAATGCGAAACTCCTAAATTATAACGCGCGTTGCTTCTATTAGCATCTTTAGCAATAGCTCTACGGTAATTTTTTTCTGCCGCTAACACGTCTGGCTCTTCTCCCGTAAGAATCTTATTCCCTTCAAAAACATACTGATTGGCTTCTAATTCAGCACCCTTCAATTTTTTCTTTTCTTGAGCATAAGTACTTACACTCATTATCACTGTTAGAAAAACTAAGATTAGTCGTATGTCTTTCATCATCTTATTTCTCTTTAAAAATATTCAACTTTTGCACCCAAAGTGTTCTTCTCTCTAGCACCAATAAATCTAAAAGCAAAAACAATAGCGCCGCTCCTAGGAATCCCTGAAACTGATCTTTAAAATCTGCCACTTGTTTGGCTTCAAACTCGCTCTTTTCAAAGCCAGACAAAACATTGATCAACTCATCTACAGCTTTCGACGTATTGGATCCATCTATATAATTCCCT
The DNA here is from genome assembly GCA_947499005.1 of uncultured Aquimarina sp. GTDB lineage: Bacteria > Bacteroidota > Bacteroidia > Flavobacteriales > Flavobacteriaceae > Aquimarina. The sequence goes on from CANMML010000005.1 coordinate 105,852, forward strand.
TTAGCATTACTTGCAATATTTTTCAAGGTAGAAGCATTTAATTTAGTAATTACCGTTTCTCCTTTTTTATCTTTTTTATAATTCTGTAAAATCCCATTCCTCTTGATTGGAATTACACCTCCTTTTTCTGTACCAACACCAATGGTTATAATCCGTATTCCCTCTTTACTCGCTTCTTTTGCTGCCACTTCGGCATCATCTCCATGATCTTCTCCATCACTTACCAACACTAATACTCTATTGGTTTGCTCTACATCATTATAAAAAGTCTTTGCCAAATCAATGGCATCAGTAATCGCAGTTCCTTGAGAAGAAACCATATCGGTGTGTAGTGCTTGTAAAAATAATTTCCCCGAACCATAATCAGTCGTAATAGGCAATTGAGGAAAAGCACTTCCTGCATAGGCAATAATCCCTATTCGATCCCCTGTAAGCTCATTGATTGTCTGGGAAACTAATTGTTGTGCTTTTTTCAAACGATTAGGAGCAATATCTTCTGCCAGCATACTTTTAGAGACATCAATTGCAAATACTAGATCAACTCCTTCTCGTTTTATTTTTTTCAATTTGCTCCCCATCTTTAGATTTACCAAAGCCATCGACAAAGAAGCAAGCGCAAGTGCCGCTAAGAGAAACTTCATAAACGGCTTAAACTTTGACTTATTAGGTGTCAACTCACTCAGCAAAGCTGAATCTGCAAATTTCTCTTGCGTTTTCTTTTTCCAATACAGATTAGTTAAGTACACCAATAATAAAATTGGAATACTAACCAAAAGCACAAAATATATTTTCTCTTCTAATAAATAGATACCCATATTAAAATAGCTCCTAGCCATAGGCATTCGGCTTAATTTTTATTAAAATAATTATTCTTTTTGCTTAAGGCTTACAACCTAAAGCTTATAGCTTTTCTAAATAAAACTTTTAAATACTGTTTGTTTCAATAAGTAAGACAACGCTATACAAATGAAAGCCATAATTGCAAATATTCTATACTTTTCATCGTAGCTCGTAAACTTCAATTCTTCTATATCTGTCTTTTCTAGTTTATCAATCTCTTCGTAAATCTTCTTTAATTTGTTATTGTTTGAAGCTCGAAAATATTTACCCCCTGTCTTACTAGCGATTTCTTTCAAAAGTTTTTCATCAATCTCTACAGGAACGTTTGCATATCTAAGCTTTCCATTAGGATATATAGCTACAGGTGACAGCGCCGTACCATTCGTTCCTACCCCAATAGTGTACACTTTTATTCCATACTCCTCTGCTAATTCTGCAGCAATCAAAGGATCAATAAAGCCCGCATTATTAGTACCATCAGTTAAAAGGATGATGACTTTACTTTTAGCTTTAGAATCTTTCAAACGGTTTACTGCCGTACCTAATCCCATTCCAATAGCAGTTCCCCCTTCTATATCTTGAGTGAATTTTAAACTATTCAAGGCTCCTAAAATGATTTTTTTATCACTTGTAACAGGAGTTTTAGTATAAGCTTCCCCAGCATAAATGACCAACCCAATACGATCCGTCACCCTTCCACTAACAAAATCAGCGGCTACCTCCTTCAAAGCCTCCAACCTATTAGGCTTAAGATCTTTCGCCAGCATACTTCCCGAAATATCTATTGCCATAGCAATATCAATTCCTTTGTTCGTTTTTACTTCAGTAGTCTCTTGTACCGTTCTTGGTCTTGCTAATGCAATAACCAAAAAAACAATTGCAACTAACTTTAAAAGCGTTAATACTGGATGTAAAGCTGCAACGACATCTTTACTTTTCACGAAGCCTTGTGCATCTCCAATTTTCAATTCGGCTTGTTGCTGATTTCTTCGCCATATATACCATCCAACTAAAAGCGGAAGTAGTAGTAATAACCAAAAAAACTCGGGGTTTTCAAAAGTGAAATTTTTAAACATTAGCTACCACTATTAAATTTAACAGAGTTCAACATTCTTTCTGCAACTTCTTTTGCTGCTTTATCTTTTTTATCATAAGCTACAAACATCACTTGCACTCCACCCTCCTCGGCAAATAATAAAGCATCATAATCAAAGCTCAACTCGACATTTAATACCGGAACAGTAACATCGAATTGCCCAAATACTTTAATCCCTTTTATATCTCCGAAAATTTCTATTTCTTGAGTATCCTGAGTTAAATTTTCTGGTTTGTATTGCGCCAGTAATTGTGGTATTACTTGCGATGCTAAATCTTCTAGAGAAACATCTACTTTTTGCCTAAAAGTCAACGTATTCAATAATGCATAAAACTTCTCGGGGATTCCTCCGAACGTATAAATCTGGTTCCCCAGCAATACTTGTTGCTGTTCTTTAGACGCTTCAGCCTGTCTACGAACCAATACATCTGGCGAACTGATAGATATAGATGGCACCCCATAAGAACTCGTAAACCAATCTTTTTTCAACCAACCATTGGTAGAACGACTATAGACCATATCTAGAATAGCTCCTGTTTTCTTAGAAACTACATAAGCGGTCGCCCCTCCAACAATAATAAAAGCCACTACAGCACTTATTAATTTTATTCGCTGACGTTTTCGTTTGTCTTCTTGTTCTTTGCGGTATTCTTCATTCTGAAGTTTTTCTTCTTCAGTCAGCTCGGGTTTCCCTCGCTCCACAACATCTATAAATTCTTGAATGAATTTTTTATCAAATTTCGCATCTTCCTGTGAAGGATTAATTGCTGCAAACTTTGCATAATCGGCCGTTTGCAAGGTTCTTTCGAATCTAGAAATATTGTCTTTAGAAATCCTAACCTTTCCTTTTTTCACTAGCTCTTTCAACGAACTTACTAATTCATCGGTAGTACTCTCTAAAGCATTTTCTGCAACACCTTCATCTAAATACCCCTTAGCAACATCCGTTAATTTAGAATAATACTCTTTAAATTTATTTTCAGATAAAAGTGCTTTTTCATTTATTCTAATCAAGGCTAATTTCGCTCGATCATAAGTAGGTAATTCACTTTCAGGAATTGGTCTTTGTTTCCCAAATTTCCATATTAAAAAACCTACCAATGCTGCTACTAACAAAACCCCAAGAATCCAATAAATAATTTTAGCCCAGTTCGTTTCTGACAAATCTTCAACTGGAATAATTCCTTTGATTGGTTCAATTTTCAATGAATCTAACAATACATCGCGCACCTCGACTTCTAATGAGTCTGTAAAGAATGTTTTATCTCCGATAAGAACTCTTTGTTTGGGAATCGTATAATGTCCCGTATCAAATTGAGTCAATGCATATTGCTTCAATAATCGATACCTGCCAGCTTCATCGAGCGTATCGATTTTTGAAGATTTTATAACCTCTAAAGGCGAAAAACTTTTGTTATCAGGGAAGACCACTAATTTATCCTTGTTTCCCTGAACTTGAATAGCATAATTGATTACCGAACCAATCTCAATCGAAGTTGAATCGATTGCACTTTGTACCTGACCACTAGCAACAGAGGCCATTAAAAAAGATACTAGAAAAAGTAAATTTCTACTAAAATATACTCTTAACTTAATCATATTTATCCTCTACGTTTAAAATAACCTAATAATTGTTTTACATAATCTTGATGCGTAGCACAACTCATCATACCAGCACCACTTTTACTAAAGCTTTCTTTAAAATAGCTCGCTTTTTCACGATAATAAGTGGCATATTGATTCCTGATGCTTTTTGATGAAGTATTCACATACCTCAACTTCCCTGTTTCTTGATCTTGAACCGGAATAACTCCTAAATTCGGGATCTCCTCTTCTTTAGCATCATACACTCGAATACCTGTTACATCATGCTTTCCAGAAGCTATTTTTAATGTTTGCACAAAATCATCTTCTGCTATAAAATCGGAAAGTACAAATACGATAGCTTTCTTTTTTTGAACATTACTCAAATATTTGAAAGCTTGCGAAATATTCGTCTTATTGCTTTTAGGTGTAAATTCTAATAATTCTCTTATGATTCGAAGTACATGAGATTTTCCTTTTTTAGGAGGAATAAACAATTCGATATCATCTGAAAATAATAACAGACCTACCTTGTCATTATTCTGCGTAGCCGAAAATGCCAGAGTAGCAGCAATCTCTGTAAGTTTTTCTTTCTTGAATTGATTTTGAGTTCCAAATAATAAAGATCCAGAGACATCGACCATTAACATTAACGTCAATTCTCGTTCCTCTTCAAACACCTTTATATAAGGTTCATTATATCGAGCAGTAACATTCCAATCGATCGCACGTACATCATCACCAAATTGATATTGACGTACTTCACTAAACGTCATTCCACGCCCCTTGAAGGTAGAATGATATTCTCCTCCAAAGACATTATCACTCACGCGACGTGTTTTGATTTCTATTTTACGTACTTTCTTTAGTAATTCTTTTGTATCCATTCAAATTCGCCTTTGGCTCATTTAGTATTAAGTAAAGAGTACAAAGTATCAAGTTCAACAGCTTTGTACTTAATACTTTTACTTTGTACTGGCACGAAGTGCCTATGGCACCTCTATTTCATTTACGATTTGGCTGATAATTTGCTCAGAAGTAATATTTTCAGCTTCAGCCTCATAAGTAATCCCAATACGGTGACGTAATACATCTGTTACTACCGCACGCACATCTTCTGGAATTACATAACCACGACGCTTGATAAACGCATAGCATTTTGCAGCAGTTGCCAAGCTAATACTTCCACGAGGAGAAGCTCCAAAATTGATCAGTGGTTGTAAACTAGAAAGGTTATATTTTTCTGGGTAACGAGTAGCAAAAACAATATCTAGGATATATTTTTCAATCTTCTCATCCATATATACCATTTTCACAGCCTCTTGTGCTTTCAAGATTTGCTCTGTACTAATTACTGGATTTACTTGTTCAAAAGATCCTTTCAAATTGGCACGCATGATCAATTGTTCTTCTTCAATCTTCGGGTAATCAATCACCGTCTTCAACATAAAACGGTCCATTTGCGCTTCTGGCAATGGGTATGTTCCTTCTTGATCTACTGGGTTTTGAGTAGCCATAACCAAAAATGGTTTGTCTAATTTAAAAGTTTCGTCTCCAATAGTCACCTGCTTTTCTTGCATCGCTTCTAATAAAGCCGATTGTACTTTAGCTGGCGCACGGTTGATCTCATCTGCCAATACGAAGTTTGCAAAAATAGGCCCCTTTTTGATCGAGAAGTCATTCTCTTTCATGTTATATATCAACGTACCAACAACATCTGCTGGTAGTAAATCTGGTGTAAACTGAATACGACTAAAACTTCCTTGTACTGCCTTTGAAAGCGTATTAATTGCTAATGTTTTTGCTAATCCTGGAACCCCTTCTAATAGAATATGTCCTTGCCCTAGCAAACCGATCAGCAAACGCTCGATCATGTATTTTTGTCCAACAATAACTTTATTTAATTCTAACGTCAATAAATCTATAAAAGCAGATTCTTGCTGAATCTTTTCATTTATTGCTCTAATGTCAATCGAACTTGTCTGTTCCATAGTTGTAGTTATCATTTATTTAAAGTGGTGAATTTACTATTCCTTAAATTTCCTTGCAACTTATATAAATAATTGGCAAAAGTTTACCGACTGCTTACTGTAATTTAAGGTGAATCCTTATATATTTATATTGTTAAAACGAAAAGAAAAAATTGCTGTTGCAAATCTTTGCCAATAGTTTTACATAAATCGCAGCAGGCACAAATTACAAAACAGAAGCGTTTGACAAAAGCGTACTGTAGAGGACGACAGATATGATAAATAAAAGACTTCTAATCAAAAACCTACTAGCTCACAATGATGAGAATAGCTTTTATGATAAGAAGTTAAAATTAAATCTATCCGAAAAAGAAGGTAAGGCTAAGTTTCTTAAACATATTTGTGCACTATCCAATTCAAATTCCAAGAACAACTCTTACATTGTTATTGGAGTTCGAGATGAAGGGAATCAGATTGTAGGAGTCGATTTTTTTGATGATAGCAAATTACAAAACCTTATCAATGCTTATCTAGAAAATCCACCTGTAGTTTCCTATGAAAATATTTCTTTTCCGCATTTACCGCCTAATAGAGTGGTAGGGCTTGTTACTGTACACCCTACAAACAAAGGGGTTTGCAGATTACGAAAAAACATTTGGAAGTATTACGGGGGAGCTGTTTTCATGAGAGACGGCAGTATCAGCATGCCGAAAGACAGCACCGACCTTCCCGAAGACGTCAATTCGGGAATTGTAAAGGCCATCGAAAACCACTCTCATAACAACATTGGCTTAACCTTAGATGGTGTTTTTGATTTCATGAACACACGGGAAGACCTAAAACCACAATACAAGGTTTTTAAAGAATACTTTGTAATGTGCTGGGCGGGGAAACAAAAGCGCGTTAAGAATACCACATATTATTCTCGCGTAGATATTAAGTTGATTAATGAGCAATCTCAAATTTTTTATTCGGAATTTGATGAAGTAATCATTGAAATGAATGATGATGATTTTATCATTACCGAGTACATTAACCTAGGGTACGATGGAGAAAACAAATATTATCCATTCGAAATAAAAAAATACCATTTTAAAGAAAGTGGCAAATATCACTTTGATTGCAAACTTTTATTTGAACCTCCAATTTTCAATCCGAGTGTCATCGATTTTTTAATGAAGAAAAACGTAAATCTTTTACTAAAACTTCAGCATAAAGAAACAATCAACGAAAAAGACGCTAGAGGACTTCGCGATTTACCAAAGACTTATTTACTTTCGTACCTCAATGGATATTTGGATGCTTTAGATCAACTAAAACAAGCCAAACCATTACTAAAGGGATACGACAAAGAAGTGTATCGCATTTATAAAGATGCCTTAAGGGTAATAAGAAAAGTACGTTACAACAATGACTAAAGGACGCACCTACGCTATCGGTGATATTCACGGAGGAAAAAAAGCCCTAGAACAACTTATTGAAAAATTACAATTAACCCCACAAGACAAACTTATCTTTTTAGGGGATTATTGCGATGGATGGAGTGAAAGCGCTGACACCTTATTATTCCTCATGGAATTAAGAAAAGTGCAACCTTGTATTTTCATCAAGGGAAACCATGATGCACTTACGTTAGAATGGCTAGAGACAGGAAAAAGAAAAGAGGAATGGTTAAAACATGGTGGTTCGGCAACAATTCAAAGTTTTTCTAGATATAGTGAGGAGGAAATCGAAGAGATGAAGACCTTCTTGCAAAGCCTAAAAGATTATATCGTCGATGATGAAAACAGACTGTTTCTTCACGCTGGATTTACTCATCTTCAAGGCCCCCACAGAGAATATTTTAAAGAAATGTGTTATTGGGATCGCAGTCTTTGGGAGTCTGCCCTAGCAGTAGAAGGAAATGTTGCTATAGATGACCCTTTCTATCCTGATCGCCTAAAAGTATTTAAAGAAATTTACATCGGTCACACCCCTACGGTTCGTATCGGAAAGACGACTCCTGTAAATGCAGCTTGTGTTTGGAATGTAGATACTGGTGCCGCTTTTAAAGGACCTTTAACCGCACTTGATATTAAAACTAAAGAATATATACAAACAGATCCTGTCTACTCTTTTTATCCTGATGAACGGGGTAGGAATTAATTTTTAGGTATAAAAAATCTACACCAATAACATACTTTTTTGACATAAACCCACTACATCGTAACTGAATCTCTAGGTATATTTCATATATCTTTTTGCTATAATTAAATCGACTAAGCTAGAAACACTATAGATATGAGAGTATATAATTCAGGTAATGTAAAATTAAACGAAGTAGTTATCGACCTAGATGAAACAGGTATTGCTGTTTTTGGAGACACACAAACACCCCTTATAAACTATTTTGAAAGCATAAAAGATCGATTGTCAGAATCAGTACATATTGGTTATACAGAACACCCAAGAGAAGGTCATTATTATTATCTGATGGATTATGACATGATTAGCAACGAAGAAGCTTCTAAGATGATTATCAATAATATTAAATAAAACACAACCCCAAAGTTTTTAAAGCTTTGGGGTTATATATTTCTATCCTGTGTAGACAGCATTTTTTCCCTTTAGGCAATAAACTAGTTCAAAAAAATCCTCTCTAGTTCATTGGGTATGCTTTGTTGCCTGTAGATTACATAAAAATTTATGAAAACAAATGCTGCAATATAATTTTTGAAACTTAAAGAACAATTTTTCAATTTATGTTTAAAAGCTAATTTTAAGGAAGCCATCAATCTTTAATTTTCACTTTAATACTATTACTGTTAACATATTCATGGTGAACTTTAGCTGCACACTTTTTAATGTTTTTATCTTCAATGCTTATTCTTCTAGTGCTGTTTTTTGGTGTCCTAGTACCGTAAACAAATCTTACAATGAGATCCGAAGAGTTTATTTTATGAAGATTGAGATTATTGTATAATTTGTAGCTTATCTTTTTGGTGCTTTTCGATCTTATTTTAATGCATTCGCAACTGACCTGCTTATCAATTAATATAAGAGTGTTTTCAAATCTTAGTGACCCGAGATCAGATTTAGGGAGGGTTTCCATTTTCAAGTAAAAAACATCATGCCCTATAAATAAATTGATATGGCTATCTGGATCTAAAATATAAATGTCTTCGTCTGTATTATTGGTAAGATTTATTCTAAGATTTAGACTTTTAAACTTTTTCCACTTTTTATATGATGGTTTCTCTACCTCAATTTCTAAGTCAGTTTGAGCATAAGACTGTACTACCGTAAAGAGTAAGATCAGGTATATAAGTTTGTTTTTCAATTTTTAAGTTGTTTTAAAATTATATTGAAAAAAATACTGGCTTTTTTCATTTCCGTCTTCAAATTCTATTACTTTTCTAAGTAAACCATTTAAGTGATAAAAACATTTATATTCCGTCTTATAAAATGCATCTTTTCTAACGGCTTCAATAACTTGATCATTTTTGTTGTATTTGAATTTTATAATAATCCTACTATACCCTTTATAAGGTATAAGAGATGAATCTTTGTGATAATAAGAGAACGTAGATAAAATGAGGTTGTTTTTGTTATCAAAATTATTTAACAAGCTAGCATTTAACTCCTCAGAAACAAAATGTTGTTGCGATTCAATACTTTTATTTTCATTAAATATGGTGATTTCTTTTTGGTTTTCATCACCTACTTTTAAATCACAAGTAGTTTTATTTTTACTGTAACTAAATGTTCTTATTTGCTCGCTCTTCTCTCTTTTTATGATTGATCTTATTAAATTAATAGAATCCCCTAAATATTCGTAAATAGATGATTCAGGAAAAAACCTATTCATATAAAAACTCCTATTTCTAAGAAAAATCTTGTCACAAGTAGAGGATTTTATGCTTGAATTTGTCTTATTACTAACCTCAGTCTTTTTCTTAATTAATCTATTTTTATTATCATATTCAAAGAGTGTAGTACAAAAAACTTTTCGATACTTATTATCAATCTGCAAAATTCGCAAAGAATTATCGTAAATGGTTTCAACAATATTAGATGGTTTTATTTCCTGCTTTTGCCTACAAGAATAATGCCTCTCTCTAACATATGAAATTACCTGATGCTTTTGTAAAAAATTTCTCTGTTGACTTTGAAGCACATCAAACACAGTCATTTTTTTTACTTGTGAATAAGTAAGACTATTGATTATTAAAATAATAAGGAGAACCAATTTTCTCATTGGAGATAGGCTTATAAGTAAATCTTAAAATATTTTAGTATGAGCGAGAAGCTCGTACCAGCTAGGTATTTACATTTTCTGTTTTAAATTAGATAAAACCCGGAAGCCTCTTAGAACTTCGAGGTCATATACTAATATTTAATTTCCTATGTAGGAACGGAATGCAATTCCATTCTATAGGATAAGTATATTTTTAAGAATCTTTATAAACGATTTTCCTCTTTTGCTCGATTCGCCTAATTAGTTTCGAGTTATTAGTAGTTGTTATAATTCGTTTTGTCCAATTACCATATTTATCGTATTTATACTTTACAGTATTAATAACTTTAGGTAGATCCTTACGTTTAGAAATTGCACCAAATTTAGTCACATTTCCCTGATCATCTCTTTTCATTTCTCTTAGAATAGGTTTCGTTTCACCTATTATCATTCCTGCTTCTGTTCGAACTTCATAATCATAAGTATTTTGATTGTAGTCATAATCTGCTGTAGAAACAGTAGCTTCTGTATCAAGTGGCTTGTAATAAACCAATTTGGTAGGCATCTCTTTTTTATTGTACCAAGTGATAGTTTTTGAATTGACAATTCCTTTATCAGAAAATAGTATGGTTTTAGTGGAATCTGTATAGATATATTTTCGATCCTCGTTGGGTAGGGGCTCCACTGAAAATTTTCTAGCCGAAAGGTTTATCACTTTTTCATTATCTACAGTCACAATTCTGTCATGATCATCCAAATAAACATATCCCTTAGAAACTAGTTTTTGATCATCAAATTTCCTTCTAAAAAAATGATTCCCATTTATAAACTCAAAAATATGTCTGATTTCTGAGTTAAAAATATTATAACTAACTACAATTTTAGAGACATTCTTTTCCTTTACTGAATAAATTGGTTTTAAAAAATTAGCCTGTAATTCTTCTGGAATACTTTCTTGTGCTAATGAGCCAAATCCAATTAATAGGTTTAAAAGAATTACTACTTTATTCACATTTTTTGTTTTTCAAATTAAATATAACCCTGAAGCTTCTTAAAACTTCGAGGTTATACACTAATATTTTATATCCTGTGTAGGAACGGAATGCAATTCCGCTCTATCATATCCGAGCGATCGGGTTCTAAAATTTCGATTATATATTCGTGTGCTTTTTCTGGAGAGAATTCTAAGTAATATTCTAAAATATCATCTAGGTCTTTCTCAGACTGAGGAGACCAAACAATAGCATCATAATCTTTTATCATCAACTATTTGCTTTCGTATTTTTTACGAATTTGAGATTGAGTTTTGAAATTTCCTTTTTTGAAAGAAGCAACAGCCTCCTCATTGCTATCAACGTATTCCTTTCGAGTAATTGACTTTCCTTTAACACTATAAGCTACTATATCATCATTTGATATTTCTTCACGCAAAAAATTCTCGAAACGGCTAATGTTTTCGAGATTGGCAACTTTCAAAAATTGCGCTATAAACTTATCTTTACGCGGTGTCAAATCCATAATAAATATCTAACTAATACAAAAGTACAAAAAATTGTAACGTTCTATTTCAAGTCACTAAAACAAGTACAATACTAAACAGTTAGTTCCTTACACCAATAACATACTTTTTTGACATAAACCCACTACATCGTAACTGACTTTCTAGGTATATTTAAGAAATATATTTCTTTCATGCTTCTAAGATATTTCATTTGTTTATTATGTTTTGGATTTTTTAATAGCACACTGCATTCTAAAGACTTTAATGTTTTAGACTATGGTGCCAAAGGAGATGGAATCACGTTAGACACTAAAGCCGTACAAAAAGCCATAGATGCAGCCCATCTTAATCATGGCGGAAAAGTCATAATTCCTAGCGGAAAAATTGTAGTCATAGGGACTATCTACTTAAAAGACTACGTGACTCTTCATATTGAAAATGGAGCAACTTTACTGGGTAGTCCTAAGATTGAAAACTATACAACGGACACCCATAAAAACATGTATAAAAATGAACCTCACATGGATCGGTGTCTCATTTTTTCTAAAAACACTACTTCAATAGCCATTACAGGTAAAGGCACCATTGACGGAAATGGCTCACCAGATCATTTCAATCGAAAAACTGGACGGCCTATGTTATTGCGTTTTTTAAACTGTACTGACATTCACATTAATAATATCAATCTTATCAACCCAGCGGCATGGACTTCTGCATTTTTATATTGCCAAAACATTTCTATAAATGGCATCAAAATCCATAGTCGTATTAATTATAACGGAGACGGATTAGACTTTGACGGCTGTCAAGATGTTAAGGTTTCCAATTCCACTTTCAATACCAGCGATGATTCTATTTGCCTTCAGGCATCTTTACCAAATAAACCTTGCAAAAATATTACCATAAGTAATTGCACGTTCGAAAGCAAATGGGCTGGAATGCGTATTGGCTTACTCTCTCGTGGAGATTTTGAATCTGTAACAGTAAACAACTGCACCTTCAAAAACATTGATGACTCTGGATTAAAAATTCAAATGAACGAAGGCGGTACTATGCAAAATATGACGTTTTCTAATTTAGTCATGAAAAATGTCCCCCGTCCTATCTTTATGACTTTTGCACAACAACGTGCTTGTGTCGATGCTCCCGAAGAAATGTACCCGATGAAGAAAATGCGCAATTTTATCTTTGAAAACATTATTGCCGATAATAAAGAACTTGATAAAAATTCGGGGGTCTTTATTACAGGAATGCCTAACCACGCTATTGAAAATATCATACTAAAAAATATTCAACTACATCTTTCAGGAGGGGGAGATACGTCAGATGCTAATAAAACGGTATTCAAAGAATACACCTTAGAAACTTTGAATGGTTGGTGGCCCGAATTTCATCTTGTAGGTACCTTACCTTCTGTAGGTCTATTTGCCAGGCATGTTTCGGGACTGTATATGGATAACGTTCACATACACACTTCTCAAAAAGACCAGCGAAATCCTATTGTATTTCAAGATGTCGCTCACTATAAAGTTTCTAATTCTTTTTATAATTATAACGAGATTCCACAAAATCGAATTCATAAAATCCCATGATCAAAAAATTTCTTTTTATACTCTCCCTATTCCTCATTTCTTGCACCAAAAAGTCTTCTGATTATGATGTCAGAACATTTGGCGCCATTGGAGATGGAGTAACCTTAAATACTCTCGCTATTCAAGAAGCGATCAATACTTGTCATACTGATGGCGGTGGAGTGGTTAAAATTTCTGACGGGAAGTATCTAACGGGTACTATTCTACTAAAAGATCATGTAAACTTATTGATTGAAGAAAGCGCTACACTTATGGGAAGTAGTGACCCTAGAGATTATAAAAGCATTGATACGTTTACAGATGCCACTGGACAGGAACGAGGCAATTGCCTTATTGGAAGCTTAGGAGCCAAAGACATTTCAATCTCGGGTAAAGGAATTATCGACGGAAATGGAACTGCTTTTAAACATGAAAATCTTGCCATTACCAAAAAGAAACTAGGAATTAATCTTGCTGGTTTTGGAAAGAATCGCCCTTTTCTATTACGCTTTGTTCGCTCTTCTAATATTTCACTAAAAAACATACAGCTAAAACAACCCGCTGCATGGACTTGTCATTTCTATGAGTCACATGATATCGTAATTGATAGTATCTCTATCTATAGCCATGCTAATTTTAACAACGATGGTATTGATTTAGATTCTAGCCATAACATTTCCATATCTAATTGTCACATTGATACTGGTGATGATGCGATTTGTTTTAAAACCACAAGTTTACAACCCACTTATAATGCCAACGTAAAAAACTGTACACTGAAAAGCGACTGGGGAGCTATTAAATTTGGAACAGAATCTATGGGGGATTTTTATGACATCCATATTAGTGATTGTAAAATTGTAGACACCAAAGGAGGAGGCATCAAAATATTGAGTGTTGACGGGGCAAATATCAATGATGTTTCTATTGAAAATATTGAAATGAAAAACGTAGACATGCCTATTTTTATTCGCCTTGGAGAACGACTACGTACTTACCGTCAAGCGACCTCTCAAGGCATGGGAAGTATGAAAAATATTTCAATCAAAAACATTAAAGCGAGTACAAGAGGCTTAGCGGCATCCCGAGTATCTCCACCTTCGGGTATTTTCATTACAGGAACCCCGAATTACCCTATCGAAAAGGTTCATTTAGAAAATATCCATATTTCTTTACCTGGAAATGGAAAACGTGACGCCATCCAAAAAGTACCCGAATTAGAAAAGAAATATCCCGAATTTAGTTTTTTCGGAATGTTACCAGCTTATGGAATGTATGCAAGACACATCGAACATCTTGAACACAAAAACATAACTTTCTTAACAAATCAACTTGATGAACGAGATGCAATCATCATTGAAAACTGATTAAAGACTCTTTAACTCAAAATGCTCATTAAATTCAATTTCATGAAAGCGCCTTATTACGTTACCCTAGCTGTTTTACTTTTATTTCAGTTCAAAATATTTGCACAACAACCTAATGTATTGATCATATACACCGACGATCATCGATATTCTGGAGTTCATGCTTTAGGGGGAATGGATGTGAAAACGCCGAATATAGATCAATTAGCTTATGATGGCATTTCATTTACCAACACTTATTTGATGGGAGCTTTTTCTGGAGCGACGTGTATTCCTAGTAGAGCTATGTTACTTTCAGGAAAAAATGTATTCAACCTAAAAGGTAGAGGATATGTAATTCCCGAACAGCACCAGACTATTGGAGAAGTGTTTAAAAATGCTGGGTATTACACCCATATCGTAGGAAAGTGGCATCAAGATAAAAAGGCATTACATCGCTCTTTTAACTCGGGGTCCAGTATCATGGGACTTGGACCTTATCTAGTAGATCACTTTCGAATGCCTTTTTGGGATTGGGATGAAACAGGGGCTTTTGAAAAATCGAATGCTTACCTTATAAGCTATGACGGTAAAGGAAATCGATACCGAAGAGCTTTAACTAAGGATGACAAAAGAGGCCCTTTTGGAACGGAAAAAGATGGACCCCATACTTCTGAGGTCTTTGCTGAAAACGCCTCTCATTTTATTTCGAACTACGACAAGCAACAACCTTTTTTAATGTACTTGGCTTTCCATGCGCCACATGATCCTAGACAAGCTCCGAAATCTTATAAAGATCAATACCCCGAGCCTGAAGTGACTTTACCTCCATCATATCTTCCGCAGCATCCATTTGATAATGGACATATGTATTTACGCGATGAGAAGTTGGCTCCTTGGCCTAGAACTACAGCCGTCTCACAAAAGCATTTGAGTGATTATTATGCTGCTATTACACATCTAGACACACAAATAGGTAACGTAATTAAAAGTCTTAAAGAAAGTGGAAAATATGAGAATACTTTAATTGTTTTTGCTGGAGATAGTGGACTTGCTGTAGGAAATCATGGTTTAATAGGCAAGCAAAACATCTATGATGAAGACGGAATTCATGTTCCGTTTATTTTATCGGGAGGTGCTATAAAAGCGAAAGGAAAACAGATTGATAATTTCACCTACATTCATGATATTTTCCCTACCATTTGCGATTTTGCCAACATCAAAAAACCAATCGATATTCAAGGCAAAAGCTTACTACCTATCATAAATGAAGAACAAGAATCAATTAGAGCATCAACATATCATGCTTATCGTCAATTTCAACGTGCTTATCGCAAAGGTGATTTCAAACTTATTGAATATGTACGCGCTAAAAATTTCGATAAAAACAAAGGTGAGTATTATACTGGATCTAGAGTAACACAATTATTCAACATTAAAAAAGATCCTTGGGAAACACAAGATTTATCTTTTTTTCCAGAATATGCCGAACGCGTCAAGACCATGCAAGCCGAAATGAAAACGGAAGCAATCGCCTTAGGGGACAAAAAGGAAAATATTCCTGGAGAACAATATGATTTTTGGGATTTTTATGAATAGTAGATTGTAATGTGATATTCCCTTTGTTTGGCTTCGACTGCGCTCAGCCAGACAAAGTGCGCTTAACCTCACAAAGTTCACTCAGCCAAATAAAATGTACTTAGCTTGACAAAGTACACTCAGCCGAACAAAGTGCACTCAACCAGACAAAGTTCGCTTAGCCGAACAAAGGGATACCATTATTTCATTTATAATTACCCTACCTAAATGATCAAGCTTATAACTTAATCATTTTTGTGGTTTGTTCTTTCCCATTAACCGAGATTCTAAACATATACACCCCTTCTTCAATCCCCTGTACATCAATTTCATTATCAGTAGTATTGATTGCTTTTTTCAACAACATTTTACCCGACAAATCAAATAATTGCAGTTCGACATCCTGTGTATTTATTCCTTCTACGATTACTTTGCTTTTAAAGGGATTGGGAGATAATTTCAATTCAAAAGACGGAATATTACCTTCCACACCATTTACAGAAAGCTCTCTACTAATGGCACTTTGAAAATTAAATACTTGCATCGACAACGAAGACACATTCCCTCCACTATCTGGAAAAGTGATTCCGATCTCATTATTCGCTTCTAGTAACTCAAAAGGCACAGGAACTTCTAATACTCCAAAGAAACTATCTCTCGTATTTTGATCATAGCCTTTCCAATCATCTACCATGCTTACATTTTGTCCATTCACCGTTAGTATCGGAAATAAAGATCTACCATGATCCCTACCGACTCCTATCCTTAATACCGCTTCACCAAATTGATTTAATTGAACATTATTTATATCGAAGCTTATTGCTCTTCCGCCAGAAATCGATTGTAAATATGTCGTTGCATAATATTTGCTTTCAACCACTTCGTTTGTAGCTTCGATAACATCCCCAAATGTATATTCAATAATTGCCGTAGCTTCTTTACCAATATTAAATTCATCTAAGCTGCTTACAATATTTTCTTCTAGAATAGGCGTTCCCGAAGCATTTGCAAAAAGATGTTTTACTTTAATTTCACTCGCCGAACTATTGCTTAAAAAAGGCATTTGCAGATCTACATTAATAGCTTCATGTTCTAAATTACTTAAAATAACATATGCTTTATTTCCATCGACATAAGCATCTGTTAATATATCTGGATCACTTGAATACGTATCCACTCGTGTTCCTTTTACTTGAGACCACAATTCAAAAAACTTAACAAATTCAGTATAGACATATTCGTCCCCTGTTTCTCCTGCCAAATCTTTCTTTTGACGTAATAAACGATAACTGTACCCATAGTCTCCAGGACTTTGCCACCAACGTGCTTTCAATATCATAAATGGAATGGCACTAACCATACGATCCTGTCTTTCCATTAATTGCATCATCATTGATGAAAAAGAACGAAGATTGAACCAATCTCTTTCTTTGTTATAAGGACCATTAAATTCTCTTCCAAGCCACCCGTATTCAGAAATACTGAACGGTTTTACTTCTTCCAACTTCAAAAAACTGTAATGCTCTACCATATCTAAAATAGCCTCTACATTACTTCCTTTTCGTTGGTCTTCTTCTGCTACGCTTGCCGTACCATTAAAATCATAAAGATGCAGCGAAAAGAAATCCATATCTTCCCCTGCCCCATCTATAAAAAGCTCCCAATTATTTCGCCAATGATTAAAGTTCCCTGATTCGTAAGCGGGATGCGCTGCCGAATACCCCCCAACTTTCACATTTGGGTTTACGGCCTTTATTCGCTGAGCTACTGTCTTATGCATTTCAGTAATATTCGCATTCGTAGTTCCTAATGTATTCGACTTTACAAAAGGTTCGTTTAAAACTTCTACATATTGAGGCCTAGGCTTACCCCCTGTTCCTCCTGTCCCAAAAAATTCTTTGAGGTAATATGCATAATATTCTGCTATAGCATCGTAACCTTCATATGCCCAAGGATCTGCTTGAGAACAACAGGCATTAGGACTGGTTAATCGACCATTAGGATATAAAGGAATTGGCTGTCCTCCATACATCATATTTTCATATCGATTCTCGAACTCATGGCTACTGGTTCTTCTTCCATAAGACTGTCGTATTGTTGCCCCTCTTTGTTGTAAAACACTAATATCTGGCCAACCACTTCTTGCATCGTCTTCTTCTGATTGATTAAACTCCCATACCATTCCTCCGTTATTTCTACCTAGATACACGTCATAGTCTTCTAAAAACTGTTTCCGCTGTGCATCACTATCCCACTCATTATCATCTATATCTGCATGAAGAATGATAAATTTACTCCTATCAAATTCCGACACCCCATTAACAGAATGCTGGACATCGAGATTTACTTGAACGGTGTAATCTTCTTGTGCTTGCAATAAACTTGCAACAGCACACGAGCAAATGAATAAAATGTGAGTAGTTTTCATAGTAGTTTTTATTGATCTTATAATATATGAAACTCATATTGAATAAATTAGTAATATTAAGCAAACTATGTTTTGGGTTCATTCAAAAGAAAATCGCCACAACAAATCTCAATTTTTATTGATTATCGCATCTTTGCATAAAAAGAATTTAGATTGAAAGAAGTAATCTCAATTACAGGAATTGGATCCATTTCTCCCCTAGGGAGTGATGCTACCATGATTTGGAATCATTATCTAAAGAAAGATGATCACCAGATTTCTGTTCAATCTCATTCGGAAACTGAAACTGCGGTAGGTGCTATCTCTTCTGCATCAGAAACGTTACTTGAAGAAGTTCGATCTAGTACTGATCATTATAAAGATGTTGACAAAACGGTTTTGATGGGATTATATGCTGGCAGACAAGCAATGCATGAAGCTGGCTGGAAACACGCAGATCATTTTGGTATTAATATGGGAAGCTCCCGAGGAGCGACAGAATTATTTGAGAAATATCATCAGGAATTTCTTGCTACGAATAAAGCTTCTACACTGTCTTCTCCTACTACAACTTTAGGAAATATTGCTACATGGTTAGCCAATGATTTGCAAGCTAAAGGCCCTAGTATAAGTCATTCCATTACTTGTTCGACAGCCTTGCATTCGGTGATCAATGGAGTCGCTTGGTTGCAATCGGGTTTATGTGATAAATTTATGGTTGGAGGTAGTGAAGCTCCATTAACAGCATTTACGGTTGCACAAATGCGTGCCCTAAAAATTTATACTCAATATACAAAAGCTCAATACCCTTGTAGAACCTTAGATCTAGAAAAAAATCGCAATCAAATGTTTTTGGGAGAAGGAGCTGCTGTATTCTGTTTAGAAAGAGGAAAGCAACCTAATGCTAAAGCTTATATTACAGGTATTGGTTATGCTACCGAACCTTTAAAACATAATATATCTATTTCTACAAATGCAGATTGTTTTCAAGATTCTATGAAAATGGCTATTGGAGAAAGCAACCTAAATGAAATAGATGCTATTGTAATGCATGCCCCCGGAACTATAAAAGGAGATCTATCCGAATACAATGCAATTAAAGCCGTATTTGGAAATCAATTACCGGCATTAACTTCTAATAAATGGAAAATTGGACATTCCTTTGGCGCTAGTGGGGCATTAAGTCTCGAATTAGCGGTGATGATGTTACAACACCAACATTTTATAGAAGTTCCATTTATAGAAACTCCTAAAAACATTAATAGAACATTAAAACACATACTTATTAATGCTGTAGGTTTTGGAGGAAATGCCGTTACTATAAAAGTTAGTATTGTTTAACCATTCACCAAAATGAATTAACAATACGTTTTTTTTTATTTAAAGCTTACCCTTGTATAGATAGGGCTACGCAAATTTTGTTATTTTTGACCACATTATTCTAAGGATATGACAAAACACGACTGGACTAAGGAGGAGATTCTTGAAATTTACAACAAACCGTTAATGGAATTGTTGTATGAAGCGGCTACAGTTCATCGCAAATATCACGATCCTAATGCGGTACAAGTATCCACGTTACTTTCTATTAAAACAGGTGGATGCCCTGAAGATTGTGGTTATTGCCCTCAAGCAGCAAGATATCATACAGATGTTGAAGGGAACGATTTAATGTCTGTTCAACAAGTAAAAGCTCAGGCATTACGTGCAAAATCTAGCGGAAGCTCGCGCGTGTGTATGGGAGCTGCATGGAGAAATGTAAAGGATGGTCCCGAATTTGATAATGTCCTTGAGATGGTACGCACCATAAACAAACTCGACATGGAAGTTTGTTGTACACTTGGGATGCTTACAGAAAATCAAGCGCAGCGTTTAGCAGAAGCTGGACTTTACGCTTACAATCATAATTTAGACACTTCCGAAGAATATTATAAAGAAGTAATTTCTACACGTGGATTTGAAGATCGTTTACAAACTATTGACAATGTTCGCAAAACGAATGTTACCGTTTGTAGTGGTGGAATTATAGGAATGGGAGAAGAAATTGAAGATCGCGCAGGAATGCTTGTAGCACTTTCAACATTAAATCCACAGCCAGAATCTGTTCCTATTAATGCATTGGTAGCTGTTGACGGCACTCCTATGGAAGAAGAAAAACCTGTTGCTATTTGGGATATGATTCGTATGGTTGCTACCACTCGAATTGTAATGCCTCAAACACAAGTTCGTCTTTCTGCAGGAAGAACGCAAATGAGTAGAGAAGGACAAGCCATGTGCTTTTTTGCTGGTGCCAATTCTATTTTTGCTGGAGATAAATTATTGACTACCCCTAATCCCGATGTAAATGAGGATATGGAAATGTTCAAACTTTTAGGATTGAACCCGATGAAACCATTCACCAAAAAATCTCAACCTAAAACTGTTGAAGCTTCGGAGTCTGAACTTACATCTCTGGGAGAAAAACCAAAATGGACAAGACCAGATCATACAATAGAACGAAATTTAGCTGCTCAAAACAAATAGATTTTTCGTTATTGTAACGATTATTTCTCATGGAAAAACAGGAATTACAACTAGAAGGCATCCCTAAAATTGATCGAATTTCTTTTGACGATTTTCATAACACTTATGTTAAAAATCAAAAGCCTGTTGTGATCAGAAATTTTACAGATGATTGGAGCGCTCTAACCAAATGGAAACTTGATTATTTCAAAGAAATTGGTAATGACATCGTTGTTCCTCTCTATGATAACAGAGAAAAAATTAATACTTCTAAAAAGAAGTTTAATGAGCCTCACCTACATATGAAGCTCGGAAAATATATTGAATTGCTAAAAAAAGGCCCTACGCCTTATCGTATTTTTCTCTATAATTTATTGAAACAAATCCCTCAACTTCAGGAAGATTTTTCTTTTCCTAAAATGAGATTAAAGTTTCTAAAAGGATTACCCATGTTATTCTTTGGTGGGGAAAACTCTAAAGTATTCATGCATTACGATATTGATTATGCGAATATTTTGCATTTTCATTTTGACGGAAAGAAGCGATGTATTTTATACCCACCTTCGGAAACAAAATATCTTTACAAGTTACCCAATGCTTTAATATCGCATCCTGACATAGATTTCAACGAGCCTGATTTCGAAAAATACCCTGCACTTCAAAAAGCAAAAGGACTTGTTGCCGAATTGGAGCACGGAGAAATGTTATATATGCCCGAAGGATACTGGCACCAAATGACTTATTTAACACCTGGTTTTAGCATGAGTTTACGTGCACTACCAATTAGCAAGCTTAATCTCACAAAGGCCGTCTATAACGTATTTATCATGCGCTATTTTGACAACTTTATGCGAAAAATTCTAGGGGAACGCTGGAAAGACTTCAAAGAAGTAACTGCATTAAAAAGAACCAATAAAAAAGTAGCTTAAAAAGCTACTTTTCTTTTATAGAAAAACCAGCGCGTAATTCTGCATATTTCTCAAAAATCAAATGAGACTCCCACCCTCTATATTGGAGGTATTGAACAAATTTTTGTTTAGCACGCATAGGTGATTCATTTTTAATTTGATGCCATCGTTTTTCCGCAAGCTTATCAAGGCTTATCAAATATTCTGAATCATCGATTTCTTTCAAGGCTTTTTTTATATTGTATTGCGAAATTTTGCGCTGTTTTAGCTCATTAACGATACGTTGCCTACCCCAATGCTTATTTTTGAATTTACCTCTCGCAAAACTTTGTGAAAATCGTGTTTCGTCAAGATACTTGTGTTCAATCAGATGAATGATTATTTTCTCTCTGGCTTCAGGAATCAAACGAAACTCTCTTAATTTCTGCTCAACTTCTTGATGACATCTGTCTTGATAGACACAATAACGCTCTAACTTTTTTAGCGCTTCCGTATAAGTAACCGGTTTTTGATTGCTGTACATAGACTTGCAAAATTAGCATCTATCCAGCTTATCTCTCATTTTAAAACATAAAAAAACCCAGTCAAAAAAATGACTGGGTTCAATATTATCTTAATCTTTTACCGTTTTGTCCATGAAAACGGTATTCTAAGTACGTGTAAGCATCTCTTGGAGAGATTTTTATCCAACGCTTATGGTACCAAGACCATTTGGCGCGGATAGATGGAAATCCTTTTGTTAAATAAGCACAGATAAATGGATGTGCCGAAAGACTCACCTCTTTACCATTACTTTTTTTAACTAGTCTCTTGAGTTCTACCTCAAGCTTATCAACAAGTGTAATTGGCGCCTCTACTTCTGCCTCCATACTAGGATTTTTTTCCTTAGTCTTGATCGCAGTTTCGGGCCTTACCCTTTGTCTTGTAATTTGTACCAACCCAAATTTACTTGGGGGTAATATTTTATGTTTTGCTCTATCATCAAGCATTTCTTCTCGAAGACTATCAAAAAGTACTTTTCGATTTTCAGATTTATTCATATCTATAAAATCGATTACAATAATACCTCCCATATCACGAAGACGTAATTGTCTCGCGATTTCTTTAGCACTGATAAGATTAACTTCTAGCGCTGTGTCTTCTTGATTTTTTGCTTTATTAGAACGATTTCCACTATTGACATCGATAACATGAAGTGCTTCGGTATGCTCTATAATTAAATACGCACCTTTACTCATGGAAACGGATTGACCAAAACTGGTTTTTATTTGACGCTCTATACCAAACTTCTCGAAAATGGGAATCCCATTCTGATATAGCTTAACTATAGATACTTTTTTCGGTTCTATTTCAGTAAGATAGTCGGTTACTTGTTGATGCAACTCTTCACTATCTACATGAATCCCCGTAAAAGTATCATTAAAGACATCTCTTAAAATCGATGAAGCTCGGTTTACTTCACCTAGTACTTTCGATGGGTGTTCTGCATTTTGCAATTTCGAACACATATTGCCCCATCTTTCTATTAATTGCTCTAGATCTTTTTTGAGTTCTGCAACACTTTGATCTTTTGCAACAGTACGGATAATAACACCAAAACCTTTAGGCTTAATGCTTTTAACAAGTCGTTTTAAACGATCTTTTTCTTCAATATCAGTGATTTTTTGAGAAACTGATACGCGATTGGAAAAAGGTACTAACACTATGTAACGACCTGCAATAGAAATTTCAGAACTCAATCTTGGGCCCTTTGTGGAAATGGGTTCTTTTACTATCTGTACTAATACCGATTGATTAGATTTTAACACATCGACAATACTTCCCGATTTGTCGATATCTTCTTCTGGTTGAAAATTCTTTAAAGAATAGTCTTTTAGTTTACCTGAGCTTACACGTTTTATGAACTTCGATAATGACTTGACTTGTGGCCCCAAATCTAAATAATGCAAAAATGCATCTTTTTCATATCCCACATTTACAAATGCAGCATTAAGACCGACTACAGGTTTACGAATTTTAGCAATAAAAATATCACCTACCGCAAACTTGTTTTCATCTTCATCTTTATGAAGTTCAATAAGTTTTCCATCTTTAAGTAAAGCAAAATCTGTAGACTCACCAGACCTAATAATTAACTCTTTGTTCACTTTATTAGATGTTGTGCCCTTGCTAATGCAAAGACTGGTTATTACAAATTTCCAGGAATAACTAATGATTCCAACGCAGTTTTACCTGCTATTTCAATGAACTTAAACCCATAGTCATATACGATGACTTGGGTTAAAACAGAAAAAGTAGTACTAAGACTACTTTTTCTTATGACGATTAGCTCTTCTACGCTTTTTACGCTTGTGAGTTGCTACCTTATGTCTTTTTCTCTTTTTACCACTTGGCATAATGATCTATATTTATTTATGTTAATTCCTCTTATTGTTCAACTTCAACTTGAGTCTTAACCCCTTCCATAAACACCTTTGCAGGTTTGAAAGCAGGTATGTTGTGAGCAGGAATCTTGATAGTGGTATTCTTAGAAATGTTTCTTCCAGTTTTTTCGGCACGAGTTTTAATGATAAAACTACCGAAACCTCTTAAGTAAACATTTTCACCACCTTCTAAAGATGCCTTTACTTCTTCCATAAATGATTCGACAGTTGATTGTACATCTGTCTTCTCCATTCCTAATTTTGTAGCGATATTTGCTACGATATCAGCTTTTGTCATAATTCTATTTTGAGGGTTTTACAGTTTGCAAATATATTAATTTAATTTCCATTAATTCAATAAGTAAGCATGAATTTATTAAACAATTTAAAATTTTAGGCCTATTACTATGTTAGTCGAACAGTTTTCCAACTACTTACAAATCTGGTATTTAACTAATAAACGTGACTTGCCATGGAGAAATTGTATGGATCCCTATAAAATTTGGTTGAGTGAAATAATTCTTCAGCAAACACGCGTAAATCAAGGGCTCCCGTACTATTTGAAATTTGTAGAGCGCTTTCCTACAGTGCAAGATTTATCGATTGCAGAAGAAGAAGAAATTTTAAAATTATGGCAAGGTCTAGGGTATTATTCTAGAGCAAGAAACCTGCATGCGGCCTCAAAAATGGTTATTGAAGACTTTAATGGCAAATTTCCAAGCACTTACAAGGATCTTATAAAATTGAAAGGTATTGGGCAATATACGGCAAGTGCTATTGCTTCTTTTAGCTCTAAAGAAGCTGTTGCTGTTGTAGATGGCAATGTATATCGTGTACTTTCTAGAGTTTTTGGAATTTTTACACCAATCAACAGTACCGAGGGTATAAAAGAGTTCCAAAAACTAGCCGAAACATTATTAGACCCCGAAAATCCTGACATTCATAATCAAGCCATTATGGAATTCGGTGCCCTGCATTGTACTCCTAAAAAGCCTAATTGCATGTACTGTCCGTTCTCTAAGGATTGTTTTGCTTACCAAAAGGGAACCATTGAGGTATTGCCTGAAAAAATTAAGAAGACAAAAATCAAAACTCGATATTTCAATTACCTCACTATTAAAAACAATAACGAAATTTTAATCTCGAAACGATCTGGAAAAGGAATTTGGCAACACCTTTACGAATTCCCTTTAATAGAAACTGAAAAAGAAATTTCCGAAAAAAAATTCTTATCATCAATTCAAAAAGACTTTCATTTAAACCTTTCTGAAATTAAAAGCATTCATAAAAACGAAAAGCCTCACAAACTATCGCACCAACACATCTATGCTAGTTTTTACGATATAGAATTAGATGCAAAAGCATTTGGTGACATGAGAACTAAATTCACTCCTATTCTTAAAAAAGATATTGGGGACTACCCTGTCCCTGTGTTGATTGACAATTTTCTAAAATTAGAACTTTTGTAAACTCTTTTAATTTAATTAACTTGTAACTCTACAATATTATATAATGGCAGGCACTATAAATAAAGTAATCCTTATAGGACATACTGGAGATGATGTAAAAGTAACTTATTTTGAAGGTGGTGGAGCTATTGGGCGATTCCCACTAGCTACGAACGAAGATTACGTAAACAAGACTACTGGTGAGCGAGTTTCTAATACCGAATGGCATAACATTGTTGTAAGAAATAAAGGTGCTGAAATTTGCGAAAAGTATTTAAAAAAGGGAGACAAAGTCTACATCGAGGGGCGTTTAAAGACTAGAAAATGGCAAGACCAAAATGGGCTGGATCGTTACACTACAGAAATTCAGTGTATCGATTTCACATTTTTAACCCCTAGAGGAGAAAACCCTCAGGCAGGTGCTAGTTACACCACACCTCAAACACAGGCTACTCAACCAAATGCTGCTCCTTTAGCAACACCAACTAACAACCAGCCTTCTACTACCGAAACACCAGAAGAAGATGATTTACCATTCTAGATTAACATTGGATGATCATTTAATAATGAAATAGATTTAAATATAAATTAATTGGATCCTGATCCCTTACTTATTATTCTTTTTGATCACTTCGAAATCACTATTCAACTAGTATTTCTTGGATTACTATTGATATGTTCTGCATTAATATCGGGTAGCGAAATTGCTTTTTTTTCTCTTACCCGAACCAGCTTAGAAGAACATCAAAAACAACACCCAAAGAGCAATGCTTTAATTGCTAATCTGCTTAAAAAACCTAAAAAATTATTAGCTACTATTCTAGTGGCCAACAACTTTATCAATATTGCTATCGTATTATTAGCCGATGCTATAGGAGCTCGTTTTTTTGAAGAGCTTAGCCATCTTTACTTTTTAGGTATCTCAATTCGTTTTATCACGGAAGTCATTGTAGTTACGTTTATAATTTTATTGTTTGGCGAAATTTTACCTAAAATCTATGCCAACCGTAACAATTTGACATTCGCAAGCTTCATGGCTTACCCTTTAACCATTTTAAACAAAGGACTTTCTTTTCTGAATATCCCTATGCAGCTAATTACAGAAAAGCTTGAGACCCGATTTGGCAAAAGCAAGTCTGACCTTAACATAAGTCAGCTTTCGCAAGCATTGGAAATTACAGATGGTAAAGAAACTACCTTACAGGAAAAAAAGATTCTTCAAGGCATTGTTAGTTTTGGAACCACCGAAGTAAGAGAGGTAATGCAACCTCGCATGGATATTTTTTCGATCAATAAAGAAGAACCTTTTAACCGTATTATTCGAAAAATTAGTCAAAGTGGTTATTCGCGTGTTCCTGTTTACAGAGATTCTATAGATGATGTGATTGGTATTCTTTATGTAAAAGATTTACTACCCCATTTAAGCAAGGTAGATTTCGAATGGCTTTCCCTAATTCAAAAACCTATTTTTGTCCCAGAAAACAAAAAGTTAGATGATTTACTTACCGAGTTTCAAGAAAAGAAAAACCATCTAGCTGTAGTTGTAGATGAGTATGGTGGCACTAGTGGAATCATTACGTTAGATGATATCATTAGACAAATTGTTGGTGATATTAGTGACGAATTTGATGATGAAGACATCCATTACACTAAGATCAATGACACAAATTATATTTTTGAAGGCAGAGTGCATTTAAAAGATTTCTTTAAAATTTTAAAAATCACACCTTCTGAAAGCTTTGAAACTATAAAAAAAGACGCAGAAACCCTAGCTGGATTTATTCTAGAAATATCAAGTAATTTCCCTAAACGTGGAGATAAAATTCAATTTGAAAAATTTGAGTTTATTATTGATAGTTTAGACAAGAAACGCATCAAAAAAATAAAATTAACCCTACTCAATGACTAGAAGCCTTTTCTTAATATTGATCATTAGTCTTTGCTATATTTCGTGCAAAGACGAAGTCCTTCCCAAGCCCAAAGCTCAACTGCGATTGAGTTATGAAAAGGCAAAATATGAAAAGGCAAATACGGATTGCACTTTCGATTTTCAAAAAAATAAGATTGCAAAACTAAAACGCGTATCAAAACACGGGTTTTGTGGTTATCGCATTCAATACCCGAATATCGATGCCACTATATACTTAACATATCGCCCTGTTCGTTCGGACTTGCAAAAGCTACTGAAAGACGCTCAAAACCTAACTTACGAACATGTTGTCAAAGCCGATAACATTTCCTCTCAAGTCTACTCCAACAACAATCAAAATGTACACGGAAGAGTATATAAAGTTTCTGGAGATGCAGCCTCTCCCTCACAATTTTACCTCACAGACAGTATTAATCATTTCTTATTAGGCTCCGTTTATTTTAACACAAAACCTAATTTTGATTCAATACTTCCTGGAATAAAATATCTAGAAAACGATTTAAAAGTAATGTTTGAATCTCTCGAATGGAAATAGTGACATAAAACACCCTACACAAAAATACATTCAAAATTTTTGTCTTGATTTTGCGCCGAACATTCTAAAAAACGTAGAAACTTTTTTTGGCGTTTGCCAACAAATTTAGTGTTAGACAAAATTTTATGCACATCACTGATTAAAGTATCAAATTCTTGCTGTGTAACTTCATTCTTCTCTAAGTAATATTTAATCTTAAACAAAGATGATCTTGTAGAATCGGAATAAAATTGCTTTGATTGAACAACATACGCAAAGCCTCCTACTACATCCCTTATGGCATCCACTTCTTGTTTAGTTTGAAAATTATTCAAACAGTTTAAATAAATTAATGTATATGCCCTAAAAGACAAAAAATTCCACTCTCTATAATCCAATCTAAAATTATTTTAATGCATTACATCACCAATGAAGACCTCTTTCAATATTTTAAATATTTCAAGAAATTACTACCTCTTCATTAGACTTACTAATTAGACTAAAGACTATTAAAAACCTAACTGAAAAATGGGATATTCAATTGATTTCAAGCATTCTTGAGGTAATAAGACTCTCAAATTTATAAATTCTATTTCATCGATTCTACAATTATTACATAACACATAAAAAGTTACATAAAAAGCAAGTAAAACGTAATAAAACAAGGGGTTTCACGAAAAATATTTTCATGAAATTTCATGAAAATATTCACTTAAAAAGAATTAAATTAGATTTTAACAAACGTCTAGCATTCAAACCTTAGCATATACTTATACCTTTGTTTTGCCTATGAATAAAATCAAACAATTTCTACAAAAAGAACACTCTCGAAGTGTTTTAAGTTTAGAACACAAAACGCTTACTATATATTTCTTCTTTGTTGTTTTTACCGTTATGGTACTTTTTAAACCATATGTACTAGGAATGTATTCTCTAAAGCCTCGATTAATTGTAGCATTGTATTATTCTATTTTATCTACTATTGGTTTATGGGTTATTAGACTTATTAATAAAACGTATATAGCAAAAAAGCACACCATGCGTGATGAAGTTATTTTAGTAAGTACTACTATATTTTGTGCATGGCTTCTTTGCTATTTATTTACGATTAGTTTTTTAGATTTTTTCATAAAAGCAGCTATTGGAGTTCACTATAATGCTGTAATTCCTCCTTATTTTTTTATCTGCAGCCTGCTACATATGTATATTTTCGGATTAATTGTGTATGCTTTCTTAAGACTATATGACTTAGTCTTTTTGCTATCGGTATCAGAAGACAATCCTAAATTCGAAAAATTGATAGAGATCTCCCCTGAAGTACCTAGAAGATTGGCCAAAATAACATTTGAAGGAAAAAATAAAGGGGAATTTCTAGAGCTAGATTTAAAGAAACTGGTTTATATCAAAAGTGACGGACACTACGTTGGCATCTATTTTCTAAATCATAATAATATTTTAGAGTCTAAACTGTTAAGAATATCCTTAAAAGAGGTTGAAAAAAAGACTCAACCGTTTAGACAATTACAAAGATGCCATCGGTCACATATTTTAAATCTTCATTACTTAAAATCCATAACTTCTTATTCGAATAAATTTCATGGATTATTAATCAATGAATTAGGCGAAATCCCTATTTCCAAAGACAAATATGATATAATTACTGAACTACAGAAAACGCTCTAAAAACTAACATTTAGAATCCCATTCTTTATAAAACTGCTCCAAAAAGCCTTCCATATATCGGTGACGCTCATCTGCTAATTCCCTCCCTGTTTCGGTATTCATTCGATCTTTTAGCAACAATAGTTTTTCATAGAAATGATTGATCGATGGCGCTGTTGATTTTTTATATTCCTCTTTGGTCATATCCAAATTTGGAGAAATTGAAGGATCATAAATCGCTCGATTCTTAAATCCTCCATAATTAAATGTTCTTGCAATTCCAACTGCCCCCAATGCATCTAAACGATCTGCATCTTGCACGACATCGAGCTCCAAAGAATTAAATGTTCTCTGCGCTTTACCTCCTTTAAAAGAGATGTTTTCTATAATGTGAATTACATGATCTATGATTTGCTGATCCACATCTTGTGATTCTAAAAACGCTCTGGCCACTTTAGGGCCAATAGTTTCGTCTCCATCGTGAAATTTTGAATCGGCTATATCATGCAATAATGCCCCTAATTGAACAATGGTTTGATCTACCTTTTCTGATTTGGCAATTAACAAGCTATTTCGATATACGCGTTCAATATGAAACCAATCATGTCCTCCTTCTGCGTTGTACAAAGTTTCTTTTACAAAAGCTATTGTGTTTTCAATTAAGTTTCCCATAATTTAAACATAAAAAAAGCTGCATCTAGATGCAGCTTGTAATTCAATTCCTGTATATAATTATTTAGATACTACAGCTGGATTTACCCAAGTAAATTTTGCTGTTTCATCTGGCAATACTAAGCGATCGCTAATACGTTGCATACGCGAAGGCAATTTCATCACATAATCTCTAGCCTTTTCAGCTTGATCGGTTAAACCTTGTAGGTTAGCAATATCCCATTTCGTAATCAAGCGTTCCATGATATCGATATAATCTTGTGAAGTATACACCCCTATCTTTTGTGCCGAAACAGAGAATTCATCGAACTTCGCTCCTATAGCTTGCCCTGTTTCTCTTAAAAAATGTGCTGGCATAATGATCTTACTTTTCATCATATAAGAAAAAGCCAACATCATTTCACTAGGGTCTAATTTAAAAATCTCATCTACAAAAGTGCTATATGCATTAAAGTGACGCATTTCGTCTCCAGCAATGATTTTACACATTTTCGATAATGATTTATTAGAATATTTACGCGCTAACTTCGCTACACGATTGTGAGATATATTAGTTGCTAATTCTTGAAAACTCGTATACACAAAGTTTTTATATGGATCTCGGTCTGTTCCGATGTCAAAACCATCACTAATTAGGTGTTGTGTCGTTCTCTCGATCTCGATCATATTAACACGCCCAGATAGATATAGGTATTTATTCAGCACATCTCCGTGACGATTTTCCTCTCCTGTCCAATAACGCACCCATTTAGCCCATCCGTTTCCACCAGCTTCAGAAGTAAATTCACCACCTTTTTCATGCTGATCTACCCCAACAACATCCATTAACCATGATTCGTATGTAGGTAATGCTTCTTCAGTAATAGTATCTCCAACAAGTACTACCCAAAAGTCATATGGCAATTCTTTTGCTAATTCGCGAAGTTCTTTTACGTCTTCAAAAAAAGTATCTGGGTTTTGAGAATCTGGCAAGAAATCTGTTGGTTGCCATACTTTATCAATAGGCACTAAAAATTGATCAATGAAGCCTTCCACTTTATGCTCCAATTGCTTCATTACTTCTAATCGAATGTTATCTAATGCCATCTAATCTCTTATTAATTTACCGCCTCTGTTACTCGGTGTTCTACTATTTGTAATAATTCTTCAAAAGTACAGGATTTTATTGCAATTGGCTCATGTACCTCTAATGTTATCTTGTTAAAAGCTCCTACTGGAAAATTACCATACTTTGCCAGTTTCCAACTATTATTAATTGTAGCTGGTACCACATAGCCTTCTGGCATCTGTCTGGCTAATATTTTCAATCCAGTTTCTGCAAACTTTTTGGGCTCCCCTGTCTTACTTCTTGTCCCTTCAGGGAAAATGACAGCCATCCCATTATTCTCATTAATTTGTTTTCCAAACTTGATAATAGCAGGTAAAGACTGGCGTTTATTCTTTCGATCAATAAGCACAGATCCTCCATGCCTTAAATTATACGATATACTAGGGATTCCCTTTCCTAATTCTTTTTTAGAAATATATTTGGGATTAAACTTCCTCATGTACCAAGCAAACAAAGGAATGTCGAACATACTTTGGTGGTTAGAAACCACGATCAACGGTACATTTTCCGGAATGTTATGATTACACTTATAAGCACTACTACCTCCTAAAAAATAAGTGCATTTAAGAAGACAGAAGTTAAGCATGGCTACCGCTTTCTCTTGCGTCTTTAACCCAAAAACATTTAAAGCTATTACTTGAACTACATGAAACACAAGTAAAGCTAGCCCAAAGAAAAAATAAAAAATCACAGAAAGTATAGCCGAAATTACTTTATGCATGATGATAATATATCAAAAAAGTTATTGGGCTGCTTGTTACTCAAATCAAACAACCCAATGATCTAATATTTTACTAATTTCTAACAGTACTCGTTAAAAGCATCTACTAAGTTCTCTGCAATAATATCAGCAGAACGCCCTTCAATATGATGACGCTCTAACATATGCACTAATTCGCCGTCTTTAAACAATGCTATACAAGGTGACGAAGGAGGAAAAGGCACTAAATGCTCTCTCGCTGCATTTACTGCATCTCTATCTACACCTGCAAAAACGGTAACCGCTTGCGTTGGTTTCTTTTCATTCTTCAATGACATTTTTGCAGCTGGACGTGCATTTGCTGCTGCACAACCACATACAGAGTTCACTACCAACAATGTAGTACCTCCTTTTTCTAATGCTGTATTTACTGCTTCTGAAGTATGTAATTCTTGAAATCCAAAATCCGCTAAATCGGCACGCATTGGCTTTACTAATTCCTCTGGATACATATATATCTTATTAAATTCTTGACTGATGCACAAAGGTACAAATACTATTCCATTTCAAAATCGATCATTTTGGCAGTTTGTGTATTTTTGGAATAGATTTAGCATTAGTTTAAGTCGATTTAAAATATTGTAGATGATAAAATGGATTGGAGCCTTCATGGGCTCTTGGGTTTATGGTATACGCGGAGCGATTGCAGGGTATTTTATTGGCTATCTTGTAGAGCAACTTTTCCCAAACACTAAAAAGAAAACACAATGGCAGACTTCAGGTGGCTCAAAACAAAGAGCTTCTAAAATTACGCCTAGAGATTTTGAGCTCAATTTGCTTTCTTTAGCTTCATTGGTTATTAAGGCAGATGGCAGCGTTAATCAAACCGAACTAGATTATGTACGCAACTACTTTGTGCAATCCTATGGAAAGGAACGCGCTAATGCTACTTTCAAAACTTTCAATGAAGTCATTAAAAAGAGGGAAATTCAAGCCAGCCGTATTGCCACTTATGTCGCTCATCACACACGATACGAGTCTCGACTTCAAATCTTACATTTTCTTTTTGGTATTGCTAATTCCGATGGATTTGTAAGTGAAAATGAGGTTTTTAAAATCAATGAAATTGCTCGGCATTTTAGAGTCGGCTACCATGACTTTGAAAGCATTAAAGCAATGTTCATTAAAAAGGCTGATAATGCATATAAAATTTTAGAGATTGAAAAAACAGCTACGGATAGCGAAGTAAAAAAAGCCTATCGATCTATGGCGAAAAAATATCATCCTGATAAGTTGGTAAACTTACCTGATCACCTTAAAAAAGGAGCTGAAGAAAAGTTTAGAACCGTACAAGAAGCTTACGAGCATATCCAAAAGGAAAGAGGAATTTGAGTCCTTTGGGCTTGCTTCGAGCTTCGAGCCATTGGCTTTGGACTTTTAAATGTTAAGAAAATGCAAACTAAGTCTTGTTAAAGCATAAAAGTTGAATTCAAAAGTTATTTTAGTGTACTGATAGCTGGTAGCCCGAAGCTCACAGCCCAAAGTCTTAAGAATGAAATACACAAAACTACCCAATACAGATATAGAAGTTAGTAAGATATGCCTTGGAACAATGACCATGGGTATTATGAGCTCGGAAAGCGAGAGCACTCCGATCATGGATACTGCTTTTGAAAAAGGAGTCAATTTCTTCGATACAGCCGAATTGTATCCTGTACCCTTTAGCTTAGATAAATACGGAGAAAGCGAGCGTATTATCGGCCGATGGATGAAAGCCAAAAACAATCGCAAAGACTTAGTCATTGGGACCAAAATTGTTGGACCACTTCCTTTTGTAGAAGGAATTAGAGAACCTATTGATTTCAGCAAAAAGTCATTAGATCACGCATTGAATACTTCTCTAAAAAACCTACAAACCGATTATATTGATCTATACCAATTGCACTGGCCAGATCGCAATTGTAACTTTTTTGGACCTCTAGGCTACAAACACAAAGAAGATGAAGCTTGGGTAGATACATTCCAAGAAACACTCCTACAACTAGAAGGTTATGCAAAGGAGGGAAAAATAAAAAGCATTGGTGTTTCTAATGAATCTCCTTTCGGACTAATGCGTTATGCCGAAGAAGCTAGAAAAGGAGGTTTAAAAATAAGTACCACTCAAAATCCGTATAGCCTTTTAAACAGAAAAGATGAAATTGGTCTTACCGAAGTATTACATCGTGAAGACATTGGTTATTTAGCTTATTCTCCTCTAGGGTTTGGGCAACTATCTGGTAAATATTTAAAGAACCCAACACCAGAAAATGCAAGGGTTACCCTTTTCCCTAACTATAAGCGCTACCACAACGAACAATCTTTTGAAGCTACGAGAGCCTACAATGAAGTTGCGAAAAAACATGATGTATCTTTAACACAAATGGCATTGGCTTTTGTTAATCATCAATCATTTATGACAAGTAACATCATTGGATGTACTTCTGTAGAGCAGCTAACAGAAAACATTGGAAGTATAGATGTTGTTTTAACTGAAGAAATCTTAAAAGATATCGAGGAAGTTCATGTAAAATTTCCGAATCCAGCTCCTTAAACTCGAGCTATATATTAGAAAACAGAAAAAGCCCAATGCAAACGCAAAGGGCTTTTTTCGTATTCAATTACAAAATTCTTAAGCTTCGAAAGGCTCTATCGAAACATAAGATTTGTTATCTCTCTTTTTTGTGAACTTCACAATACCGTCAATTTTAGCATGTAACGTATGATCTTTTCCTAAATATACGTTTTCACCAGCTCTATGAGCAGTACCTCTTTGGCGAACGATGATGTTACCAGCAATTGCAGGTTGACCACCAAAGATTTTCACACCTAAGCGTTTCGATTCCGATTCACGACCGTTTTTCGAACTACCTACACCTTTTTTATGTGCCATTTTATTCTTATTTAATTCCGAATAACTTCGGAAAGATTAAACATTAGAAGCAATATTATTTACCTCCGTCTAATTCGTCTTGTAATACTTTTAACTCATCCCACTTACCGTTAGCAGCTAAATCTGCTTGCTGAGGCCATGTACCTGGCTCTAAGTGTTTCAATCTTGAACTTGCTTCTGCTAAGATTTCTTTAATATTTACAGGATCTGCTTTTGCTAATTTAGCAAAAGTATCGATACCAGCATTTACTAATGCTTCAGCAGCTTTTGGCCCAACACCTTCAATTTTCTTTAAATCATCTCCTTTTGCAGCCGCTTTTTTAGCTGGTGCTTTCTTAGGAGCCTCTTCTTTCTTAGGAGCTGCTTTTTTTGCTCCAGAAGCTACGATGTCTTCAATAGAAATCTCAGTTAAATACTGACGGTGACCATTTTTTACACGGTAACCTTTTCTTCTTTTCTTTTTGAAAACAATTACTTTGTCTCCTTTTAAGTGTCTTAACACTTTAGCGCTAACTTGAGCACCTTCTATAACTGGGGCGCCAACTGTAACTGCATCGCCATTTGCTGTCAAAAGAACTTTATCAAATGAAATTGATGCTCCTTCTTCTTCTTGCAAACGGTGTACAAATACTTTTTGGTCTTTTGCAACTTTAAATTGCTGCCCTGCTATCTCTACAATTGCGTACATAGCTGTATGTATTTATAATTTAATTATACAAAATGGAGTGCAAAAGTACTGATTTTATTTTGAATAACAAGGGGTAAGATATTACTTAAAAGAAAATAGATAAATAGAGTATAGATAATAGACTCAAACAATTCCAATCAGTAATATAAAGCTATCATTGAAATTCTATTTTCTCTTATATATACTCTAGCAGCGAAGCGGTCTCACATCTAATATCTCAATTCTAATATCTAATTAGTCACGAGTATCTCTTCTGGATCATTAATAAGATGTTTTAAATTCCAGCTTACTTTATAGTACTGCATAAAAAATAAAGTCATGATCATAGTTGTAGAGATTCCCATGATGAATACTACAAAATAGACTAATCCTCCAGGCGTATTATAGTGCGTTCTCCAGTTACCTATTAATTCTTCCAAAAAACCAGGCTGAATCTCGGTACTGAATAAAACAAAAAACAACGTAAATATTACAGTAGCATTTAACCCCGTTAAAAAACCTAAAGAAAAACCTGTTTCGTACTTAATTTTATGATTTATTGTTTTTGATTTAGCATAACGCCTAAAAAACCTACTCAACCCATACCCCATGATAACGCCATTAAAAAGACTAAACATTGGGTTTGTATGTAAACTGAATATACTTAAGATTAAAAAATAAATAATTAGTGAAGCTCCTATGAGCCATCCAAACTTCGAGGGTAATGCTAACTTTTTCATATTCAAACATTTTACATCTTACTTAAAGTTAACAAGTACCACTAATACATTTCTTATAATTTATGTTAAAAAACAAAATTTTTAACACTTAAACTTCCGAAATCACACCCCCCTATCATTGGCAGCGATAAATAGCAGATATTTTCAAGACACTAAACATAGATTTCATTCTAAATTAGCATACACTCTTTTACAAATGAGGAATTTTACATTGCCTTTACTACCATTATTATATAATTAATGTAAGCCCATCCTATAGATTCTCGACTGAAAAATAAAACATGAGAAAACACTTGATCGGATATTACGTAGTTTTCTTTTTTATCTCCTTAACTATTTCTGGACAAAATGCAAGAACCATAGCTAAGGAAGAACGCCAAATTAGATCCTTCACTAATTTCTTAAACCTAAAAAGCCCCACTACTTTAAATGGAAGTTTAATCGAAATTTCCAAAAACTGGCAGGAAAGTGATGAGATTATGGCCATAGAAACGATTTACCTTCTTAAAAGCCCCGAATACAGTTATCGCCTTTTAAAAATTTTAGAACAAAAAACCAATAAACATTACGGATACGATTTCAATAAATGGTACGATTACATATGGAATAAAGCTTCTGCATACAATGACTCTTATTTTAAATTTAAATCCATCATACACTCACATATAGACACTAAATTTTATGGGTATTTCATAGATCGAGAAAGACAATCTAGGATTCGATTAGATGAAGTACGTTGGGGTGGTGTAGTACAGGATGGCATCCCTCCATTACGAAACCCTAGAATGATTGATGCTGATGTTGCAGACTATCTAGATGATGATAATATTGTATTTGGGATAGAAATCAACGGAGAAACATACGCTTACCCAAAACGCATTTTAGCTTGGCACGAAATGTTTACGGATACCATCGGCGGCGTTGCTGTTGCTGGGGTTTACTGTACTTTATGCGGAACTGTAATTTTATACAAAACCAATCATAATGGTGTACAACATGAAATGGGAACAAGCGGTTTTTTATATCGTTCCAACAAAATGATGTACGATAAAGCTACACAATCTTTATGGAGCACTCACTCGGGGAAACCTGTTATTGGACCTTTAGTCAACCAAGGGATTGAGCTTGAATATTTGAGTGTTGTAACTACTGATTGGAAAACCTGGAAAAAACAACACCCTAACACTAAAGTATTATCATTAAAAACAGGACACCGAAGAGACTATAATGAAGGCATTGCTTATCGTAACTATTTTTCCACAGATAAATTGATGTTTAATGTCCCTAAGGTAGATCGTAGTTTAAAAAACAAAGATGAAGTCTTGGTTATCAAACTCCCTAAAGAAACCAAAACCGTAAAAGCCATTTCGTCTCAATTTTTAAAAAAGCATCCTATTTATCAGGACAGCATTTCTAAAAAGAAATTCACGGTATTTACCGATGTATCTGGTGCACATCGCGTCTTTTTTACCGAAGAGTTGATTTTTACAGATTACGACGGCATTTCTAAAATTGTTGACTCTAACGGCAACACTTGGAATTTAGAAGAAACCAAAATCACCGCATTAGACACCTCTAAAAGCCTAGAACGGCTCCATAGCTTCAATGCCTTTTGGTTTGGCCTACAAGCTGCTTTTCCTAATGTAGAATTAATTAAATAAAGATATTTTGAAACAAACACATGTTTCCTAAACCTCTTCTTCATAAAATGATCAATTCCCTTTTCTAAACATACGATAGCTTTCCAAAAGAACTGTAGAAAGAATTAATCCTCCTCCTACTAGCGTGTTCCATGTTAGCGCTTCTTTTAGGAATACATACCCTAAGACAATTCCGAAAACAGGTTGAAGCCCCCCAATAATACTCGTAGTGGTTGCCGAAAACTTTTTCAAACTATAGGCAAATAATGTATGTCCAATAGCCGTGGCTAATAATGCTAATGCCAATATTCCTGAAACATCTCCAATAGTTGGTGTTTTCAAATTCCAAATTAAATAAGGAAACAAAAGTCCTCCAACCACAATTAACTGCCATGTCATTAACACCGACCCGTTGGATTGTGCCACTTGTTGTTTCATTAAAATATTTCGAATTGAAAAACATAAGGCCGAAAACACTCCAAAAAGTACGGCTTTGAACATTTCATTTTCTAAACTTAAATCTGGTGCCAAAAAGTAAATTCCGAAGAGCACTAAAACCCCTAAAAAAAGGTGAAATACTGAAAAACTAGTTTTCAACATCAAAGGCTCTAGCAATGCTGTAATGGTTGGAAAGGTAAAAAGCGCCAACATACCAACCGCAACACTAGATAGCTTTAGAGATATAAAATAAGTTACCCAATGCACCCCCAGTAATACGCCTGCAATTAGATTTATATAAAATACTTTTTTATCAAGTTTAAATGAAAACCCCTTCCATCTGCAAAACAACGAAAGAAACACGGCTGCAAAAACAGATCGCCAACCAATAATTGTAATCGCAGAAAGCTCAATTGATCTTGCCAGCACTCCTGTTGTACTAATAAATAGCAACCCTACACACAATAAAGCAATGTCCTGCCCCAAGCCTTTTGACTTGTCTTCTTTAGGACTATTCATTTAATTTCAACTGCACATATACTGGAAAATGATCACTATAGCCGCCCATATATCTTCTACCAGCATAGGTTCTAAATGGATTCCCTTTTTTTCTTCCTCTATAAATTTTCAGGAAATCATTATCGAATATTTTAGCTGAATTGAATGAGTGCACTCCTTTTTCATATTTATGGAATGAATTGCTAAACAGCACCTGATCAAAAAGATTCCAAGCACCACGATAACTCAACGTTCCTTTTCTCCTTGTCAATAGTTTCAACATTGGATTATATAAATCGGTTTGTGCCAAGTGAGCTAAACTCGCATCATGTGGATCGTCATTAAAATCCCCCATTACGATAATTTTAGCCTCTTCACCCTCTTCATTTTTAATCGCATCGATAATTTCTCGATTCTTATCTGCAGCAGCGACACGTTTGTATTCGGTAATATTAGCTCCATCTCTTCTAGATGGCCAATGATTTACTAACACATGAATTTTTTCTCCATTTAAAAACCCACTTACCTTAAGAATATCCCTAGTATAATCCTTTTGTCCATCGGGGTTAGCAACATCAACATGTATAGTGTCACTAGAAAGCACTTCAAAAAAAGCTTTTTGATAGATTAATGCCACATCAATACCGCGTTCATCGGGCGAATCGAAATGCACAATCCCATAATTTTTATTGACTAGATGTTTTGACTTTACAAGATCCTTTAGGACTTTTATATTCTCTACCTCTGCAAGTCCAACAATAACTGGAGCTTTTCCCGAAGTTCGATAACCGATATTAGAAATTGCAG
The DNA here is from genome assembly GCA_947499005.1 of uncultured Aquimarina sp. Lineage (GTDB taxonomy): Bacteria > Bacteroidota > Bacteroidia > Flavobacteriales > Flavobacteriaceae > Aquimarina. The sequence goes on from CANMML010000005.1 coordinate 145,547, forward strand.
TCCCAATCTTGAAGATCTTTTTTTCATAACGTTTTTTTGTCCAGCGCTTTTCAGAGTCTGGTAAAAAATCATCATCTAACGTATGAGGATCATCATACGTATCGAATAAATTTTCGATGTTGTAAAAACCTACAGTATAAAGGGAGGTATCTATTTTCTTAAAATAAGTTGACTTTGTCATAGCTACAAAAATACATGACCTATAGTCGATAAAGCAAACCTAAGATTACTAATATTGTATCTTTGTCTAAATATTTAAGTTTAATGCTAGAAAAAAATGAAATCGCATATGAAAAAGCCATCTTAATTGGGCTTGTCACACGCGAACAGAATGAAGATAAGCTTACCGAATTTTTAGATGAGCTCGAATTTTTAACTCATACCGCTGGTGGTAAAGTAATCAAACGCTTTACACAAAAGATGGATATGCCCAATTCTAAAACTTTTATAGGAACGGGAAAAATGGAAGAAGTTCAAGCATTTGTCGAGCAACATGATATAGATACTGTAGTTTTTGACGATGAATTATCTCCTTCACAACAGAAGAATATTGAGAAAATTTTAAAGGCAAAAATTATTGATCGTACTTATTTGATTCTAGATATTTTTGCTCAGCGTGCTCAAACGAGTTACGCGCGCACTCAAGTAGAATTAGCTCAATACCAATATTTATTACCTAGACTTGTAGGTCTTTGGACACACTTGGAGCGCCAAAAAGGAGGTATCGGAATGCGCGGACCTGGAGAAACTGAAATCGAAACAGATAGACGTATTGTTCGTGATCGTATTTCTCTATTGAAGAAGAAATTACTAACGATTGATAAGCAAATGGCGACACAACGCGGTAACCGCGGAAAGATGGTACGTGTTGCTTTGGTTGGATATACCAATGTTGGGAAATCTACTCTAATGAACGTAATCTCTAAAAGTGATGTTTTTGCAGAAAATAAATTATTTGCCACTTTAGATACAACGGTTCGAAAAGTAGTCATCGGCAATCTACCTTTCTTATTGACCGATACCGTAGGTTTTATTAGAAAACTTCCTACGCAATTAGTTGAAAGTTTTAAAAGCACCTTAGACGAAGTTCGTGAAGCTGATTTACTATTGCATGTAGTAGATATTTCGCATCCTCAATTTGAAGATCATATCGAATCTGTACACACTATCTTAGGTGAAATTGAGTGCAAAAATAAACGTGCAATCATGGTTTTCAATAAAATTGATGCTTATACCCATGAGACTATTGAAGAAGATGATTTAAGTACCGAACCCACGAAAGCACATTATACTTTAGACGATTGGCGTGAAACGTGGATGAGTAAAGTTGGTGACAATGCATTATTTATTTCAGCCATAGAGAAAGAAAATATGGAAGATTTTAGAAAACGGGTCTATCAAGAAGTTCGTGACATTCATGTAACTCGTTTTCCATATAACAACTTCTTGTATCCCGAGGAGTTTTATGAGGGATAAGATTTAGTCTACCTTGTATAGCCTTACATTAAAACAAAAAGGGATTTAGAATTTCAAAATTCTAAATCCCTTTAGTTAATTGAAACCTTCATGTGATTATTAGCAATCAAATGTAAACTCGATTCTCATTATCCCATTTTATTATACCTTCACTACTTTACTTCTGTGTTTTAATCAGAAAAATCTTACACACTAAAAATGAACACTTTTCGTTTTTATTAGCAGTGATGATATATCATTAAAAATCTAATTAAACCGATAAAACATGAAGTCAGTATTAAAATTACTAGCCTTACTATTTTTAGCATTATCTTTTTCTTGTGGAAGTGATGATGGAGAAACAAATGCCGATAACTCTAATAATCCAGACAACCCATCAACGAGTTTAGCAGAGAGTGGCTCAACTTTTCAAAACAAAGTTTCTACGCTTGAAGTGCCTGCTGCATTGAAAGAGAATGATGATTCAAATGCGCAAATCGCTTTTGCATTATTCACCCAATTTCAAGGGTTGAGTAATTCCTTTTCTCAACTTTTCTCAATTCCAGAGAATGCAAATCTATTACCTCAAGCAGGAAACAAAAACCTATCCGATATAGTATCTGAAACTTACACTTGGTCGGCAGGAGATACAACAATTCGATTCGAAATTTCTGAAAATGACGATTCTTATACGTATGACTATAGCATTATTTCTCCAGAATATACAGGGAAATTTATGACTGGTTTCGTAAGAAAAGACGGTAGCCTTGCCGAACTTCAACTTTTTAGTACAAACGATAGTTCTTTAACGGCATCAATCATTTGGAATACAACAAGTATTGAAAATAGAGTCCGAATTATTACTGAAGGTGCAGTATTAGATTATCGCTCTCCAGTCGATAGCACATCAGGAAGTATTGCTATAACTGAAGATGGTATTTTAACTGGGACATATATTTGGAATGCTGATGGAAGTGGTTCTTTTAGAAATGAAATTACAAACGAAACTTTTTCTTGGACGGCATAATTTATAATTTCAAGCAAAACTTTTAAATCTAGCCACCTCTTCAATCGAGGTGGTTTTTTTATTAAGTCTTAAATTTACAAAGGGCAATATTTATTTTTTGCTTTAGGCTATTAATCCTAAGCTTTATATATTGCATAAAACTCTATTCTATTTTAATGAGAAAACATTTTCCTTTTATTTTAATTTGTTTGACATTATTTTTCGCCTGTTCTGATGACGACAACAATAGGCTCAATACAGAATTAAAAATAACTGAAGTAACTGGCATTGAGACTAGATTTTTATCTGGCGAATTATCTGAAACTTATGGTAACCCTAACGTTTTTAATGATCAGATTTTAGTACATCCCAATCCTGTAGATAATCTTCTAATAATCAATTCGAATGACATATTAAATATATGGATACTCCCAGCTAAAGAAACAACTAGTCAACAAGAAACAGATTTTTCCGTCAATTTAAAATCAACAACCTTCAACGAAGAAACAATAACTACAAATGCTGTTTTAAAATTTGAATTTGAAAATCAAACTAAAACTGGAGCTAATACTTCTAGCGACAACACATTAAGCGTTAATAGCTTCTCAGCTCCTTTTAATTCATCCAAAAGTATAGATTTAAAAGAATTAGAGAATGGTTTTTATAAAGTCTTTGTTAAAACAGAATCGGGAGTTTATTGGGATAATATTTATAAAGCTGGTGACAATCCATTAATCCTCGAATTCCTAAAAAATATTTGGTAAAAAAGAAACAATGAAAATCATATCATACAACGTCAACGGAATTCGCGCTGCATTAAAGAAAGGATTCATCGAATGGTTAACTCAAGCTGACCCTGATGTTATTTGCTTACAAGAAATAAAAGCGCAAGAAGACCAATTAGACCTTTCTCTTTTTCATGAAGCAGGTTATAAGTATTGCTATTGGTATAGCGCTCAAAAAAAAGGATATAGTGGTGTAGCTATTCTTTCAAAAACAGAACCCAATCATATTGAGTATGGAACAGGCATCGAACATATGGATTTTGAAGGAAGAAATATCCGCGCCGATTTTGATGGAATTTCTGTAATGAGTATGTATTTACCAAGTGGAACGAATGCAGCTCGATTGGAACATAAGTTTATGTACATGGACGATATTTTGGGATATCTGACTGAATTACGTAACGAAACCCCCAATTTAGTAGTGTGTGGAGACTATAATATTTGTCACGAAGCGATAGATATTCACGATCCTGTTCGTTTAAAAAATGTTTCTGGTTTTTTACCCGAAGAACGTGCTTGGCTTAGCAAATTTATAGATAGTGGTTTTATAGATTCTTTCCGAGTTTTCAATCAAGAACCGCATCATTATAGTTGGTGGAGCTACCGTGCTAATGCTCGTGCCAATAACAAGGGTTGGCGATTAGATTATGGAATGGTTACCGAGCCTTTAAAAGATCAAATTTCTAGAGCTACTATTTTACCCGAAGCCAAACATAGCGATCACTGCCCTATTTTGGTTGAAGTAGACACTAACTAATCATTTAGCATCTTTTAGCACTATTATTTGGGCTTCGACTGCGCTCAGTCCGATACTATGTAACTATCGAGATAGTTAAGATTTGTTCAATCTTAGTCTAACCTAATTCAAATTAAGCATTTTATGACTGTATCGGATTTACCATTTATGCCCGAATTCTTCGATCGCTATATTAATTTGGTGAATCGAGATGCAGAATTAATAAACGAATTAAAGAAAAGTATCGATGTTTTCGATGATGTTATTTCTCAGTTAAAAGAAAAAGCCAATTTTCGATATCAAGAAGAAAAATGGTCTGTTAAAGAATTGCTTCAGCATTGTATAGACACAGAACGCGTTTTAGCATATAGAGCATTAGTTTTCTCCCGAGAAGGCAATGTCGATTTGGCTGGAATGGATGAAAATGTATACGCTAAAAATGCTATTGTAGATTATAGATCTATTGATGATTTAATCCATGAATTTAAAGCCGTACGACAATCATCTATATATTTATTTGAAAGCTTTACTAAAGAACAACTACTGCAAGTAGGTACATGCTTTGCTAAAGAAATGACTCCTCTTGCTCTTGGCTTCGTAATCATTGGTCATCCAATGCACCATCTAAAGACTCTTAAAGAAAGATATTTTTAATAATAAGCTACCGAAGCAAAGTAACAAGAATCAATACTAACATTTCACTATTGCACCGTATTGATTCTTGTTACACACATAGATTAATTATACCACTCTACACTTAAAGCATCTATCTTTTTGTAATTATCAGCTAATACTTCATCATATTTATCTGCATATTGCTGTGTCCCGTAAGCGTGTATATTAGACGTTTCTACCCCCATAAAACCAAAACAAGTATTAATTAATGGAGTGGCAAAATCCATAGCATTCAATGGCTCGATAGCAAAATCACTTCCACTAGTCATTAAAGAAAGTGCCTTTGTTCCTTTTAACAAACCTTCCATTTGTCCTTCTGCATTGAAACCAAAAGTTTTATCCTTTTGAATGATCGCATCAAACCAAGCTTTCACTGTACCTGGAACAGAGAAATTATACATAGGTGTCACTAAAACTATAAAATCAGCTTCAATAGCTTTCCTTGTCAACTCATCATTCTTCTCTAATAATTTTGCGCTTCCGCTATCTGGCGTAACTCCTCCAAAATTTCTAGCCACCAACGGATTTAAGTTTTCCTTTAGCAATAAATCAGGTGTAGTTTCTGTTAAATCTACTACTGTAATCTCTGTTTTATCTTTATTGATTTTTGTAAAATAGTCTCCTAATTTTTTAGTATTCGACCCTTCTCTAGCAGTATAAGTAACAATCAATGTTTTTGACATGTGTTTAATTTAAATTTATTAGAGAAACAATTTCTAAAAAAACTCAATTCGGATAAGGCTTATCTCTATTTTTACCAAATATTTAACGTAACACTCTTTACATAAAACTTAAGTCATAGCAAGTATTTATATACATATCCCGTTTTGCAAGAAAGCCTGTCATTACTGCGACTTTCATTTTTCTACTTCACTCAAAAACAAATCACAAGTTATTGATGCTTTATGTAAAGAATTGATCTTGCGAAAAGACGAGGCCAAAAGCTTAGCTATTGAAAATATTTATTTTGGCGGCGGCACCCCTTCTCTATGTAATAATGATGAAATTACTCGCATTCTAAATACTGTTTTTGAGCATTACGAAATCGTTCAAAATCCAGAAATCACTTTAGAAGCAAATCCCGATGATTTGTTACCAGAGAAAATTATTGCTTTATCCGAATCTCCAATAAATCGATTAAGCATAGGCGTACAATCTTTTTTTGAAGAAGACTTAACCCTTATGAACAGAGCACATAATGCCCATGAAGCGTTGGAAAGCATTAAGCTAGCTCGACATTATTTTGACAACATCTCTGCAGACTTGATTTATGGAATTCCTAACATGTCTTTAGATCGTTGGAATCAGAATATCGATACCATACTTAAACTCAACATCCCTCACATCTCTTGTTATGCGCTTACTGTAGAAGAAAATACTGCTTTAGAGAAGTTAATTGCTACGGGTAAAATAGCTCCTACTAATGATAGCCTCGCTGCAAAGCACTACCAACATTTAGTAAAACGATTAGAAAGTGAAGGCTATATCAATTATGAATTTTCAAACTTCGGTAAGCCCGATTATTTTAGCAGAAATAACACCAACTATTGGCAAGGAAAACCCTATATCGGTATTGGGCCTTCGGCACACTCGTTTGATGGAACCTGTAGAAGTTGGAACATCACCAATAACATCAAATATTTCAAAGCTATAGAAAATGACATATTACCTTCAGAAAAAGAAATACTAACAATCACAGATCGATATAATGAATATATCATGACGGGACTTCGTACACAATGGGGAATTTCTAAAAGTAAAATCGAAAGTGATTTTGGACTCACCTATCGAAAACATTTAGAAAAAGAAAGCCGCGAGCTTATAAACCAAGAATTAATTATTGAAGAAAAAGACCACTACCATCTTACCCCAAAAGGGAAATTTTTAGGAGATGGCATTTCAAGTAAGCTGTTTTTTGTAGATTGAGACTTAAACTCTAGTATACTCTAAACTTATCAAAGTGCAGGGCATAAGAGAGAGTAAAATGTGAATTTTTAGACATTATAAATGAAAGCGGTTATAGAAATTGATCAACAGCAATTCGACGTAGATTTATCCAAACCCATGGATCTTTCTATTCCTATTAGAAATAATGAAGGCGTTAATGCCTGGTATGTTGACCCCTCTAAAATTCAACCTCAACAATTAGGCGATTGGGTCGGAAGCACAGAAAAAGGAGCTTCTGTAAATTTCAATCAGGTGCTATTTAATCCGCATTCCCATGGTACACATACCGAAAGTGTGGGTCATATTTCCTCAAACGCTCCTACGATCAACGAAGTACTCAACTCCTATTTTTTTAGAGCTACATTAGTGACCATTTCTCCTATACTACAAGAAGGCGATTTTAAAATCACTAAAGATGTTTTACAAAAAGCTTTAGTTGACATAAAAATTCATGAAGCACTAATCATTCGATTGACTCCTAATACCGAAGAAAAAAAGAGTATTAATTATAGCAACACCAACTGGCCTTATTTCACAAAAGAGGCAATGCAACTTATTGTAGATCACAATGTATTACACTTGTTAGTAGACACTCCTTCTGTAGATAAAGAAAATGATGAAGGCAAGTTAGAAGCGCATCATACTTTTTGGCAAACGGATAAAAAAACAAGAATTGAAGCCACTATTACCGAATTGGCTTTTGTACCAAATAAAATAAAAGATGGGGACTATTTATTAAATCTTCAAGTTGCCGCTTTTGAAAATAATGCAGCCCCTAGTAGGCCTTTACTTTTTGAATATTCTATTAAATTTTAGTCACCCCTATATTCAATAATCTAGCACTATAAGTATTTTCGTTATTATTAAGCACATAACGAAACCCTACAAGATCATTTGCATTTAATAGTAATAACAAGAATAAACAGCAAATACACTTGATTTTCACTTTAGGTGAATTTAGATAATAAAGGTAAAATTTCTTTTTAGTAATTTTAACATATGGAATTATTGCTTGCTGGACTTATTGGAGGTGCCATTATTACTTATATTGTTTTTTCAAGATTTAATTTTGTTTCTAAAAAAAAGCGAATCGAATCCCAAGCGATCGTTTTAAAAGACAAAATCAAACAAGTCTGTAAATTAATTTCCGTTGAAGGGGATTTTGCTGAAATCTATCATTATGAAAGTGTCCGCGACAAATTTTTTGATGTTTTATTGGGAAAGAAAAAAGCGCTAATTCTTATTAATGCTAAAGCACATGTAGGTTTCAATTTATCGAAAGTAAAAATTGAATCGGACGTTAAAAACAAAACCGTACGACTAAACCATTTTCCTCAACCAGAATTATTAACTATTGAAACCGATTTTAAATATTACGATAAGAAAGAAGGCTGGCTAAACCCTTTTACATCAACCGATTTAAATGAAATTAATATTGAAGCAAAACAATACATCGTTGACAAAATACCACAAAGTGGTTTGATCACTGAAGCAAGAAAGGAAGCTCTTAATACGATTTTATTAATTGAAAGTATTGCTGGTTCTATTGGCTGGAAATTAGACTACACTGCTTTGGAACTAGATGATGTCGCTCCCAAAAAAATTGGCACAGGACTGGATGCTTAAAGTTAAATATTCTGCTAACCGCAGACCCTCACCACTTTCATTTAAAGTAAATGGGATAATAGGACAAGCTGAAAGTAAAACTCAAAAGTTATACTAAAAACAAAAGAGTTACACCTAAACCAAATATCAAAACATAAAACGGAGATTACTAAGATTAAATTTTAAATTAAAAAAATGGATGTTGAAACCTACCGCAATTATTGTCTAAGCAAACCCGGAGTTACAGAATCATTCCCTTTCGATGAAGAAGTCTTAGTATTCAAAGTACTTGACAAAGTTTTTGCTTTAGGTAGTATCGATGCTATCCCTTTAAAAGTAAATCTTAAGTGCGATCCTGATAAAGCTATCGAATACCGTGAAAAACATGAAGATATTCAACCTGGATATCACATGAATAAAAAGCATTGGAATACGCTAAACTTTCATGGAAATATCGACGATGACCTTTTAAAACATTTAATAGATCATTCTTACGAGCTTGTAGTCTCAAAAATGACAAAAAAGAATAGAGAACTTCTAAAAACCTTAGAATAATTTTATAGCATAATTAAAAAATATACTTATATTTGCAAACTCAAAATTAATACAGGCGTGGTGGTTCCGATAGCTATCGGAATGGCAGACACGTTACCATTAGGATAAAACCTAATAAAGTTATAAGATTGAAATGCGGGCGTGGTGGAATTGGTAGACACGCTAGACTTAGGATCTAGTGCCGTGAGGTGTGAGAGTTCGAGTCTCTCCGCCCGTACAAAGAAAGCTTCTCAAACGAGAGGCTTTTTTTATGACTTTACACCAACTACATCTAAAGTCATTTTATATATATTCTTTCTTAATGTTTTTGCTTTCAGCCAAGCATAAAAACTAAGATCAAAAATATCAATATTAGGATCAGTGCCATACCCAAATACACTTTCAGTTTTAGCACTAAAGTCGTCTACTTCAATATCACCTCCTGTTTTATGATATAGAGCAATTAATTTTAAGAAACCTAAAGCCTTGTGTTCTCCTTGCTGTTTTAGGTAGCCATTATATTTTTTTCTAAAACTATTAATCCTCGCGTCTACAATATCAATATGATCTAACTCTATATGAATTAGCAATTCGATTAAATTTTTCTTGATCACCCAAACAAGACTTGTTTTATTAACATACCATTGATCACTATTCCTAAACGTATTGATCAAACGAAGCCCTTCTCTAAATCGTTCTTGTTGTAAATAATAAACAACCAAACTCAATTTTAAATCAAAAATATATGAGGACTGATTCTTTAGATACCTCTTATAGGGAAAGTTCTCTAACATAGAAATCGCCTCATCAAAATTACCTGTGTAATTTAAATTGAACGCTTTTAGCAAAACATATTGAGGTTCGAATAAGTACTTATATCTCTCTCTGTCCTTTTGCATTTGAAACTCCATAAGGGAAAGATATCGCATTGAATCGTCAAATGCTTTATTCCTAAAATAGGCATTGGCAACGAAATACAAAATCTGAATATCATAAAACAACTTCTTACCTGTTATTTGCTCTTTATCCTTAATTATTGAATAAGTTCTTTCTATAAAAGGAAGCAATAATTTATAGTTACGAGTCCTGTACCCTATGAAATTGGCCATAGTGACTACTTTTACTAAAGATCTATATGAAAAATCTTCAGATACATTTACATCAAACTTCACCAACAACTCTTCTACTAGTTTAGCATAATTTCGATCTGGCTTTAGAAATTCTTGCTGAATACTTGCACAGAAAAGATTTACACCTTCCTCTTGTAATAACTTTACTTTATTTTGTTTCGCTACTTTAAGAAGATTTTCAAAATCAATTGATGCATCTAAGTATGCATATTGTATGCGGGTGTAATAAATCTCATTAAGGATACTGAATTGCTCTAACGCCAGTGCTTTTGATTCTGCCTTACGAAGCATTTTTAAAGCCAACTGAAATTGCTCTTGCTCAAAAAAAACATTACTTATTACCAAAAACTTCAGTGTTTGAAGGTCTTCTGACCGCTCGTTTTCGAAACTCTTTGAAGCTATGAAATCAATTAAATTATCGAATAATCGCTTAGACAATGCATGCAACGCATTCTTGTTTCTTTTTCCATAAATCACCACATCTATATCTCGTAACACCTCTTGGGAGCAAAGCAGCTTGAATAATACTACGTTTTTAGTATCATTTCGCTTATTCCTTCCTTTTAAATAAGTAACGAATTCTGCTCTTTCTTCTTTAGAAAGTGTTTTTAAAATAGACTCTAAATACTTCAATATATCGTAAGTTAAAATACCAATACTATCAATAAATAATGATATTTACACAAAATAACTATAAATATATCATAAGTATTTTACAAAAATCGAATTCCATAAACTTTAATTCAATCACATCTTTGCAGTGAATTAATCATCAAAATTCAAAAATCATGGAATACAAAATTGTAAATGAAAACTCTGACGAAAAAAGTAATCAGACTTCAGAAAAAAACATTTTAGATGTTTATGATCAAAAGCCAACCTCTGCATTTATATCTGCTTCTTGGGGAGCTTTATTTATCGGTATGATTTCTTACTGTATTGGACTATGGAATGCAGAAATGGTATTGAATGAAAAAGGATACTACTTTACTATTTTACTCTTTGGTTTATTCTCTGCTGTATCTGTACAGAAAAGTGTCCGAGATAAGCTAGAAGGCATCCCTGTAACAGACATCTATCATAGTATTAGCTGGTTTACCACCATAATTTCTATCCTTCTTTTAGTGGTCGGATTGTGGAATGCTGATTTAGCATTAAGTGAAAAAGGCTTTTATGGTATGTCGTTTACATTAAGCCTCTTTGCTGCCATAGCTGTTCAAAAAAACACTAGAGATAAAAAATTTATAGAAGACAGAGACGGATCTCATTAAACAGTTGAGAATTAATTACGGTTACAAAAATATGGGAGTCCATACTCCATATTTTGATGATGATGGGCGGTTTCATTTTGGAATCGCCTTTTCTCTTTTTTAGGTAGCTGACATTTTCTTAACCTCCAGAAAAAACATATATAAATTATCGAGAATGCGTTTTATCATTTTTTTGACAAAAACAGAATAAAGTATTTATTACATTTCGTCTTATTAATAAATTCAAAATTTTAGCCATGGCACTGACATACTCAAGGATGATGGAATTAGGAGAACTTGCTCCGGATTTTACATTGTTAGATACCGTTTCGGGAGAACAACTTTCGCTTTCCGATCTAAAATCGGATGTAGCAACTGTTATATTATTTATCTGTAATCATTGCCCGTATGTTCATCATATTAATGCAAGATTAGTAGAAATGGCTAATCAGTATCAGAGTAAAGGAGTTCAATTTGTTGCTATCAGTAGTAATGATGTTGAACGCTATCCACAAGATGCGCCACATTTAATGACCGAAGTAGCAACGAAAGAAGGCTACTCTTTTCCTTATTTATATGATGAAACCCAGGAAGTGGCTAAGGCTTATAAAGCAGAGTGCACTCCTGACCTTTACGTTTTTGGTAAAGATTTAAAATGTGTCTATCGTGGGCGTTTTGATGAAACACGACCTCATATGGGACAAGCTTCTGGTAAAGATTTAGCACAAGCATTAGATGCCTTAATTTCTGGAACAGCTGTAACTGAAGATCAAAAACCAAGTATGGGCTGTGGTATTAAATGGAAGTAAAGTAATCTTTAACTTTAGCCTACTCTCATAACCCCCTACTTTTTACGGCTGTTATTCGTAGTACTCGATTACGCGATCGGTATAGGTTTCAGGGATGCCATGGTCATCATATGATATACGTACCCTCCAATTGCCATGTTCGTCATACTCTGAAAAATCGGCAACTTTTTGACCGTTAAAATGAGTTACCTCACCTGTTTCATTAAATTTAACATCTCCTGGAATCATGGTAGTTCTAAGCCTAGCAAACTTTACTACTCCAGTAGGATAATAGGTATATTCACTCGTTCTAGAGCCTATTGTTTCTACTCGCTTTACTAAATGATCACTTTCATAATAAAATCGATTAGCGCTCCCGCCTTCTTTGCTACTTTTGGTTACTCTCCCTTTATTATCATATTGGTATTTTGTAGGTTTACCGTAATCCTCTTCTAATACAAGTGGCTCGCGACCTTCCAATACTTCATATTTTTTTGAGTTTTCTATATCCCCGTGTTTATTATATTTAAATACCAAACTATCTTCAGTCCACATATCATCATCATCGTGATTGATCCAAAGACGATATTTTACTGTACCATCTTTATCATATATCATTTTATATCCATCAGTAGAATAAAAACCATGAAAATCACTTTTTAAATTCTTAATTCGATATAATTGATTTTTTTCGTTGTATACATATTCAATACCATATTTCGAATAATCATTATGTTTATCTGCTGCAACCCGATATGAAGATGATCTATATAATCTTCCTAATGTGTCAAATTCCACTTTCATATTCCAAGGAAAAGCTCCATTTAATAACCATGAATTATAATATTTTTTTCTAGATTTCACATATTTCCCAGATGCATCTTTATTCATCTCATACATCAATTCTTCACTAAATTTTACTTTTCCATAAAGCATTTGTTTATAATCACTCCCATAAAAAATTTCCCATATGGAAAAGCCTTTGTGCACAAGTTGCTTTGCTGACTGCTCCCTGTTTTGCTGATCGCTATTTTCTTTTTTTGAAGAACATTGTAAATTCAATGCAACCAAACAACATACATATAAATACCCCCTTAACTTCATTCTTTATTGTTTTATCTATTACCCTTTCTTTTAACGGTTCCTCTAAAAATCTAACTTAATTCTAAATATAGCATATCTCATCCTTCCAATAGATTAGATGATAAAATTTCTCTGTCTATTAACTACTTCAGAAAAAACCATTCATTATTAAATATAACGCTTTTATTAAGTGTCAATATTTTTTCACCAATCATTTTATGTCGATTTGATCTTACCACTCACCGACACTTCTCCTACCATTCGCCGAAAAAATAATGCGAATCATCATCTTATTTAGTAAGTTGTACTAATTAAGCACTTACCAATGAAAAAACTAACATTTCTATTGATAGAAGATGATGAAATTGAACAATTGAAATTTCAACGCATCTTAAAAAAAATAAACCCTATACATACGACAAGAGAAGCCAATGATGGAGAAGAAGCATTACAGTTGATTATATCTGGTGAGTGTATCCCCGATGTTATTTTATTGGATTTGAATATGCCTAAAATGAATGGTATTGACTTTTTACAACAATTTAAACAACATGAGCGTCTCAAATACATTCCAATAGTGATGTTAACCACTTCTTCAAACCATAGTGAAATCAAACAATGTTATCGTCATGGAGCCTCCGGATACATCATAAAACCCTTAAAATATGAAGATTACATAAAAAAAATTGAAATTTTAGTAAATTACTGGGAAGAAAATGAGATCTTAAAAGGCTAATATAAATCAACACAAAACTGATATGAAAGGAATCGTATTTACTGAATTTTTAGAGTTAGTAGAAAATAAATTTGGAATGGAATATGTCGATGACATCATTTCTAAATCTGAACTAGAATCGGAAGGAGTATATACTTCTATAGGTACTTATAAATTTTCAGAAATGGTACAACTCCTCACCCACTTAAGTGAGAAAACGCAACTAAGCATAAATGATTTATTGCACACCTATGGACTTCATTTCTTTTCGGTATTGAAGAATAGTTATCCTGATATTATTAAACAGTATGAAACTCCTTTAGATTTATTAAATGCCATTGAAAGCCATATACATGTTGAGGTTCGAAAAATTTATCCAGATGCCGAACTCCCTAAATTCGATGTGACGAATAAAGAATCATCTAAAATGACTATGATTTATACTTCTAGTAGAGGTATGTATAGTTTTGCAAAAGGTCTCATGGAAAGTACCTTTAAGCATTATGGCAAGGAAGCGTCTATAGCGATAACAAAACTAAATAATAATGGTACCGAGGTGAAATTTGACATCCAACAACATGCCTAATGAACAGTTACAAATACTTCAACGTGCGCTAGAAAGAGAACGCAAAGCAAGAAAGCAGGCTGAATCTATCCTAGAGCAAAAAGCCATGGAGCTATATGAAGTAAATCAAAAACTAAAAGTTTCCAATGCTTCTCTAGAGGAATTAACACACAAGCAATCCTCGCAATTGGATGGTGTTTTCGACAATCTTTTAGATGCTTATATTTTAATGAATCTAAAAGGGGAAGTGATAGAGATGAATCGTTCGGCAAAGCAGCTTTTTGGGTACAACTTAGATTTTGAACATGTCAATGTCGTTAAACTCATTTACCGAGAAGATTATCAATATGCCATGCAATCGTATTGGCAACTTATAAATAAAGGGTATTTTAAAGATTACAAAGCCCGTGTCATCACAAAAAACAAGGAAGTAAAACAAGTGCATATTAATGCTGGATTGGTGTATGATGCTTCGGGAAAAGCCATTGCTGCCCAAGGAATTGTTAGAAATATCACTGAAGAATACAAAGAAGCTGAACTCAAAAAAGCATTACTCGCAAACCTTGAAAAAAGTAATCAAGAACTTAAGGATTTTGCCCATGTGGTATCTCATGATTTAAAGTCCCCGTTACGAAGTATGAATACGTTGATTTACTGGCTGAAAGAAGATTACGAAGCTATTCTTGATGAGAATGCTAAAGAAATCCTCGCCAAACTTTCTACCAAAGTAGAAAAAATGGATCATCTTATTAGAGGGGTTTTAGCGTATTCAAGTATTGATAAAGTCGAGCATCCTTTGGAAAAAGTGAACATTCAGGATTTGGTGAGTGACATAATTTCGGTAATTTATATACCAGAAAACATCAAGGTTGAAATTCCTAAAACACTCCCTATAATTACAGGTGACCGCTTTCGATTACAACAGCTGTTTCAAAACCTGTTGAATAACGCTGTACTTTATATAGACAAACCTAAAGGCTGGGTAAAAGTGACTTGCGAAGAGCTTAAAACACACTGGAAGTTTTACATTGAGGATAATGGAGTGGGGATCGATAAAAAGTATCAGAAAAAGATTTTCGAAGTATTTCAATCTTTACAGAAATCAGATCATTCTACAGGAATCGGTCTATCTATTGTAAAGAAAATTATAGATTATTATGAGGGCGAAATTGACTTTACCTCAACAGTAGGAGAAGGTACTTGTTTTCATTTCACGCTAAAGAAAAAGCACAACTAATGGAACCTAATTTATCATATATTCTAAAGCTAGCCGATGGTTCGAAAGCATTTGAAGAAAAGATGATCCGCATCTTAAAAAGTGAATTCCCAATTGAAAAGACACAATACCTAACGGCGATACAACAACAAGATTATTTTCAAGCCTCGGAAATCGTTCATAAAATCAAGCACAAACTCGGAATGCTAAGCATGGACAACGCTTACCAAAAGGCCATTCTTTTTGAAGAAGCACTTAAAGTTTCTGATAGTTCGAATCACAGTGATTTTTTAACTATTTTAGACACTGTAGAAAATTATATTTCAAGTATTTAGATGAAATCAATCATTGTAGATGATGAAGCCGCTGCTAGAGCGATCGTAGCACAATTGTGCACTAAAGTGAAGGATATTGAAGTTATTGAGGAATTTCCCAATGCACTTCAAGCGATTAAATTTTTGAACAAAGAAACGGTCGATGTTATTTTCTTAGACATTCATATGCCCGACTTCACGGGTTTCGATTTTATAGATACACTACACGAGCCTCCCAAAATTGTATTGATTACCTCCGATCCTAATTTTGCATTGAATGCTTTCGAGTATCCCTGCATCGTAGATTATTTAACAAAACCGATTTCAGAAGATCGCTTTTTAAAAAGTATAGAAAAACTAAGAGCTCTATCTGAAAATGCAATCCCTAATCAAAATGTAACTAAGGATTTGTATGTTAACATTGATCGTCGATTGGTAAAAATCAATATTGAATCGATAAACATTATCGAAGCCAAAGGAGATTACATACAAATACGAACGGAAGCAAAAAACCATTTGGTACATGCTACTCTTAAAAAAATCGAGCAAAAACTACCCAAGCATTCTTTCTTAAAGGTGCATCGATCCTATATCATCAATACTTCTAAAATTGTAGATATAGAAGATAATAGTGTTGTGATCGCTAAAGAGGTCGTTCCTGTCAGTCGAGGAAATAAAGAGGCGCTTATGAAACGTTTGAACTTGTTGTAATGAAAATTCTTTTAATTAGATCATTCCTTGCCTGACAGCTATCAAAATATACCGAAAATCAATACTATTGACGTATTCTAATTTCTAATGTACTTTTTGCTAAAAAGTACCCAAAAAGGCTAGTGTGAATTTTACAACATACAAAATGTAAACTAAAAAAGAAATCCTGTTTCTAAATACATTTTTATACTTGTTACGTTTTGCTGAATTCATGACTTTTTAAATAAACTAGGCCTATAAAAAACATTCACCTACCGAAAATTACCATTCGTCTACAGTAACTCTTTATCAAACTAAAATACCGAAATACAACAAGGAAGAGATCATACCTTAGAGGTATAATCCTAAAAAAATGAGTTATGGCACTTCCTTATAGCATCACAAACGCAAGAGTAAATCACGAGACATTATTCGAAAGATTAACCGCTAAGGAAACCAAAATGGCGGTAATTGGACTAGGCACAACAGGTTTAGCTGTGGCTTTGCAAATGGCTTCGAAATTTAAAGTGATTGGTTACGATCGTGACCCAAAAACGATCTCTGAAATTCAATTAAAAAAAGATCCTAATCGAAGGCTTTTTCATAATGATTTCATGAAGAAAGATTTCCATCCTATAGGAATGAGTAAGTTATTAGAATTAGCTGCATTTTTCATTATTACGACACCTGTAACCACCAATGATGATGCAACACTAAATTGTACTGCTCTTAAAAAAGATGTTGCTACTGTAGCTAGAAACTTAAATTATGGTGATGTCATCGTATTTCAAAATAATGTTGCTACTACATTTATTAATGAAGTTTGCATTCCTATATTAGAACAAATCTCTGGATTAACACATGATACTGATTTTAGTACTAGTACAGTCGCTGTAAGTGCTAATACATTTTCTAAAGATCAAAAAACAATTTCCATAAACGATAGTTATGTTTCGAAAGTAGTAACCAAGGTATATAAGACTGTAAGCTCTACCGTTGAAAATGATATTAAAACCATTGTCGAAAAGATCAATACTGCAACAGAAAGTTCAAACAATAATAAACCGTGTAGTGTATTACTAAAAGGAATAACAAGAAAAGAAAACTCTAGGAACCTAAAAGCGTCTTATGCCGCTAAGTTATACCTTGCTTTATCTAAATCTGGCTATGCAGTTACAGTGCAAGACAATCATGCGTATCCTTCTGAGGTACAAAAGTTATATGGTATCGAATTAAACACCAGAACCAATAAGCATTTTGATGTAATCGTTTTGGCTGTAGATCATGATAACTATGCCGCATTAACGTACCAAGATTATTTAAAAAATGCTAAAGTGAGTACATTATTCTTTGATGTTAAAGGTGATAAAGGCAGTGTTTTTCCTAAAGAAAAGTATATGACATTGAACGACACTATCTCGTAAAGAAGTTACTTTTTTAAAGCTTCAATATTCTTATTAAAAATAGGGTGCTTTAAAAAATACCACTTCAGTAAAAACCCCAATTCTGTATATTCGAATCCCGCTGCTGTAGCAGAGGCAATATTACTATGCTTACCATAGATATTTGCTACAAAGCGATCCGAAAATCGATACCCTAATTTGCCCTCAATTCTAAAAGTTTCTGAAGCCGGATCATCGTTAACAAATTGATACCCCCCTGCTGTACTAAGAAGATATAACCAATTGCCTTCTTGTGTGTTTATAAGTTCAGCGAAAATTTCTACTACATGGAATTTTTCTGGACTAAAATAAATCGTCGGTAATTGCTTCTTAAAAGCAATCGTTTGATAATTGATTCCGGCTTTTACTATGGGCCTACGAAATAAATTATAGTACAATGATGTAAATAATAAGTTTCTTGTATTATCATCTGTTTGACTCGTAAACATGTATTGGGTATACCAACCAAAATTGAAGTTGGTACTTAGGTTATAATTCAAGAAAAAATTGTTAATTACGATCTCTCGATCAATAAGATCTGCATTGAAGTTTTGCAATTCTCGCTGATATCCAACATCAAGGTTTTGTAGTTTAAAAGGTTTTGTCTTAAACTTAATCGCTCCAATCCACTGAGTATAATCGTTTGCAATAGCATTAGAGACCGTAGCACCGATCTTGGTATCTACTGTGAATCTACCACTAAATTTATACAGAAAACCAACACCTACTTCATTGGTCGTCGCGCTCACTTTCGAACGTGTATTTTCGGTATCTCTATAATTATAATTCGCTTTAACAATTGATTTTGTAGAAAGAGGTAACGCTGTAGAAAGACTCAAATTAATACTTTCATTATCTCCATTATCAAATGTATAAGCCGTCTTTTGCTCAACCCAAGGACTGTGTGATTGTTTCACGGTTTTCAATAGCTTTTCAGCATCTGGTTGTTTGTTATAGTATTTTAGAGTGTTAAAAATATATTCGTAACTCTTCGCATCTTGCCCTGTAGCACGATAGGCGTTGGCTATTCCTAAATTACCATCGAATGATTGCTTCTCTTTTTCTAAAATTGAGGTGTACTTTTCTATGCTTTTGTCAAAATCACTCGTATACATTCCATACGAAGCTTGTAAACTTTCCACCCTTGTAGTATTCGGAAACTGTTTTGATAAACGGTCTATCTCCAATGCCGCCGTTTTAAATTTCCTGTTCCACAACAATGCTTGTATGTATCGTTCTTTTGTGGATAATTGCAACTCTTTGTCCTTAGGAAATTTTTCCGCTCTTGCTTTCGCTTGGCTACTAAGTTGTAGTGCTTTTTTATCTTTAAATCTTTTATGCGCTACTAAGGATAATCCATTTAGTGAAACGATACTATCTTTTGCTGAAATTGCCATCGAGGCATATACTTTTTCAGCATTATCTAGATCATTTTTAATCAAATAAATATTAGCTCGATTTAGTTGTGTGTCTTTATCCTTTGGGAAGTCTTTTAAGTTTAACGCCAATAATTCCAATGCGCTATCATAGTTTTTTTCTTGAGTTAATTGAAACGCATATCCAAGACGTATGTATTTTCTTGAGTTTAAAGCATTCTTATTTCCTTCAAGAATACCTAATGCTTTATTTACTTCAGTCAGTGCTGCGGGATATTTCTTTAAGTTAGATAATGTATTTGCATACCCTAGTACAGCAGGGAAACTCTTATTGTTTTCTTCAACTAACTTTTCGTAAAAACCTTCTGCTTTGGTGTATTGTTTATCCCACAATAACGATTCTGCATAATTCAGTTTTATTTCAAAATCAGTAGGATATGCTTCTCTTAATTCTTCAAAAATAATGACTGCTTTTTGGGCATCTCCAGATAGACCAATGGCTCTACCATAACAAAGTCGTGCTGTTTTATTGCTAGGATAACGTTCTAATACATCTTCAAAAAACACTTTAGCAGCAGCATACTTCCCAGTCTCAAGATAATTGAACCCTTCTTTCATTTCCTGAGAAAATCCCTTTGAAAATAGCAATAAGAAGAAAAACAAGACCGTATTTTTTAGCATATCTGGTTTAAAGTATAAATGCATACTAAACTAACTAAAATTCTTCTTTGCCAAGAGGTTTAAATAACTTAATTTGAGATTGTTAAACCAACATAACGCATGCATATTCCATTTCTTAAAAAAATATCTTCGGAACAATGGTTTATGATAAGTGCGTTGGTGGTAAATGCTGGTAATTATGCTTACAATCTTATACTTGGCAGGATTTTAGGACCTCAACAATTTGCAGATGCCGCTATCCTAATTACCTTTCTATTAGTATTGTCTTTTATAGCGATGACTTTTCAATTGGCTACCGCCAAATTTTCTGTACTTTTTGAAGATTCCATTTTTCTTAGCTTTTTAAAAAAATCATACCTCTATGCTTTAGTTACAGGTCTATTGTTAGGCATCGGCATTTTAATTTTTGCTAAAAACTTACAGCACCTATTACATACTGAATCCTTTTTTATGTTCGTTTTATTTGGAATAGGAGTGCCTTTATATTTTTTAATGAGTGTCAACAGGGGTGTTTTACAAGGCAAAAAACGCTTCGGTAGGTTAGCTATTACGTATCAAACAGAAATGTTAAGTAGACTCATTTTTACGGTTAGTCTTCTTTTGGTATTGACTAATATATCCTCTTCAATTATAGTCGCTATTGGCATATTAGTATCTTTAATTTTTGGTTTATTTCCTTTTGCTAAAGAGAAAATTTCATTCAAAAAAGAAGTGTTACTTTCTAAAGAGCATAAGGATCATATAAAAAAATTCTTCTTACTGACGGCCTTTTATGAACTCAGTCAAATTATCATCAACAACAGTGATATCTTACTCGTAAAGCATTATTTTGAAGCTTATGATGCGGGCTTATATGCTTCCTTGGCTTTAATCGGTCGTGTCGTCTATTTTGTGGCTTGGATGTTTGTCATGTTACTATTACCAAAGGTTGTCCAGTTGCACAAAGAAGGAAAACCGACGACCTCTGTATTGTCTAAATATGTTTTATACATTGGGATATTGGCATTCATTATCATAATTGTATGTTACCTATTCCCCACTTTAGTGGTACAACTTTTATTTGGTAACGCTTATGTTAGTATTGCTCCATTACTTTGGAAATATGCTATTGCCACTTCCCTTTTTGCCATCTCCAATATTTTTGCTTATTATTTTCTATCGTTGGACAATTACATCCCTGTGATTCTTTCTGCTTTATTTGGCATTACACAGATCGTACTAATTATCTTCTTCCATAATTCCTTACTTCAAGTGGTATACATGCAGATTTACGCAATGGTACTTTTACTTGCTTTTCAATTGGTTTACTTTTTTGGTTTTTCTAAACATCATACGTAAATCAGGATCTGATAAAATGAAATATGAATATCAGCTACGCGAAGACTCCTGTCTTCGTGTAACTATATTTCACAAAACTATTTTCACTATAAAATAAATAGAACTTAAAGTTGATCGTATTGCTTGGTAGTGAAAAAGCGCGAAGTCGTGAGACATTCGCGCAGCTTTCTTGTTTTATTATTTATTCAATTGACTTCGTAGAGCGGGGTTTTTATTTTTCACTCTTCGAAGAGCGAGGATTCACGTTTTTTTGTCTTATTTTCGCATTAAAGTCGTTATTAATACTAATAATTCTTATTTATGACTATTGCGGAACGTATAAGAATTTACAGGCAACAGAAGAAATTGTCACAAGCAGAACTAGCTGAATTATCAGGAGTAAATAATAAAAGTTTATCTCGTTATGAACTAAATACAAGTATTCCTCCTGCTGATGCTCTAAAAGCTATTGCAGATGCTCTTGGAGTATCTACGGACGCATTATTAAGTGACGATATTATTGCTATTAAAGACAAAGAGTTATTAAAACGCTTTGAAGTCATTCAAAATATGGTAGGAGAAGACAAACAAATGATTATGAAGTTTCTTGATCTTACCATCAGAGATTATAAAGCTAAACAAGCATATGCTTCTTAAAACCCTAAAATTATGAACCTACAATATATATCAGACCAAAATGGTATTCATAAAAGTGTGGTAATACCTATTGAAGATTGGAATAGAATAAAAGAAAAATACAGCGGTTTAGAAGACGAACTAAGCGAAGATGTTTATCAACTCTCTAAAGAGCAAGAAACAGCTATCGATATCGCTTTAGATGCCATGAATAACGGTGAAGAGATTTCACATAAATCAGTAACGGAAGAAACTCGTAAAAAATACCCGCAACTGTTTAAAAATCGCTAATGATTACACTTACGTGGACGCCACAAGCCAAAGAAGATTATTGGAATAATATCGATTATTTATTAGAAGAATTTCCGATTGAAGTCGCTGAAAGATTTGTAACTAAAGTGGAAGAACTCGAAGAGCAACTTAAACTACAAAACGTCACTTACAAATCTACTTCTCGTAAAAATGTATATCAAAAACCTGTCGTAAAACAAGTAACGCTTTTCTATTACGCTGACCAACAAAAAAAAGTATTCCTACGTTTTTGGAATAACAAAAAAGACCCTAGATCTCTTAAATTTTAAAAGCTACCCAATTTCTCAGATAGCTTTGTTTTATGCTCTTTATAGCTACTAGCGGGACGCTAGCAGTAGCCTTATTTTTTATTCCGAGACGCTAGGACCATCCTTTAGATTAGCTTCATAATTATTTTATGATTAAATTTTAAAAAGAACGGAGTGAACTTTCGGCGCCATCTA